>JBOEGT010000066.1:0-7367 GCA_050633585.1 Arenicella sp.
GGTTTTGATTATATTAAAATAGTTACCATGATAACTATTTTAATATAAACGGTGATTTATGAATGACGCATTTTTACTTTTTGTACAAATTACACCTAAACAGGAGTACTACGACCAGGCAAAGGCTGCCTTGTTGAGTATTATTGATCAAACACGGAATGAAAAAGGGTGTTACCAATTTGAGCTCACGCAAGGAGAATCTGATGCCAGCTTGTTTCTTTATGAGGAGTGGGCTAACCAACAGGCATTAGATGAGCATTATGCACAACCTTATATTGTTCATGTTTTCCAAAAGTATGAACAATGGTTGTCTTGTCCTGTGGAAATTACGCGATTACGTAAAGTTGCTTAGCCCTTTAGTGGGCAGAAGAAAGAGGTGTTATGTTTTTTCTGAAAGAATTACCTAGCCAAGAGATGGTGTGTGGCTATGTTGATCAAATCGAAGGTGTGGAACCCAGTTCAGTCACGAATGCATTGTTAATGATGAGGCAAGCCAGTGTGTTGGTGAGAAGGTTAGAAACATACTTTTCAACGTATCAATTGTCGCAATTGCGTTTTTTAGTGCTAATGGTGATTGATCGTGAAATTGAAAGGCACAGTTTAAGTGCTGTTGACATCATTGAGCGATTGGATGTGTCTAAGCCTGTGATGACTCGTGCATTGCAACGTTTAATAAAAGATGGCTTGGTCGTATCTTCATTAGATAAAGACGATGGTAGGGCAAAGCAAATCAGTTTGACTCAAGATGGGCGTGATTTACTAGCCGAAATGCTACCTGGATATTTTCATGAAATTTCTGAATACATGTCTCAGTTGGATAGTCATTCTGAATGATCACGAAGCAAAAGCCATTTTTAATGTAAACGTTCATCGCGCTAAGAGTTAACGGCTGTTTTCTTTAGGCAGAAATTAGGCAACTTTTTGGGGGCTGGAATTGTGGTTTTCCACGCACTACAGCGTTGTTCTTGGATGTTGCCAATGCGCTCGATGTAAACCGATTGGAAGCTGTATTGCTTGATTGCCTGCTTCGCAGTCTCTGGCGAATCGAAGTTGCCAAACACAGCATATTTCCATTCAATGTTTTCGCGTTTCGCTAAGAGGAGATGCATGTCAGTGTTGTTCGCGAGATTCACTTGATTGGCAAACTGCTTTAAGCCACTGTTATTGTCAAAACTGCTGAGCAACAACGTGAATTGTTCGGGGTTTGATTGAAACAACCACTCATCGTCACTGCGCCTGTCTAAAAAAGCATAACCTTGTTGGAGTTTTGCTGGTGCTGAAATTTTGATTGTGCGATTAGCTGACTTGATGTCCGAGCTTGGGCCTTGGGTGGCTGTTTTTGCGATGCGCGTGTGTGGTTTTTTTTCAGGTGTTTTAATCCACGCGATGTGATCAGGCAGTGCTAGCTTCACCCACTTATCTTTTTCTTCCAGCACTGTGAATTGGGTGCCTTTGGTTAACTCGGTAATAATTTTTCCAGTTTGTGTCGACGGTGTGGTTCTCGCACGCACTTTGTCGCCAGTGAGTGTGGCGTTTTGTTTGTTAATGCGCACATAGCTCTTGTAACACCACGCTTCCACCGCCTGCTTCAGTTTAACTTTCTGCCAATTACCGCGTGTCTCAATGACTTCATAGGCTTGTTGTGAGTTCAGTTTGGCAATGACGGTGCTGCTTGGGCGCGCTTGAATGTGTGCCGAGATAATGCGTGCCGTGTTAGCGCGCTTCGGTTGCGGTTCAGGCGTGTGTGAGTGTTCTGTTGATGATGAATCGGTTGTGTTTTCTTTCACCACAGTGAGTGACTGCGTGCAAGCTTCACTGCCAAGATCAGCGCAACGTTGAAACCACAGCTTGGCGAGTTCGGCATTGGCTTCAACACCCACGCCCTCAAAGTAGGCCGTGCCTATATTGTGTTGCGCAGGAGAATAGTTTTGGTGAGCCGCTTGTTCCCACCATTGAATGGTTTTGCTGGTGTTCTGTTCAACGCCAATGCCTTGCAAGTAAAAGTGGCCTAAATTGTATTGCGCATTTGCCATGCCTTGGCGTGCAGCTTGCATATACCAATAAGCTGCGCGTTTAAAGTTTGGAGCTTTGTTGCTGGTTTCTTGGGAGTAAAATAGTGCCAGCTTAAATTGAGCCTCAGGATTGCCTTCATACGCCGCTAACCGTTCCGGTGTGCTGATTTCTTGTGCATTCACATGTGAATTCACCACGACTAAGCTCATGGTGATTAATAAGGTGTGCATCCGAATTTTTCGCAAAAAAAGTGTCAATAAAGAAAAGTGAGTAATCGGTCTTTTCATGGCTAAGTTTTGTAGCATTTTCGGTGCTTGAGCGAGTTGGTGGTCAATGATTAGTTATATATCGCTTTGTTCGATAGGTCAGTATAACTCCTTAAAGGAATATAGCGTAAATCCGTCTCTCTCATCATGAAATCTTTCTTTTTTGAATAAGTTTTCAAGAATATCGTCTTGATTCTTCTTAGGTTTCATAAATGTTTCCATTACGTAATAATTTTTTATAACAAAGTGCTTGAGTTTCTATTTAATACCCATTATCTTGTCCGCACAGAATAAAAAAACCCAATATATAGTGGTTTTTAATAATAAGAGAAAAAGATTCGTTTTTGCCATTTGGCAAGGTTTTATACAAAATAAAACGAATTTAAGCGCATAACTCACTGAAAAAGTTAATGAAATAACGAAAAAGAAGTGCGCAAATCATCGCTCAAAAAGCTGTTAGGTGGATTGGAGTGCGATGAAAAAAGTGGGTGAAAGTGTTGTTAATTGTTCAAGTGATCAATGGCCGCTAAGGGTTTTGGCGCAAGAGCAAACAGCAGAGTAAGAAAATGAAAGAAAAGTGTTTGATTATTGCTCTTGATAAAAGCAACCCACGTTTGGGATGGACGTGACAGTGCTGGTGTCGAAGAGTTATGGTGAAACTAGGATTGTTAATCAGATAATAGAAGAGACGTGGATTATCACGGGAGTTTACTTATGGCTAATGCAGCCACCGAAAAACAAGTACAAACACAGCATGACGTCGTTGATGCCATTGCAACTGAGACAGTGACGCCAATGAAAGACATCACAACGAAAGCAGCATCCACTGGCGGTCATGAGCAATTGCGTGATATGCCATTGCAAGATACATCCACAGACATTTGGGACACGAAGTATCGTTTAAAAGACAAAGCCAGCAACCCCGTTGATCAAAACATCGCCGACACCTATAGCCGTGTGGCAAAAGCACTATCTGAAGTTGAAAAAACAGAAGAGCTAAGATCAAAGTGGCATGAGCGTTTTGTTTGGGCATTGGCCAATGGCGCATTGCCTGCAGGTCGCATCATCTCCAATGCGGGTGCACAAGCTTATAAGCCTGCCACATCGACCATTAACTGCACAGTATCGGGCACGATTACTGATTCAATGGACGACATCTTAAATAAAAACCATGAAGCCGGCATGACCTTGAAAGCAGGCTGCGGCATTGGTTATGAATTCTCAACATTGCGCCCTAAAAACGCGTATGTGTCTGGTGCAGGTGCTTACACCTCTGGGCCATTGTCGTTCATGGATATCTACGACAAAATGTGTTTCACCGTGTCGTCTGCGGGCGGTCGCCGTGGCGCGCAAATGGCCACATTTGATGTGAGCCACCCTGATGTCATGGATTTCATCAAAGCAAAGCGTGAAGACGGGCGTTTACGCCAATTTAACTTGTCGTTGCTGATTACGGCTGAATTCATTGAAGCAGTCAAACAGAATGCAGATTGGCCATTGTCTTTCCCGCTCACTCAAAAAGAAGTGGATAGCGGTGAGCTTGACATGAACAACCCTGACGAAGTGGTGTGGCGCCGCTTCCCAGTGCAAGGCGATTATGTGCAAAACGCTGAAGGGTTGACCGCGTGCAAAATCTATAAAACGATTCGTGCAGAGCGCCTATGGAACGCAATCATGACGTCTACTTATGATTTCGCGGAACCTGGGTTTATTTTGATCGACGAAGTCAATGACAAAAACAACAACTGGTTTGTTGAAAACATTCGTGCGACCAACCCCTGTGGTGAGCAACCATTGCCACCCTATGGTAGCTGCTTATTAGGCTCTGTGAATCTAACGAAGTTTGTCTTGGATCCATTCACAGACGAAGCACGTTTCGATTGGGAAAAATATGACGAAGTGGTCGGCATCTTCACACGCATGCTCGACAATGTGGTTGAAATCAACGGCTTGCCACTAGATGGCCAGCGCGCTGAAATTGAACGCAAACGTCGTCATGGCATGGGCTTCTTGGGTCTTGGTTCAACTATCACAATGCTAGGCATGACATACGGCGACGAAGCGTCTGTGGCGTTCACGGATAAAATTGCCAAAGAAATGGCCATGACAGGTTGGCGTCAAGCATTGGAATTGTCCAAAGAAAAGGGCTCGGCACCAGTGATGAGTGAAGTCTTTGATGTCACCACAGAAATGTTGACGCGTCGTCCAGAAATGAAAGCGGATGGCTATAAACAAGGCGACAAAATTGAAGGAAAGATTTTGCACGCAAAATACAGTCGCTACATGCAACAAATTGCCGACGTTGACCCAGAGTTAGTCAGCGAATTGGCAGAACACGGTGCGCGTTTCTCACACCATAGTTCGATTGCGCCGACAGGCACCATTTCATTGTCTATGGCGAACAATGTGTCAAACGGCATTGAGCCAAGCTTTGCCCATCACTATTCTCGCAACGTCATCCGTGAAGGCCGCAAAACGAAAGAAAAAGTCGATGTATTCTCTTATGAGTTGTTGGCTTACCGTAATGTTGTGAATAACAATGCGATGCCATATGCGGAAGAACCAGAAAATGCTTTGCCAGACAATTTTGTGACTTCCGACAGCATCACGCCAACACAGCACGTCGACATTCAGGCCGCTGCGCAAAAATGGGTCGATTCATCGATTTCCAAAACCGCAAATGTGCCAACAGACTACCCGTATGAAGATTTCAAAGATATCTACATGTATGCCTACGAAAAAGGCTTGAAGGGTTGCACAACATTCCGTTTCAACCCGGAAGCGTTCCAAGGCGTGTTAGTGAAAGAAGAAGACTTAGAAAACACACTCTACACCTTTACCTTGGAAGACGGTTCCACGGTGCAATACAAAGGCAATGAAGAGATTGAATATGATGGCGAGACGCATACCGCGGCGAACCTGTTTGATGCCTTAAAAGAGGGCTACTACGGAAAATTCTAAAATGGTGAGTGATGCTTTTGCCCTCATGCGGCGTTGCTATCGTACTCAGAGAGTCATGTACTTCAGTACACTCCTCTCTTGCGTGCGATAGCGCATAGCCTGAGAATAAAAGCTTCGGCTCAAATTTTGAATTTTAGAAATAATAGATGTAGAAAAACTGATGGAAGCATAAGACGAGGAATATTCCTTGCAGGTACCAAACAGTGTAAAAGAGAAAAATTATGGTTAATAAAATTGATAAAAAAATTGTAGGCTATTCGGTTCAAGACGCAGAAGCACAAGCGGCTGAAGCGGCGGCAGCCGAAGCAAAAGCAGCGGAACCGGTCAAAAAAGAAAGCAATGTCATTCGCATGCATGAGTCGGTCAAACGACCAGACATGTTGGTGGGTTCGACGTATAAAGTCAAAACACCGATGTCAGAGCATGCCATGTACATCACCATCAATGACATCATTTTAAACGAAGGCACCGAGCACGAAGTGCGTCGCCCGTTTGAAGTGTTCATCAACTCCAAAAACATGGACAACTTCCAATGGGTGGTTGCACTCACACGTTTGATCTCAGCGGTGTTCCGCAAAGGTGGCGACACCACCTTTATGGTGGAAGAACTTAAAGCGGTGTTCGATCCCAAAGGTGGCTACTTCAAACCGGGTGGCGTGTTCATGCCATCACTCGTGGCTGAAATTGGCCATGCCATCGAAAAGCACATGCAAATGATCGGCATGATCCCAACCGAAAACCTCGACGAGCACCAAAAAGCGTTCCTCGACAAAAAACGCAAAGAACTAGAGTCTGGCGGCCAAACAGAAATCAACACCGATAACGCACAAGCGGAAGCCGGCGGTTATCCAGCCAATGCAACCGTCTGCGCGAAATGCTCGACCAAAGCGGTGGTATTGATGGATGGGTGTATGACGTGTTTGTCGTGCGGCGACAGCAAGTGTGGCTAATCTGACGCTGCGCGAATGACGTTGATACTGCGTTAGGCGATAACCTGAGGTTCGTCACATACGAATGTATGTTCCTCTCCTCAGAACATCGCCCGCCTTGTCTAAACGTCTTTGGCTTGGACACTAATGATTTAATTACGGATGATGACTATGAATGATAGAAAAAAGGGAATTAACTTAGTGAAAATGGTTAATTCCATTCAATATATTGGGTTTATTTCCTTACTTATAGTTTCAGGCACATATTTTTTTCATTTTCAGAAATATGGAATTTCATCAAAACCTGAACATTGGGGGGTGTTTGGTGACTATTTGGGAGGAGTGTTAGGGGCAATTTTTGGATTTTTAACACTATTGGCAGTTTTATATGCTTTATATATTCAAACTGATAGATTAGATAAATCAATTAAAATTTCTGAAAAAAATCTTGAAACAACTAAAGAAGAGCTAAAAAAATCAAATGATTTACAACAGAGTCAGTACGAAGTATTGAGGATTCAAAACTTTGAGAGCTCATTTTTTAAACTTTTAGAGTTTTTGTATAACAGCAGGCAAAAAATAAATTACTCAGGTAAAGGTGATAAAAAACCTTTTGAGGTTTTTCAAGATTGTTATCATTATTTAGAAATAGGTTTGAGGAATTCTCAGACTGATAAAAACGTAGAGCTATATATCGATAAATACTTTAGTGAAATGGATTTAATAGCAGCACATTTAAGAACATTTGAAGTATTAATTTCTTATGTGAATAAAGCATCATTCGGAGAGGAAATCGAAAAAAAGTATTTGAAGATGATTACAGCAGGTGCATTTCTAAGTGAGCTGGTTTTATTGATGCATTTTAGTTTTATTCCAAAAAATGAAAATATTAAAAAGGCTCTTGAAAAAGGCGCTCTGTTGGAGTCAATACCGGTAGATTTTGGTGGTGATTTCTTTTTTATTGACGAGAGCCTATATAAGAGTATAAACAAAACGGCTTTTGGCTCAAAAGAACCAGATATGTTTGATACTGAAAATATAAACATTAGAACGCACTGGTGAAAGTAATAATCAAAAATAATTAGGGTAGTAAAAATAAGAGGTCAAAGCCCTTTAATATGGAATGGAGATAAATGGAGGTGAAAGAAAAGGAATGAACGAAACAGGAAAGGAAGGGTACTGTCTCTTATACACATCT
>JBOEGT010000067.1:0-20346 GCA_050633585.1 Arenicella sp.
TTTGTTGCAGTCTTCTTTGTTGTTGCTTTAGCCTTATTTGGCAACGCTCGGCAATGCGCTTTTGTTTTCACATTATTTTTATTCACAGACGCCTTGCGCCAAGAACAGCTTTTATTAGCGCTACACTGACTACTACTTAAACCAACACACTGACTCTGCGCCGACGCCGGCACGCTTAGCAACAACAATGTTGACGCTATAAATGCTAATAATATTTTCATTTTCAATCCTCTAACTATTTTTCAGGCACACACCCTTGATGAATGGCAATCATATTGTCAAAAAACACAACAAACAATCTGATCGCAAACTGTTTCACAATATTTATCGTTTCAAAAAAACAGATAACATTTGACAGACATCACCAAGGAGCAACCAAAACACGTCACCATTTATTTTGTCGCTGAAAACGAACCTGTTAAGTCAACATCAATGCCTCGACACTTGCCATCCCCTCCTATATCTCCAGATGCCGTTGAACCATCAACAGTACCACTGACATTAACAACGCCCTCGCACTCACCCTCATTGATAGTTAAACTCCCATTAAAACCACCATTACTCCCAATAGTCGTGGTGAACACCTCATCTGGATCGTCTCCAGAAAATGTCACCGTATTATCCTCACTAACGGTTATCGTCACTGGCTCAGTAAAGCGCTCACTCAAAAGACCTGCTTCCGCTTTAGCACTAATAGTGCCACGATAAACACCGACTAAAGAGTTGGGAACATCTCCCGCCGTGACATCCACATTATCTACCGAGGTATCTGAATCACTACACGCCGACAAAAGAAACACACACACCGATACAACTATACGCTTAAAATACTTCATTCTTCCTCTACTACTTTAATTATGGGCTATAAACCCATGTAGTTTAAAAGAAAATATTAAGCATGAAAACAATCATCACCAAGATAATTGCCGTCATTAGTCCCCCAACTCGAACAAAATCGGTCACTTTGTAACCTGCCGGCCCCATAATTAATGCATTCACCTGATGAGTCGGAATCAAAAAAGAGTTCGATGCTGCTAGAGCAACGGTTAGGGCAAACATCGTTGGACTAGCATCAAGCCCGACAGCCATCTTGATAGCAATAGGCACCAACAGAATAGTTGCGCCAACATTCGACATAACTAAGGTGAATGCTGTTGCCAATGTCGCCAAGAACAATTGCACCGCCCAGGCTGGCAATCCTTGCATCAACTGCAAAACTACCGACGCAATCCAGTTAGCAGAACCCGTCTGATCCATCACCAAACCGAGAGGAATCAATGACGCCAAAAGGAAAATAGTTTGCCAACTAACCGCGCGGTATGCCTCATCAATATTCAAAACGCCACTGATCAGCATACCAACAGCGCCTACCATCAGCGACAAAGATAACGGCAAGCTACTAAACAGGACCAAGTTAATGGCGATAAAAAAAGAAATACCCGCATAAATTAACTTATCAGGCCGAAATGACTCTTTCGGAAAATCCGTTACAACCGCCAAGTCTTTATTCCCATCAACAACCTTTACCAAATCACTCCACTGGGCGTGAGCCACCACGGTATCACCCGCTTGAAAGACCAGTTCAGACAAATTTTCATCGATAATAGTGTCGACACGATAAACCGCAAGAACGCGCATACCAAAACGACGTCTAAAGTTTGTTTGACCAATGGTTTGGCCAATTAACTTCGAATCCGGAGGAATAACAGCCTCAACAATACCCGCACTGGTATCACTCAACGGTTCAGAAAATTCTCGCATAACCGGACGCACTTTTAAGCCTCGTGTAGCCGCATACTCTTCAATAGCAACTTTTGACCCCATAATTGCTAATACAGACCCCTCATCTACCATCATATTTGAGGGTGGGATAATACGAAGATCATTGCCCGTTTTCACACCTAAAATCCAGCCTGCGCGCCCATAAGAGTTTAAATCATGTAGCGTATTACCAATTAAACGGCTATTAGGCTGAACCTCCACCTCAAACATTCTTCCATCAATACCATACACATCTTTAAAATGCTGCAAGCTTTGAGATGAGCCTGAACTTTTCTGAGTAACCGGCAAAAGACGGCGCCCTAAAATCAAGAAATATAATATACCAACACCTACCAGCGTTATCCCGATAGGCGTTACTGAAAACAAACCCAACGGCTCCATTTTTGGAACGTTTTCAGGCAAGCCAGCATTCGCGTTTTTAAGTAAATCATTTAACAGAATCAAGGGGCTTGACCCCACCATTGTGACTGTCCCACCTAAAATTGCACAAAACCCCATCGGCATCAACAATCGCCCCACAGGAATACCTGTTCGCCTTGATACACGGTTCACCACAGGCAAAAACAATGCTGCCGCACCAATGTTCTGCATAAAACTGGATATATAAGCCACCACGATTGAAATAGTAATCATGATGCGTTTTTCTGTTCGTCCAGCAAACTTCAAGATCAATGAAGCCAATCGCCCCATCACGCCAGTCTTATCGAGACCTGCACCAATAATCATCACGGCGATAATTGATATGACCGCATTACTCGAAAACCCGCTAAATAAATCTTTGGGGTCCATCAAACCTGAATATCCAGGTATCACGGCGCTAATCCCAATCAGCACCATAATAATAATGCCTGCCACATCGACACGAACTATTTCAGAAACGAATAAAAAAACGGCTAAAGAAAGAAGTCCAAGAACCGCAATAATTTCAAGAGTCAGGCCGAGTTCTTGCATATTGAATCATTTTTTTTGAAGGGGTTGAACATTTTCGAATTCTATCACAAATATTGGAACTATCAGTCTCAAAAATCACTGTTTACAGATAAAAAATTATAAGCAATTGGCACATACATTTTTATATCTTCATGCTAGGATTTTACAGGTTTGAACAACATAGAAAATAACATGGATCTAAACTCTCACGCTATAGCCACAATGCTATTAACGGTACTAGCTTTGGTACTATTTAGTCGCGAACGAACACCGCTAGAATCTTCTAGCTTGCTAGTCATCGTACTACTCGCGTTTGGGTTTTCGCTGTTCCCATATACAAACCCTCAAGGACAAACCCTTGATCCGTTAAAATTTTTCACAGGGTTTGGTCATGAAGCCCTTCTTGCTGTATGTGGTTTAATGGTGGCTGGGCATGGCCTAGTCAGAACTGGCGCATTAGAACCCATTGGGAGACTGTTAGCCAAGCTCTGGAACATGAGCCCAACACTCTCTCTCCTTGGTACGTTACTGGTTGGCGGTATTTTAAGCGCTTTTATCAACAACACACCAATCGTTGTTCTTTTACTCCCCATACTGGTCTCGGTTGCAGTTCGCACCAACACAAACGCATCCGGTATTTTAATGCCCATGGGGCTTGCCACATTACTAGGAGGCATGACAACAACGATCGGCACATCAACCAACTTATTAGTTGTCAGCGCAGCTAAAGATTACGGCATAGGCTCGTTTGGGATTTTTGACTTTGTTTTACCAGGCAGTATTGCGGCAGGTGTTGGAATCATATATTTATGGCTAATCGCTCCTTATTTATTACCTAAACGGGTATCCATGATGCCCAATACATCACCCAGAATTTTTACCGCTCACTTACTCATCCCTGAAGGCAGCATTTCAATCGATAAACCTTTACGCGACATACTGGAAAAAACAGGCAATCGCATGAAAGTTGAACGAATTAGAAAGCCAGAAGAAACATTTATTTTACCATTCCCAGATGCAACAGTGAGGCAAGGCGATCGCTTGCTCGTTAGAGACACACCGCAAAACCTCAAAGAATTTGAATCACTCATTGGCGCCACACTCTATAAAAAGAATGTTCAAATTGACGAGGAACACCCTCTCACAGAAGACAACCAACAACTTGCTGAACTCGTGATTGATCGCGGCTCACCCATGGTAAGACGCTCATTAAAAGATATTCGCTTTAAAGATACATATAATATTGTCACACTTGCCATTCACCGCCGAGGCAAGGCGCTGGAATCAATGCCACAAGGCATTGACAACGTTTCCCTAAAAATTGGTGATGTACTCCTAGTTCAAGGCAGCAAAGAATGCATTGAGGAAGTAAAGCAACGCAATCAATTTCTCGTACTCGATGGAACAACTGACTTGCCAGTTACCTCCAAAGCACCGCTATCATTAGCTATTATGGCAGCGATTATTGGACTTTCTATTTTCAACATTGTCCCAATCAGCATTAGCGCTATTGGTGGCTCACTATTAATGGTCGCAACAAACTGCCTATCTTGGCAAGACGTTAAACGCTCTTTAAGTGCACCCGTCATCTTAATTGTCGTTGCAAGCCTCGCGCTGAGTTATGCGCTTACCCAAACGGGTGCCACAGACTTCCTAGCACTCAGCTTTATCCAACTCACTCATGGCATGTCGGCGGCATTCGTTTTAAGCGCATTAATGTTTTTAATGGGCATTCTCACTAACGTTGTCTCAAATAATGCAGCCGCTCTAATTGGCACACCAATTGCGATCAAAATTGCACAAACACTCGGAGCACCTCCAGAAGCTTTTATTTTGGCCGTTTTATTTGGTGCCAATTTAAGCTTTGCCACACCCATGGCCTATCAAACAAACTTACTCGTCATGAATGCCGGGGGCTATACGTTTGGAGATTTTGTTCGGGTTGGTCTACCTCTAGCTTTAATCGTTTGGGCAACACTGAGCGTCGTCTTGCCCGCAATTTATTTTTAAATCAACGGCAGAACGTTTCAAAAAATGCGTCATGTTAATCTAAATTCAAAGCCGTGGCCCAGAGCTCTTCCTTGAACCCCACTAACGCCACGGAAGACGCGATTAGAAACGGTCGCTTGATCAACATACCATTGCCGGATAAAAGCGCTAGCGCTTCAGTGTCGCTCATACCCGGTAATGTTGACTTCATATCTAACTCTCGATATTGCATACCCGAGGTATTAAATAATTTTTTTCTATCGCCTAGCACCAGCAACATTTGGTTTAACTCTTCTAGACTTGGCGGAGTCTCGGTAATATCAATCAATTCAACATCAATCGCATTATCCTTTAAAAACTTCACCGCTTTACGGCACGTAGAACATTTTGGGTATTGATATAACTTCACGTTAATCCTCTTTTCATTTAACTTTAGTTGTATAGCGTCGGTAAGTTTTTATTTTACGCTCAATATGACAAGCTCAAATTTTATAAGTTTAAATACTGATCAAGCTTTAAAAAATGTTCATGCATACGATTCTTAGCAATAGATGATATTTGCTGACGAAGCCAAATTAAACCAGCATCATTCATTTGCCGCTGATGATAATAGCAAGCAATTTCAGGCTCATATAGCTCAATAGGTATATCAACAACTATCAAATCTCCATTGAATATTTCTTTTTCAACAGCCAGAGTTGGAGCAATTCCAATTAAATCACTATTTAATAACAAGGAACCAACTGAGGAAAAATGATTCACTGTCATCGCTATTCTTCTCTGCAAGTTATATGACTTCAGAAAATCATCTTGCATAGACGATGTATCACCCGACAAAGACACCATTAAATGATCTGCAGAGCAATATTCTTCAATTGTTAAAGACTTTTTTGCCAAAGGATGCCCAGCCCTCATCACACATGCTGAACGAGATTTAAATAATATCTCTCCATCAATCTTACGTGAGGCCTGCGCCATCGAACCCAAGACTAAATCGACTTTTGCGTAGTTAAGCAACTCTTCACAATTGACAATCGTGTAAGGCACAGCATAAATATCAATACCAGGCGCCTCTTTTTCGATAATAGCGCGCAGCGAGTGCCATACCGCATTAATACCGATATCGGCCGCTGCGATATAAAAGCTTCTCTGTGCAGTTGCGGGGTCGAACCCAGACGGAGACACTGCTCGGTCTAATTTTTGCATGGGATCGCTGATTTGCTTCCATAAATTGACTGCATATGGTGTTGGACTGACATTGCGCCCATCTTTGACAAACAATTCATCATTCCAAGCAACCCGCATTCTTGCCAAGGCATTAGAGACCGCTGGCTGAGTAATTGCCAAACTATCCGCCGCTCGAGTAATCGACCCTTGAGTCATGATAGCGTCAAACACCACTAAAAGACTAAAATCTTGTTGCTTCATTATCTTTGCTCAATCTTGTCCAAGATGGGGAACATGCACCCACACAGTGCAAACATGATCCAACATCAACCTAGGTATTTTCATTATTCAATCACCAAACACACGCAATAGTTTATGCCCCTTAAATGCTGCTGTATCAAGCCTTTCAAATCAAAAAAGACTTTTAAAACACACCTCACGACTATTTCTTAACACTTTTTAACGTACTGGCACGAATCGTGCTTTTATTAAAATTAAGGTGTAGATGTATAGCAAGAAACCATTTCAAACATTAAAAAATATGTTCTCAGGGGGGGACTATGAACTTTAATTACGCAAAGTATAAAGGCATTATATTTGGAATCACACTATTTCTAATCCTAGAAGTTTCCATTTTAACTACCAACTTCTTTTTATCGTTTGACATTGCAAAAGATGCTGAGGCTGTCAACATAGCAGGGCGTCAACGCATGCTGTCTCAACGAATCACAAAATCACTGCTAGACACACAAGTCAGCATTTACAAAGCGTCAAACAATTCCATTCAAGAATTAAAAAGCTCAACACAACTATTCGATAGCACAATTAATGCTTTTAACTCCGGTGGTGACATCACAGGTGCTGCAGGAAAAAAAATCACCATACAACCCGTCACTAGCGAATTATCTATTGCTGCGGTATCCGAAGGTCTTATTATATGGACACAATATAAAATACTTATTAATGAGGCAATCACGGCAATAAGCAACAACGAATCTTACAAGATTAACTCCCTGAATGCCGCTATCAGCTTCGGCCGAGAAAACAACCTACAACTTCTAAAGTTAATGAACGACTTAACTGTCGATTTAGAGGGCGTCGCTTCATCAAAAGCCTTTACACTTCAACTCATCCAAACGATAGGGATAATTTTGGGAGGCATGACCTTCTTCATCATCATTTTTTACTCTCTGCGGCAACTCCAAAGGAATGACGCCACTATTCTGGAAAAACAAAAAGAAAATGAACGCATCCTAGAAACAGTGGATGAAGGCCTCTTCTTAGTCGACAGTGAATTAAATATTGGCGACCAACAATCAAATAAAATTTTAGATATTTTTTCTCGAGAAGACACCAAAGGAAAACACCTATTAGATTTTTTAGGAAACTTTGTCTCCTCAAAAGACAGAGACACCACGAAAGAGTACTTCGATTTATTGTTCGACAACCGCAAGCCCGAAAGGCTAATAGGAGACTTAAACCCTCTTAGAGAAATTGCTATTCAAGTTCCTGACGGCAATCTCGGATTCCAAAAAAAATCATTAAAATTCGCCTTTAAGCGCGTTAAAGAAAATAACGAAATCAAACGAATTTTAACGACTATTTCTGATATTAGCACCGAAGTAAAACTCAAAGAAGAACTCGCAAAATCAGAAAAAGCTAATCTTGATCAAATGAACATTTTGTCAATCATCATCAATTCTAATCAAGCAGCAATTGCAAACTTTATCATTAATGCTCAAGAAAACTATGAGCATATGAACTCAGTCCTGAAAGAAGAAACGCAAGATTACACCGACTTTAAGGCCAAAATACAAAAACTCATCACATCAATGCACCGAACCAAAGGTGATGCCAGTGCATTATCTATTGAACTCATAACAGGGCTTGCTCATGAATTTGAAACTATCGCGCAAGAACTTAACAATCAACCCAAAGTATGCGGAGAAGATTTCGTGCCTTTAACCATCATCCTTGAAAAAATGATGAGCTATAATGAAGCATTAAGTGGGCTATATAAAAAAATTTACGGCAATAAAGACAAAGCAATTAGCGTACCTTCCTCTGCTACAGACGACATAAAAACTCGCTGGGAAAACTTATACAGCCTATCAAACAAAATCGCTTCACGAAAAAACAAACCCATAGAATTTATTGCTTCTGGGCTCAATGACTTCCCTCTACCTGAAAAGTTACGTCAATATATCAATACGGTTGCTATTCAATTAATCAGAAACAGCATTGATCACGGCATAGAGACCAAAGAAGAACGCATCAGCTTTGGCAAAGATGAACAAGGGCTCATCAGTCTTAACCTCATCAAATTCAATGACGACAGTTTTGAGCTAAGTTTTCAGGATGATGGCAATGGAATTCATCAAGACAGACTGGTTCAACGTGCAATCGAAGCTAACATTATTACTCAAGAAAAAGCAGCGTTACTCTCACCCAAAAAAATCTTGTCATTATTATTTCATCCTGGCCTATCTACCTCAGAGACTATTGATGAAGATAGCGGCAGAGGAGTAGGTATGTTCTTGGTCTTAGAAGAAACCAATGCCATCGGCGGAAAAATAAGCATACAAACGGCCAAAGGTGTCGGCACAACGTTTAAAATCAAGATACCCGCTATGAAAACAACTCAATCTGACACCCCAGTTAGCACTCCGTCGTCAGCAGCCGTGGCATAGACCAAACAAACCTCAAAGAAATCCTATGAATAAACTTACTATGATGATCGTTGACGACTCTTTTGTTATTCGAGCCGTCATCAGCAACGCCCATAACAGCAAGAAGTATGACTTAATTGCTGTCGCCACGAACGGCGAAGAAGCCATTAGTCAATACTTAAAATACAAACCACAAATTGTGACAATGGATCTCACTATGCCCAAAATGGATGGCTTGCAATGCATTGAAAAGTTAATCGCCCTGAACCCAAACATTCAAATCATTGTTGTCTCAGCATTAAATGATGAAGCCACAGGAATCAAGGCGCTCAAATTAGGTGCCGCAGGGTTTGTTACCAAGCCTTTCACTGAAGAAGACATTTGTGAAGCTATCGACATCGTCGCAGAATATATCGAGGGATAACATGGTAGAAAAAGCACTAGATACGTTTATTAACAGCATCATTAATTATTTTGAGAACACCTACAATATTAATATCAATATAGGCTCACCATATCTGATTACACAACTATCTGAATTAAACGGAGACTATACTGGCGTCATTATTATTTCAGGGGAATATAATGGCTCTTGCTATTTTTCGACACCTAAATCTTTGCTACAAAAAGTATTGAAATCACTTGAAATTGATCAGCATGTCGACATCGAATCCGAGGCAGTCTTAACAGATATCGCTGGAGAAATAGCAAACACTCTTTCTGGCAATGCCAGAGCAGAACTAGGAGAAGACTTCATTATCTCAATCCCTAAAGTTTATACGGGAAAATCCACACTAGAAGCCTTGAGCGAAGACTTGCGGACTTACGCCATCCCTGTGACATGGAATAATGAAAAAGCATTTCTTGGCGTCACGCTATCATAAACAACAGATGCCATAAAAACACCTATGTCAAACACCATCATTGACTCATTGACAATCCTTCCCTCTAGCCGACCGGGTCGGCTAAAGGGAATTAACAAACTTATAAAGACTGGTAATAATCCATTAAAATCTTAGCCACTTCAGGGCGAGAAAATTCTGGCGGAGGCGCAATGCCGTCACCTAGCATTTCACGAACTTTTGTTCCTGACAATAAAATAAAATCATCCATCGTATGGTCTGGCACATCACGCATCATCACAACTTTATTTAGCTTTTTAGAATAGGCGGTGTGGTCAGCATTAAAAATCTCAATCTCTAAAGCCCCTTCTGGCACTTGCTCTTCAAAAATCGTTTGTGCATCAAAAGCACCATAATAATCACCAACACCCGCGTGGTCTCGACCCACAATAAAATGTGTTGCTCCCATATTTTGGCGAAACACTGCATGCAAAACAGCCTCTCTTGGCCCCGCATATAACATGTCGAAACCATAGCCAGTGATCATCACTGAATCCGGCTTAAAGTAATTATCCACCATCGTTTGAATCGCATCATTGCGGACATTAGCTGGAATATCCCCAGCCTTTAACTTACCCAACAACATATGTATCACACAACCGTCTGCCTTGACTGCGTCCATGGCCATTTTGCATAACTCTTCATGAGCCCGATGCATTGGGTTACGTGTTTGAAAGGCGACAACTTTCTTCCAGCCTAAACGCTCTATCTCATCACGGATTTCATAGGCTGTTTTGAACGTGTCAGGAAAATCTGTACTAAAGTAACTAAAACTCAGCACCTGAATACTTCCAGACACCACATATTTACCTTGAGAAGAAAACGCAGCAACACCAGGGTGCTCGCTATCCGTAGTTGCGTAAATTTTCTCAGCAATATACGTCAAGTCATCATCAGACAGTTCATCGATTTGATCAACTGTCTGAATAGCAATCACGGGATTGCCTTCAACATTAGGGTCCAGCAATGCGATTTGGCTACCTACTTTGATTCCTTCTAGAGATGGCAAAAGATTTGCAACGGGCGTTGGGAAAAAGACACCGGCTTCAGTCGTCATATCTGACGCAACAGACAATAAGTCAGCTTTCGTCATAAAACCGTTCAACGGCGTAAAATAGCCACTTCCCAGCATCACTGCATTCGCTGCAGTTGCAGAACTCACAAGCACCTGAGGCAACGCTGAAGATTTCTGTATTAGGTCTGCTCGTTGCTGCTCATCAGCAACATATAAAGCATTAAGTTGGTCTGCACCGTGTGGCTTGATCATGATGATTCATCGTTAAGTTCTTGTTTAAGATACGAGGATTATAATCACAGATGTTAATTACTATAAATAATATTATATTGAATGAATATTATTTATAGTTATAAGAAATCAAGACATGAGCACTTTAATACCTTCCAAATAACCCTGCTTACCCCTCCCTGAAATCTGTTTGATACATACATCGCTTACCACTGAATGGTGGCGAAACTCTTCACGCGCATGAATATCAGAAATATGCACTTCCACCGTCGGAATTTGACAACCCGTAATCGCATCTCTTAAAGCAATTGAATAGTGCGTCAAGCCACCGGGGTTAATAACACAGCCTTTAGCAGTCTGCCGGTGCAATTGCATGAAGTCGATAATGTTTCCTTCATGATTAGACTGAAAAAATTCGAGGTTGATCTTTGTGTCGATATTATACGCTTGACCAATTAACCATTGATTGACGTCATCAAGCGTGTCATGCCCATAGATATCGGGCTCTCTTTCACCCAATAAATTAAGGTTTGGTCCATTAATAATGAGAATATTCATACAACTTTATTATTTTGACAGCGTTAACCTTGCCTAGCATGACACCAGACCTCACATCATAAAAGCTATGCTAATCTAGCACCAGTATTTAATGTTTCCAGACTTGCAATCATTTCATCTGGAGTCACATCAGTGCGAACAATGCCATTGCCAACGCCATCCAACAAAATAAAATGCAGCATGCCGTTAATGTTCTTTTTATCGTGTGCCACTATTTCCAAGATTTTTTCAGGATGGACATCATTCAACTCTGGCAATGGAAATTTATCAAGAGCCGCTTGAGAGCGCTGATATTCATCATCGGAAAGCAAACCTTTTTTCCAAGAAATATGATTCGCACATTTCATCCCGTACAAAACTCCTTCACCATGATATAGACCTTGATAGGCGTGTATTGCCTCTAATGCATGACCAATGGTATGCCCATAGTTTAATAGCCGTCGCTCGCCGTTTTCAAACTGATCATTCACCACAACATCGCCTTTTATCCGACAACTTGAAGCAATAATATCGAGCAATAAATCTTTATCATTCAGCGCCACCATTTCATCAAAGCGCTCATCCATAACATCAAAAATACGCTTCTCTTTAATGAAGCCGTATTTAATTGCTTCCGCTAACGAAGAAACAACATTGCGTTCCGGCAGTGTTTCTAAAAAGCCTGGATCAACAATCACCATTTTCGGCTGATAAATTCGCCCAACTAAATTTTTGCCTGCAGGTAAATTAACTGCCGTTTTCCCGCCAATAGCGGAGTCAATCATAGCTAGCAAAGTTGTAGGAATCTGGATCACGTCAACACCACGCATAAATGTCGATGCAACAAAACCACCTAAATCGCCAACAACGCCGCCGCCCAAGGCTAATACAATCGATGAGCGATCACACCCGGCATTAATCATTGCCGTCCATAACTCTTCTGCGTAAGAAATATTTTTAGCCGACTCATCAGCAGGCACCGTATGCGTCACAATTCTGAAGCCTGCATCAACTAGTTGGTCAAGAACATTTTGATAGTGCTTTAAAATGGTGCCTTGCGACACCACAAAAAACATTTGGCCTTTGTTAAACGGCGCCAACAACTCAGCTAACTGATTGCGCAAACCAAACCCAACTTCTATTGAATAAGGGTAATCATCAAGAGCAACAGGAATCGAAATATTCATAGTGTTATAAAAAAGAAATCAAAAAAATTAAAGCTAACCAATTAGACGACTAATTCAGCCAACTCTTGAGTCAAAGCATCCATATCAACCTTAGCAATCACATTACCGCCAAACCAAATTTCAACAGAATACACTGCTTGAGCTACCAACATCTCCAAACCATTGACTGTTTTTGCACCAGCTGCTGCCGCTTCTTTCATCATCAAGGTTTCAGCGGGGTTATATATTAAATCAACCACCGCACTGACATGACTATAATCAGCTTGTTGCAATGCCGAGGCATCAACATGAGGAGACATTCCAAGTGACGTGGTATTCACCATCAAATCAAGAGTTGCACCCGACAAATCATCGAAACTGACTAGTTCGGTTTTAACTTGAGGATTCATTGACTCAATAAACATTGCTAAGCGATTCGCCTTATCTATGGAGCGGTTTGCAACTTTTACTGACCGAACATCGCCGTCAGCAAGCACTGATGCAACTGCTTGAGCACTACCGCCAGCCCCTAAAATTGCACAGTCCGCCCCTTTCAAATCAATCGAATGACGGCGCAGTAAATAAGCAAAACCTGAAACATCAGTGTTGTAACCAATCAACTCTCCATGGCGACGGTAAACACAATTGACCGCATTTAAACGTTTCGCCTTGGCATCAATTTGCTGCAAAAAAGGTAGTGCAGTCGCTTTATAGGGAATCGTAATATTAATGCCATCGAAAGCACCTGCCGCAAAACCAGCGAAAAAATCAGCCATCTTATCAGGAACCACCTCAATAGCACGATAACTCGAATCAGAATGGCCAAGTTGACGGTAAATCGCCGCATGAAGCTGCGGCGACAAACTATGTCCTAACGTCTCACCTAATAAGGCATAAGATCCCATAAAACGTGCTCCACTTAAGCCGCTTTTTGAGTACGACGAGCGCTGACAGCTGATGCCAATTGACGCAAAATCGTGTCTGTTCCTTCCCAATCAATACAGCCGTCAGTGATACTTTGACCATACGTTAATGGCTCACCTTCGACCACTTTTTGATTGCCTCCCACCAAATGAGATTCAATCATCACACCGAAAATTCGCTTATCTCCAGCCGCAATTTGAGCCGATACATCATCAGAGACTTCCGCTTGGCGTTCTGGTGTCTTATGACTATTTGCATGACTAAAGTCAATCATCACATTCGCTTGCAAGCCATTACTTTCAATCATTTCAGATGTCGCCTGAACATGTTCCGCCGTATAGTTAGGCTCTGTACCACCGCGTAAGATCACATGGCAATATGGGTTGCCCGTGCTTTCAAAGATAGCTGTGCGGCCTTCTTTGGTGACCGATAAAAAGTGGTGTGGATTTTTAGCAGCGCCAATCGCATCAATAGCAATCTTCACATTGCCATTTGTGCCATTCTTAAAGCCGACTGGGCATGACAACCCTGAGGATAACTCACGATGGCACTGGCTTTCAGTTGTACGTGCTCCGATTGCACCCCACGCCACTAAATCTGCTGAGTATTGTGGCGTGATTAAATCAAGATATTCAGAACCAGCGGGCAAGCCAAGATTATTAATATCCAACAATACCTTACGGCCAATATTCAAGCCTTTCGTAATATTATATGAACCATTAATATCAGGGTCATTAATTAAACCTTTCCATCCGACAGTTGTACGAGGCTTTTCGAAATAGACCCGCATAATAATCACTAAATCATCCGCTAACTCATCTTTAAGTTTTTTTAACTTAGCCGCATACTCTAGCGCTGATTTTGGATCGTGAATAGAACATGGACCAACAATCACCACTAGACGATCATCTTCATTGCCAAGAATCGCCTCAATATCACGACGACCTTTAGCCGTTGTTTCAGCAGCCATTTCTGTGATTGGCAACATCTCGATTAATTGCTCTGGCGTGATTAATTCTTTTTCGCCCGCAATGCGTAAATCATCTGTATTTTTCATAATGCTAATATCGTAGTCAAATAAAACGCTAAGCGTTTCTGTCTCTTTGTATGTTCTGTTATGAATTGATTATATCAATATTGAAAGCGCATTTGATACGACATATTGATGACATCAATCAATTTTTCGCATCATCTCATTGATTTTTCCATCTTTGTGATGGATATCCGAGTAAACTACGCCCATGAATGAGCCCAACAACGTAATATCATCGCCCAATCATAAGAAGTGGCAAACACCCGCCAACATGCTATTGCTCATGGCATTTATTATGCCTTTAGTTTTTTCAACATGGATGGCTCTCATTAATAACTTTAGCATTGAAGCCGCCAAATTTACTGGCAAAGAGATCGGCATCTTACAAAGCTTAAGAGAAGTTCCTGGCTTTTTAGCTTTCACAGCCATTTTCGTGCTTCTCATCATCCGTGAACAGCGTTTTGCCATAATTTCTTTATTAATGCTGGCCATTGGTGTTTTACTCACCGGCTACTTCCCGTCCATACTCGGGCTTTATATCACCACAGTCGTAATGTCGATCGGTTTTCATTATTTTGAAACCATGAATCAATCGTTAACACTGCAATGGGTTGCTAAAAAAGACACACCTCACTTCATGGGCAAAGCCTTAGCCGTGAGAGCCGCAGCTTCTATTATTGTGTTTGGTTCTATGTGGTTAATGCTTGAGAAGCTGAGCATTAGCTACCAAACCATTTACACATTATTTGGCGGCATTGGTATTATTTTAATTCTGCTAATATGGATGAGTTTTCCACAATTTAAGAACACCGTTGAACAACGCAAAACTATTGTCTTACGCAAAAGCTATTGGTTGTTTTATGTGCTCACTTTTTTAAGCGGTGCTCGACGCCAAATCTTCGTTGTGTTTGCAGGCTTTCTGCTAGTCGAAAAATTTGGATACTCGGCGGCTTCAATCGCCTTATTATTTTTGGCAAACTATATTTTCAATCTATTTTTTGCCGCCAAGATTGGCAAACTCATCGGCGTGATTGGCGAACGCCGAGCTCTGACTTTTGAATACATCGGCTTGATCATCATCTTCTGCTCTTATGCCTTGGTCGATAACGCGACACTTGCTGGCGCACTTTACATTCTTGATCATTTCTTCTTTGCTTTCGCTATTGCCATCAAAACGTACTTTCAAAAAATAGCACAACAAGAAGACATTGCATCAACCGCAGGTGTCAGCTTCACAATCAATCATATTGCGGCGGTCGTTTTACCCGCATTGCTGGGCATAGTATGGTTATACAGTAATAGCTTGGTATTTTTCGTCGGTGCCAGCATTGCTTTCGCATCCCTCGTTTTATCTCAATTCATTCCTAACAAACCTATCTATGGAAGAGAAACACGATACTTTAACTCACTGGCGAAAATGCCGAATACGGCTGCCGCAAAATAACGCGAAAACACGGCTGACTCTTTCACATGCTTTTCCAAAAAACAGAAATAAGATTGACATAGGAAATCAATGGAATGATTGAACACGCAAACGTCTTACTCCAAGAGACTTTTGGTTACGCAGAATTTCGTGGCCAACAATCAGACATCATCCAAAATAGCCTTAACGGCAAAGATGCCCTTGTCTTAATGCCTACTGGCGGAGGAAAGTCACTCTGTTACCAAATTCCGGGACTCATTCGTGATGGCATGGCTATTGTCGTTTCACCGCTCATTGCACTCATGCAAGACCAAGTTGCGGCGCTTCAACAACTCGGTGTTAATGCCGCTTTTTTAAACTCCACACTCAGCAATGAAGAACAATACGATGTCATCAACGCCATTCGTAACCACACGCTGGACATACTCTATATTGCACCGGAACGACTATTAAAGCCAAACACCTTAAATAGCTTTCAGTCGATACCCTTATCACTCATCGCCATTGATGAAGCTCACTGCGTCTCTCAATGGGGACATGATTTTCGATCAGACTACCTAGGATTGTCAGTACTCGCCGACGCTTTCCCAAATGTGCCCAGAATAGCCTTGACCGCTACAGCTGACCAACGGACTCGCAACGAAATTCTTGAGCGCTTAGCTCTCAAAGAACCCGCTATATTTGTAGACAGCTTCGATCGACCGAATATTCGCTACACCGTTCAAGAAAAAACAGATGGACGAGCACAACTCATCAATTTTTTACGCGACCATCGCGGCCAATCCGGCATTATTTATTGCATGTCCCGCAATAAAGTAGATTCAACCGCCGCTTGGTTACAAGAACGAAAAGTCAATGCACTTCCTTACCATGCCGGCATGAGTAAAGAACAACGCGCCGAAAATCAACATCGATTCATTCATGAAAGCGACATGGTCATCGTCGCTACCATTGCATTTGGCATGGGCATCGACAAGCCCGATGTACGCTTTGTTGCACACTTAGATTTACCTAAAAACATCGAAGCTTATTACCAAGAAACGGGACGCGCAGGACGTGACGGAGCCGCGGCTGAAGCTTGGATGGTGTTTGGTTTACAAGATGTCGTTCGCATCAGTCAAATGCTTCAAGAGTCTTCGGCTGCCGAAGAGCACAAGCGCGTGCAACGCAGTAAAATTGACAGCATTCTTGCTTGGTGTGAAATCACCACTTGCAGACGTAAAGCACTACTTGAGTATTTTGGAGAAACTGCCGAACCCTGCGGCAATTGCGATGTCTGCTTAAACCCTCCCAAAACATGGAATGCCACCACCGAAGCACAAAAACTCCTATCATGCATTTATCGCACAGGCCAACGGTTTGGTCTAGGCCATGTTGTTGATGTGCTACGAGGCAAAGATTCTGACAAAGTTCAGCAGTTCCAACACCAGACATTAAGCACCTTTGGTATTGGCGAAGAACGCAGTGTTAAGCAATGGAAATCCATCGCAAGACAACTCATTGCTCAAGGTTTTATCCGAGTCAACCAAGAGCGCTATGGCGCACTAGAACTCACCGAAAAAAGCCGTCCACTTCTACGAAGCGAAATAAAAATATTCCTACGTGAAGACATGCTTTCTGCCAAACCTGAAAAGAAAACAAAAAAACAAAAATACGGCAATGTCAGCGAACAAGACCGTGAAGTCTGGGAAGCCTTAAGAGAGTGCCGTAAAAGACTTGCTGATGAACAAGGCGTCCCTCCGTATCACATTTTCCACGACGCCACACTCATGGAAATGATGGAATATCGTCCAAAGAATGACGGTGAATTACTCACACTCAATGGTGTGGGCGGGGTGAAGTTAGAAAAATATGGAGAAGATTTCTTAGAAGTGATCAGTCAATACTCAAACTAAAATCTACTGACACTTCAAATCAAATCAGCAAATTTCCTGTCTAATAGGATAGTTGAAATTAATGTTTAGAGCAGTCAAAATGGACCTATGACTATAAACATTACGCAGCAAATAATTCGAATTATTATCATTCCATAGGAATGGTGGAGTTTTGATGCGTTTTTAATTTATCAAACCCGCCCATGAGGCGGTTTTTTTTATTACCGCCGAATGGGCTTAATCTCAGATAATGGTGGCACTATGAAAAAAATAGCCGTTTTTGGAAAACCTGGTAGTGGAAAATCTACATTGTGTAAAAAACTAGCCTCAACGACAGGAATACAATTGCACCAATTAGATTCAATTGTATACAAGAAAAATGGTGAATTGACAGGCCGTAAAATATACAACGAAAAACATAAAGAAATCTTAGCTTCCAATAGCTGGATTATTGATGGATTCGGCCCAATTGATTCTTTTTATTCACGATTAGATGCAGCCGACACCTTAATTTATATAGACCTACCTTATTCCACCAGTTATTGGTTAGTCACAAAACGATT
Source organism: Arenicella sp. (assembly GCA_050633585.1). Taxonomy (GTDB): domain Bacteria; phylum Pseudomonadota; class Gammaproteobacteria; order Arenicellales; family Arenicellaceae; genus CALKZN01. Next base: position 18,206 of record JBOEGT010000067.1, read on the forward strand.
AATAAAAGGATTACTCGTAAAACCCGAAGGTTGGCCGGCTGGAAGTTCAATCTTAAAAGGAAGTATAAATAGCTATAAGGTTCTAAAACTTTGCCCAAGATTTTGGAATGATGATTTTACGCACAAATTAAACACATTATCGGCTAGCAAATCTTTATATGTGATTCGATCAATTTCCGAACTCGATACGTTTATTGAAACCAATATTAAGAAAACAGTTAATGATCAATAACCTCATCGTATAAACCTATTGGAAGCAAACTATTACTCAACCGCCTAACAATAAATATGAGTGACGTTTGCCAAAACAGTGGTAGGTATTCTTGCCAGCATATTGCTATGATGGCGCAATTTACAGACCTGAGAATTCCCTTATGGCGATAAAGCCTACTATCTACAAACTTCGCATAGCCATTTCTGATTTAAATCGCGACTATTATGACTCGGTGAATTTAACCATTGCTTTACACCCTTCTGAAACGTTGGAACGGATGATGGCCAGAATTGTGGCGTTTTGCCTAAACGCGCAAGATAACCTTTCATTTACTAAAGGATTATCAACCGTTGAAGAACCTGATATCTGGGCAAAAACTCTCGATGATCAGGTGTCCCTTTGGATTGATGTAGGAGAGCCCACGCCTGATCGCATCAAAAAATCCAGCCGTCTTGCACCTAAGGTGAAAGTGTACAGCTTTAATAACAAATCTGATACTTGGTGGGAAAAGAGTAAAAACAAGGTATATCAGTTTGATAATGTAGAATTTCATCAACTAAACTGGCCGCAAATTGAAACACTCGCAACTTTCACAAAGCGCACAATGGATTGGTCACTTAGTATTAGCGATAACACTGTTTACATTGCCGACGAAAACCAAGAGTGTGAATTGATACTTAATGAACTTCATTAATTCAACATCGAGTTTCCCAAAAAAGTGAAATCATTATTCATCGCATTGCTCATCATTATATCTACTGCGATAGTTTATGCATTGTACCATTGGGCATCTTTTGAAAATGACTTCACCGAAAACTACCAAAAAGATCCTCAAAAAGGGTTAGATTTTTTTCAACTCAACCCTCAACACGTTAAGCACTATAGAGAAGCAGTGATCACCCTAAACCCAATGGAAGGCGGTGCTCCAATGGTGAAACCTGAGATTTTCGGTGTTCTTTTTCCTTCCCATTTCTCCTTAAAAAATGGGTTCAGAATAGCCAATAAACGCCTTGAAAAAACATACGCACTGCAAGTGATACTGCAAAACGCAACATTAGCACCTGGCAACTATCAGTTTAAAAACTTATTGCCTAGCAACATAAAAAATACGACGCTCACTCAAATATACTCACAACCATCAGTCGTTTTTGAGTTCACTCAACAACATGCCAAATTAGTACGAAAACTAAGTGTCAACGAGCAAAGCTATTTTTTTACGCTAGGTATTGACCCCAAAAGACCGTATGGGGATGCCACTTTTTATGCATTGGATATGGCTGATATTTTAAGTATCAAACACAACCTCAACTCCCATGAAAACACAAACCAATCGGATAAACGAATACTGACAGCACTGCATAAACTGCATGATGAAATGGTGCCTGCCATGCAAGTACTGCTTCATCATGGAAAGATCAAGACAGGCTGGTACTACCGAGACGGAGAATTTAACACATGGAAACCCGTCACTAACAATACGACTTTAAAGTTTTTGAAAAAGCAGTGAACTACAATTAAAAGCGTTACTCCCAATCAGCCTGAATTGATATTTAACGAACTCGAAATAGCATGGAGTTAACTACTGCCAATAAACAAAACTAGCAAAGACAACGTGCCCATAAAAAGCATGATAAGCCACCCATTTTCACGAAACTCCCGCAATGTATCACTCACAAATAACAATGCGATCAACACAATGACCTCAAGCGCTATTTGTGGTGTAAATAAGGTAAACGCATAAATTGACAACACCTCTTTCATTGACTCGCCCTGACATGTAAAGCCAGAATACGCACAACCAAGCGCTATAACAAAAAGAATGAGGCGATGGTTTAACACACCCAACCACAGCCAAAACTTGATCGTCTTTAATTTATTTTCTAATGAGGACATCGCCGGAGTATACCCATCACTATCCATTTAAATC
>JBOEGT010000068.1:0-3835 GCA_050633585.1 Arenicella sp.
TGAACTTTTTCTTGCCATGTTTTTTGCTTTTCGTGATGATAAAGGTGTCCTGGGTTGTAGCGAATTTTATCAACATAAGGGGCAACAAGTGCTGCCATGCGGTAGTTTTCTTGTAAATCTACAGAGAGAATTGCTTGCGTTTGTTGGCGAATCTCGATGAGGGCTTGTGCGTCTTTTTTGTTGTCAACAGCGATACGCACAACACCGGCACCTGATTCATGAAGGGCATTTGTTTGGGCAATGGTGGCGTCAATGTCTTGTGTTCTAGTTGCGCACATGGATTGGACTAAAATTGGATTGTTGTCGCCAATGGTGGTGTTGCCAATTCTTACGGCACGTGTGGCATTTCTAATAATATTCACGGTCAATTTCTGAAAACTAGTTTTTAAATGATTGAGGCTTAAGGATGCTCAAGCTTAGGGGTATTTTAGTGCATTGCAAGTGCTTTTATTCTAAATTTTGATGACTTTGGTCTATCTTGCTTGTTGGGTAACGCTGCATAATAACGTTTATGAATAGTCAATTAAGCCAAGAACATATTTTCTCTTATCTAAGTCATTCTGCGCAGCGAGTTGTTAGGCTTGCCGATCAAGTTGAGGTGTTTGAAGAATTGGGGTCTACGCAGTTGTATTTAAAGGAGCGATTAAAGGCTGATGTTTCAATAACTGTTCCAGGTGCGAGTGCTTTGGTATTGGCGGAGTCTCAACTTGCGGGGAAGGGGCGTATGGACAGAGAGTGGTATGCGTCAGCGGGTGATAATATATTGATGTCATGTTCATGGGTTTATGCTAAAACGCCTAAGGATCTGGCGGGTTTGTCATTAGCGTTGGTTGTTAGTTTGGCTGAGTACTTAAAAGAGGCTTATGGTGTTTTCGTTTCTATAAAATGGCCAAATGACTTGTTGTTGTGTTCAAAGAAGCTCGCTGGTTTGTTGGTTGATGTTGAGACGGGTTCTGAGTGTCGTATAGTTGTTGGTTTGGGCTTGAATGTTTCTCAATCACTTGATGCATTGTTGATTGATCAGGCGTGGACTGATTTGACGCAGCATGTAGTGGGGGAGTCATTGGATAGGAATAAAATTGTTGCAGATATTTATTCGCGCTGGCTTGAGGTGTTGATGAGCTATCCTAGTCTTGGTTTTGAGAGTTACCAGCAGAGATGGAATGCGCTTTCTGAGCATAAGGGTAAAGAAGTAAGATTGGTAAAGGCGGATATCTCTGTAGAGGATGAAATTCAGGGAGTTATGCAAGGTGTTGATCGTAATGGTTTTTTATTGATATGCTCCGATAGTGAGGAAGTAATAGTAACGGACTCGTCTTATTCGTTAAGAGTGGTCAGGTAAGTTTCATTTGAAAATTAGTTGTTAAATAGTGATGTTGTGACAGTTATGCGTTTGTTGATTGATATAGGGAATACGAGAATTAAATGGTGTTGCATCGAGAGTCAAGAGCGTATTCCGACAACGCTAGATTTGAATGCGGTTGCTCATCATAATGATTTTTCTAACGCGATTAAAGAATGTTTCGGTCGAGATAGCGAATTACTAACAAACAATACTCAAGCTATTCAGCAAGTGGTGGTGAGTAATGTTGCGGGTGAGTCAGCGTCAAATGCTTTGTTAGATTTTTCGATGAGTCAGTGGGGTATTAAACCTGATTTTGTTCATGTCTCACGGCGTGTTGTGGGGATTGATAATCACTATGAAGTCTTGTCTGAGTTAGGTGTTGATAGGTGGGTTGCTGTGATTGGTGCTCGCAGCCGTATATTGACTGGCGCTGTTATTATTGTAAATTGTGGAACGGCTATTACAGTTGATGTGTTGACGGAGGATGATCAGTATTTGGGGGGGGTTATTCTTCCCGGGTTTCAGTTGGCTTCTGCCGCGTTGTCTCAAGCGGATGGTATTGCCGCTATTTCAACCTCAGAAACAGAGTTCTCGAAAAATAAAGTGATTGGAAAAAGAACAAAAGAATGTGTAAGGTTGGGTGTTTTTGCGGCGTGTGTTGGTGGGGTGGAAAAGGTGATTGATAGTATCCAAGAGGAGGTTGTTGGTGCTAGCGCAAGCATTTTGCTGAGTGGTGGAGCTGCGCCATTGTTTTTAGATGCAAGCAGGCTCGATTGTGAGTATGATGCGAATGTCATTATGAGAGGTCTAAATAGGATGATTGAATGCGAGTCTTAATTCTTATATCAGGTGTTTTTTTGTTGGTAAATATAGTGCTTTATTTACTTCCTACTGATATTGAAACGAGTAACCTGAAGTACGCAAGTGATCCTGAGATTAATCAAGAAGACATTCGTTTCTTGATTGAAGACCAGGTTGCAATTGAAGCGTTGAATATAGCGGCTATTGTAGAAGGAAGTGCAAGTGATTCTAGCAGTGCTGCATCCCAAGCTATTTCTTCTATACCTGTGTGCTATAGGATAGGGCCTTTTCTGCGTGAAACGCGGATGACTTCTGCTGGGAAGCAGTTGAGTGACCTGAAGGTTGATTTTAGTTTGGTTGAGCGTCAGCCTGTCAGTGTTTCTGCGACTCGGGTCTTTGTGGGCTCTTTTGCAAGTGCATCTGAGGCGGTGGCGGCACGCCAGCAATTAAGCAAGGATGGTATTAATGATCACTTTCATCGCCGCGAGCCAGATGGTTCGTATATTGTTTCTCTTGGGATTTATTCGAAAAAATCGTCAGCTGAAGGTTTGCAGAAAAAGTTTAGGGATCAAAATATTGCGGCAAAGATGCGAGATGAAGAAACGAGATTGCCTAAAAACTATTGGTTGGAATTGCCATCATCGATAAATCAAGATGATATTCAGTCATTATTGGGTATTTCTTGGGGTGAAAGCTCTGTCACATTAGGTAAGCATGCTTGTCAAACAAGTGCTTAAATTCATTAATGAAAAAAAAGTGCAAGAAATGTGATTTTTCTGTTGCGCAAAGAGTAATCAAACAATAAAATGCGCGCTCGTTTGGTAAGCCACCATAGCTCAGTTGGTAGAGCAACTGATTTGTAATCAGTAGGTCGTGGGTTCGACTCCCTCTGGTGGCTCCAAGCGGCATCCAAATTTTATATTCAAATGTTAGGTGGGGTGGCCGAGTGGTTAAAGGCGACGGACTGTAAATCCGTTCTCTCTGAGTACGCTGGTTCGAATCCAGCCCCCACCACCATTTTGATGTATTAGTTAAGTGGATTAAGCTCGGATGGTTTTGGCGAGTATTGTTTTTAAGGCAAGGTGCTGAGACAAAAGCCAAAAATGTAAACTGTTATTTATCTAAATTAAATGGTTAAATAGTGGTGTTGCATGTATAAGCGGGTGTAGTTCAACGGTAGAACCTCAGCCTTCCAAGCTGATGGTGTGGGTTCGATTCCCATCACCCGCTCCATTTACGGGCCTTATTTTTTAACTGTAGCGGTCCTTCTTACCTCAAGGCTTTCTGGCGTGAAGCTTCATGCTTTGAAATGATTTTGCCCACATAGCTCAGTCGGTAGAGCACTTTCTTGGTAAGGAAGAGGTCACCGGTTCAATTCCGGTTGTGGGCACCATTCATTTGATATTGTTGCGCCTTGTGGTGAGTTTTATGTCGACCCTGTATGGATTTAGAATAAACGCGCTAGCGCGTTTCTCTGGGAAAACATTGATGTTTTCAACTTAAGCTAAAAATCCTATTAAAATCCATGAGAAATGGTTGTATTTATCGGTCAAATGAGTATGATGCACGTCTATTTTCGACCCCTGTGCATAAAGCGGTGCGCAGGATTTGTAAAGAAGTGTTTTTAAATAAGATAATCAACTATTTGGCCGCCTGAGGTTAATTTCATGTCTAAAGAAAAATTTGAAC
>JBOEGT010000069.1:0-3809 GCA_050633585.1 Arenicella sp.
TTTGTTAGCTACAGTTCTGTTGCAGCGATGACGGGTAGAACGTATGTGCATTCAGCCGTCAAAGATATCATTCTTGCCGCTTACAAAGATCTTGAGCGCTCTCAACCCAGCAAAGTGTTTAAATATGCCGAAACAGGCTTTAAGAATGGCGGCTTATTTAAACCGCATAAAACACATCGAAACGGTTTGTCAGTTGATTTTATGACGCCTGTTATTAATTCAAAAGGTGAGTCTGTTCATTTGCCAACCCATCCATTGAATAAGTTTGGTTATAAAATCGAATTTGATTCACAGGATAATTATGATGGATTGACGATTGATTATGACGCGTTAGCCGCGCATATTGTGGCATTGCATCAACAGGCAAAGAAATTAGGCTATGATATCTGGCGTGTTATTTTTGACCCTCAATTACAAGGCAATTTATTGAAAACTGACCATGCTGATTACCTTAAAAACCATATACAGTTTTCTAAAAAACGTTCATGGGTGAGACACGATGAGCATTACCATGTTGACTTCTCAGTGCCGTGTGAGAAATTGTAAGAACATTTTTTTCTGGGCTGGATAGAAATAGAAGAGGACAGGGCCACATGATAATAATGAGGCTTTATTTGAACGTTACATTTTATGACCAAATATTGGAAAGAATATTCAAAAGAGTATGTTATAAGTCCAGTTAGTACAGAGGTTCATCGACCCATTGATAGTGACGTTTGGCTGACCGCAACAGAGTATGATCCACCTTTGCCGAAGGCGGAGGTTGGAAAAGGTTTTACTCTATATTTCGTTGAAATCAAAGGTTGGGTTTTACAGTTTTCATCTCTCAATGAAATTGAACATTGCATTACGGTGTTGTCTAATAGAAACCTGCCAACGACCTATGAGCTTTCCCAAAAATCATGGTGTAAAGGTTATCAGCACTCTCATTGGTTAACTAAGTTTCCAGGTGCGCTTAAATCAGTAAGAAATCGTATGCAAATAGTGAAACTATTAAACAAGGTCAAAATGTTATGAGTTTATATAACACGCTAAATTGTGTTTTAGTTCAACTAACATGCATTGTTTGTTAATCCATGAATATGAAAAACTTATTGATCTTATTATTTATGGTGGCGGTAGTCTGGAAGCTTTTCACGGGTTCAGACTCAGTGACCTTGGGGCCTGGTGTGAAGGTTAGTGAACTGCCGTTGCAGGAAAGGCTTGAGACACCTGTTCAATATCAGGTGGACAATTATACGCTGACGGGAGTTGCCACGTTTCACATCAAAGCAAAAGTGCTGTCCAAGAAGAACTATTCGCTTGGCCGTGAGGCGGATCTTTCTCCAGTCGATTTAGCCTTAGGCTGGGGGAATATGTCGGATGAAAGTATTCTCGACAACATTCAAATATCTCAATCAGGGCGATTTTATCGATGGCGGGTGGAGTCTTTTCCAATACCGCGGCGCGAAATAGAAACCTCCAGCGCGAATATGCACCTTATTCCAGCCAATGATTCAGTGAAACGGGCGATGAAGAATGTGAGAGAAGGCGATATCATTGAAATCACGGGATATCTCGTGAATGCGAAATCGAATGAAGATGGTTGGTATTGGCGAAGTTCGCAAACGCGAAATGACACGGGTGGTGGTGCGTGTGAATTGATTTGGGTTGAAACACTGAATATTGCGACCCTCTAGCGGTTGATTCACTAACCCTTGCTCGGGTGTATCAAATGCAAAGTCGTCACACAAGCCTAAGCCTAAGCACAAGGTCATTACACCAGATTAAGCTATAACAAACGTTAAGGTTTTTGAGGCATCACCCTTATGCTTGGAGTGTTATATTTTAGCTATGAAATATTTTAAGACACCTACATTTCTTTTCGATGTGTTCGGAGAAAAGCAGACGGTATTGGAAGTGAGTTGCACTGTCCTGTTTGCGTTGTTGGGCAGCTGGATGATTTACTCGGTTGCGGATATCCGCTTGGATAGTTGGAAGGCAGTAGTCGCTTATCTGTTGATCGCTGATATTTTAGCGGGCTGTATTGCTAACTTTAGCGTTGGAACCAATGCGTTTTATTCGAAACGCCCTAAGAATCGTCTTATTTTTATCGCCATCCATGTGCATATTATCGTCGTTGCTTGGCTATTGTCCGAGCCGATAGCGAATGCGCTGATTGTCTGGGGTTATACCATTATGTCCGCTTTTTTAGTGAACTGGTTAAATGGAAAAGTAATCCAAACGTTTATTGCCGCAAACCTGATGTGCTATGGGATATTTTTGCTTATTTATCTGTCACTCCCTATGTGGTTTTTGATGGTCAGTGTGTTTTTTATGATTAAAGTGGTGTTTAGTTTTTCAGTGAATCATTTTCATGCTCAGAATACAGAGACAAGCGCATGAACTGTTTGCTAATTTATCATTATAATATTCTTGACGCTGAGCGCATCGAAGAGCTTGGACCATTATCTTTGCCCATTGTTGAAAAATATGGCGGAGAGTTAGTAGTTGCAAGTTCTGTGGGGCGCTTGGAAGGTTCACCCTTTAATCATATGGTGATGTATCGCTTTAAAAGCCAAGATGTCGCTCAGCGTTTTTATGAATCCGAAGAAAGCCGAGCGTTGTCGATACTAAGGAACCAAGTAACAGAAGGCTTTGTTGTGTTTGTGCCCGAAAATGGCGCAGCGATACTTAAGCGCAATGAAACTTCATCATGACAGTGATTATGAATAGTTGTTGAAGACACGAGTATTAAAAGGAGAGAACCTATGGAACAAAAATATATATCAGGAATGGGCAAAGATTCAATCGTGCCTGAAGAAGTTAAAGGTTGGAATTGGGGCGCCTTCTGCTTGAATTGGATCTGGGGAATTGGCAATAGCACCTATATCGCTTTGTTAATGTTTGTCCCTTTGGTGAATTTCGTGATGTTGTTTGTTCTGGGAGCAAAAGGTAGTGAATGGGCTTGGCGAAATCGAACGTGGCGTGATGTGGAGCATTTTCAATCGACCCAGAAGAAGTGGCGGAATGCAGGGATTCTGGTTTTTCTCGTTGTTTTGCCGCTTTTATTCATCATGATTAGTCATTTGATGAAAGGAGAAGCCTATCACTTGTCTTTGGATGCTGTTCAATCAGACAGTCAGGTCATTGCGATGGTTGGAGAAAACCTGCAGCCGGGATTTTTCGTGTTGGGCCAGGTTGCACACCATGGTGATGGAAATGGTAGCGCGAGTTTAAATTATTCAATTGCGGGCGATCGGTCGAGCGCAGAGGTATACGTTGCTGCCGCTAAGATAACGGGTTTATGGCAGTTAAGAGAGCTTGTCGTGGTCGACAAAGAAACCCATGAAAGAGTCGTTGTTGTGACTCAGGCCAAATAGCGTGTTGAGTGTTGCTGATGAATGAGTATGGCTTTAAAGATGCTGCCGTTGAACATGTTTTTCGGGCTTATCAACGTGATATTCGAGAAGCGTTGTTGATGTTGCGCCAGGCTATTTTTGTGATTGCAGCTGAGCACAACGAAGTTGGTGGACTAGAAGAAACCTTGAAATGGGATAGCCCAAGTTATGTGACTAAGCGTCCACAAAGTGGGACAACGATTCGTTTAGCTCCGTTGAAGTCACACTCGGAAGAATTCGCCATCTCAGTGCATTGTCAGTCAACATTAATATCAGACTTTAAGGAAGTGTATCCTGAGTTAAGGTATGATGGTAATAGAAGTATTATTTTCAATGTCAATGAAACAATACCTCTTAAAACCGTCGAACATTTTATTTATCTAGCACTCAGTTATCACTATCGTAAAAAGCACGACATTGGCATTTGAT
>JBOEGT010000070.1:0-33471 GCA_050633585.1 Arenicella sp.
GCCTAAGGGCTTTTCTTTAATTGGCCAATGGATTAGCGCTGCAAAAACCCCTAAGGCGATATTGATCAGCCAAATGGTGTCATATTTGGCTGCATCACCGTAAGTAGCAAAGCCAAGGTATTGTCCGCAAAATGTACTGATAATTTGGAATGCTTCAGATTGCTCATAGAGATATCCGCCAAGATAGGCGCCTAAAAAGCCACCGATTTGGTGAGAAAGAAAAACAACGCCGTATAGCAGCGCCATGTATCGTGTGCCGAACATAACGGCGACTAAACCCGATGTGGGAGGGATGGTTGCCAGCCATAGCAAGCCCATGCCTACGCTGAAGAAAACAACTGAGTAAATAGTGGGGGGCAGCACAACAAAGATAGCAATAACAATGGCTCTAGAAAGATAAATCCAAGTTAGCATGTTCTGCTTTGGTAGGCGTGCAGACCATACCCCAGAAACATATGAACCGACCATATTAGCAATGCCAATCATGGCTAAGCTCCACGCGCCGACTTTTGCACTAAAGCCTAAGTCGTTAAGGTACGCTGGTAAATGAACAGTGATAAAGGCCAAGTGAAAGCCGCAGACAAAAAAGCCAATGACTAATAAAATATAATGTTTTTGGGAGAAGGCCTCTTTAAGTGCTTGGGCAATCGTTTGGTCAAGTTTTTTATCTGAAACCTCGCTGGCGCCAGAGTAGGGTGCGAGAGGGATGGCTAGCACAACCATTGTCAATGTCAGAACGGAGATGATATGCAGTGAGGAAAACCAGCCAAAACTATCAATTAATTGTTGTGAAAAGGGTACGATCAAAAATTGCCCCATTGAGCCAGCCGCAGTGCCAATACCTAAGGCCCACTGCCTTCTTTCTGGTGGGACGGCTCTTGCCATCGCGGGTAATATAATGCCAAAAGAGGTTCCGGCAATGCCCGCACCAATGAAAATGCCTGTGGTGGTGTTCAATAAAAGCGCCGTATCGGCATAAGACATGTAAAACACGCCTAATGCGTAAATGATGGCGGACGCAATAATAACTTTCACATTGCCAAATTTGTCGGCTAAGCCGCCTGCGAAAACGGCGACAATACCCCAGCTTAAGTTCTGTAAGGCCAGCGCCGTTGCAATGGTGTCGCGGCCCCAATTGTTGGCTTCTGATAAAGGTTTGACGAATAAACCAAACGATGAGCGGATGCCAAATGAAAAGGTTAATAATAAACAAGCACTGATTAACAGAATCCAAACAGCAGGAGTCAGCGTTTGATGTTGTTGCTGAGTGCTCATTCTCTTATCGTTCTCCTCATTCAGTTCTGCTTTTTTAGTCGTTCATTAAGGCTGCTGTTCTTTTTCAACTCTTGCCCAAGAGTCACGTAAGCTGACAATTTGATTAAAGACTAAGTTGTCCGTTTTACTGTCTTTACTATCTTGCCAAAAGTACCCGACACGTTCGAATTGAAAGCGAGAGTCTTTATTGCTATCACCTAAGCTGTGTTCTAGCTTGGCATTTGGGAATATCACCAATGATTCAGGGTTGAGTTGTTCGATGAAATTATCGGCATTGGATGGATTCGGCAGCTTAAATAGTCGATCATAACGGCGAACTTCAGCATCAACTGCGTGTTCAGCGGATACCCAATGAATGATGCCTTTAATTTTGCGTCCATCAGCCGTTTTTCCGCCGGCGCTTTCAGGGTCATAGGTGCAATGTAGTTCAATCACGTTGCCGTCATTGTCTTGGATAATGTTGTGGCATTTGATGGCATAGCCATAACGTAAGCGAACTTCACGGTCTGGGCCTAGGCGAAAGAACTTTTTAGGTGGATCTAGCATGAAGTCGTCTTGGTCGATATAGACTTCACGAGTGAATGGAATGTCACGCGTACCTAAGCTTTCATCCTTCGGGTGGTTTTTAGCGGTGATCCATTCTGTTTTGTCTTCAGGGAAGTTGGTGATGACTACTTTCAATGGTTTTAACACGCCGAAAGCACGTAGAGCATTTGCTTCTAAATCATGACGTATTGAATTTTCTAATACGGTCATTTCGATTAAGCTGTCTTTCTTGGTGATGCCAATTTCACGGCAAAACTCACGGATGGCATTTGGTGTATAACCTCGTCGTCGAATACCAGCAATAGTAGGAAGGCGTGGGTCATCCCAGCCACTAACATGCCCTTCTTGAACAAGTTGGTTTAGCTTGCGTTTGCTAAGAACTGTATATTTAAGGTTCAAGCGGCCAAATTCATATTGCCGTGGATGGCAATCAATGGAGATATTGTCTAAGACCCAGTCATATACAGCACGGTTATCTTGGAATTCTAAGGTGCAGAGCGAATGAGTGATGCCTTCTAATGCGTCTGAAATACAGTGAGTGAAGTCATACATGGGATAGATGCACCACTTGTCACCCGCGCGAAAATGATGGGCGTATTTGATGCGATAAATGACAGGGTCACGCAAAATAATTTGTGGAGATGACATGTCAATTTTGGCGCGTAAAGCATGTTCACCTTCTTTGAATTCACCTGCTTTCATGCGAGTGAATAGATCTAAGTTTTCTTCGATAGAGCGATCACGATAAGGGCTGTTTTTGCCTGGCTCTTTTAAGGTGCCACGGTATTCACGCATTTGTTCTGGGCTAAGACTGTCAACATAGGCGAGGCCTTTCTCAATGAGTTCAACGGCATAATCGTGTATTTTGTCAAAGTAGTCAGATGCGTGCCGTAACTCATCCCATGTAAAACCTAGCCATGTGACATTGTCTTTAATTGAAAGCATGTATTCATCGCTTTCTTTTTCTGGATTGGTGTCGTCGAAACGAAGGTTGATCTTGCCGTTAAATTCTTCTGCGATACCAAAGTTTAGGCAGATAGATTTAGCATGACCAATATGGAGATAACCATTGGGCTCAGGAGGGAAGCGTGTATAGGTACTTTGGTGTTTGCCGCTATCTAAATCATCAGTGATGATATTGCGAATAAAGTTGTTAGGGGCTGCAATGCTATTGTTATCGCTGTGGTTGTTACTCATTCGTGTCTACGCGTTTTTCTATACAATGATAAATGGATATTTGCGGTTAGATAATTGAAACCGAACGCTGATTATACGGCTCTCCGGCGTTTAATCCTATGATTGAATGAATAGAAAAAGGCGATTACTGTTTTCATGGGCAGTAACGGCATAAATGCATGTGCTTGCTGACATTAATCTATGAAATACTATTCAGTAAGTTGGTATGCTTTGCCGGGCAAGTATTTTATTTTTTATCCAAGCTTAAGATGGTCTCATGAATAAATCTGTCATCACGCATCGTAAAGTGTGGTCTTTGGCCGGACCAATTATTATTTCTAACCTGTCGATTCCTTTGGTGGGGGCTGTTGATACGGCAGTTGTTGGGCATCTTCCTGCGCCGCAAGCGATAGGTGCTGTTGCTTTAGGCGCTTTAATCTTTAGTTTTTTGTTCTGGGGTTTTGGTTTTTTAAAAATGGGGACCACTGGCTTTATCGCTCGTGCTTTTGGCGCTAGCGATCAACAGTTATTGTCGGAAATTTTATCAAGAGCCATTTTATTGGCGATAGGTTTTGGGGTGATTTGTGTTTTGGTAGGGCACCCTTTGATTCAGTTTGCATTGTATTTACTCGATAGTACTGAACAAGTTGAAAGCCTCACGGCAAGCTACGCAGAAATTCGTATCTGGAGTGCGCCTGCGACATTATGCACTTATGTTTTTACCGGAGTGTTTATTGGCATGCATAACACCCGAAACGTCTTGATTGTTTTGCTGGCCCTGAATGTTACGAATATTCTGTTGGATTTTCTGTTTGTTATTGTCTTTTCTATGGGCGTTGAAGGTGTCGCTTGGGCAACATTAATTGCTGAATATTTTGCGGTAGCTTGTGGTTTTGTCTTGTTACGCCATCCGATTATTACCGCTCTAAAACTGTTCAGTTGGCAACGTGTGATGGAGCGTCAGGCCTTAATAGAATTATTGAAGGCCAATGGAGATATTTTTATTCGCACATTGTGCTTAGTGTTTTCATTGAGTTATTTCACGGCATTAAGTGCCGGAATGGGCGAGTTAGTGTTGGCAGCTAATGCGGTGTTGCTTCATTTTCATAGCATCATGTCGTATGCGCTCGATGGCTTTGCAAATGCTGCAGAAGCATTGTCTGGAAGTGCTTATGGTGCGCGTGATCGTCAGACATTTAAGCGAGCAATAAAATTAACAAGCGTGTGGGCACTTATTTTTTCGGGACTAATTAGTGTTATTTACTGGTTGTTTGGTGAGTTGATGTTACGTTTTTTTACTAGCATCGATGACGTTTTGGTCACTGCAAAAGTGTATTTGCCTTGGATGATTGTTGCGCCAATTGTGTCAGTGTGGAGTTTTCAGATTGACGGCATTTTTATTGGTTCTAGTTATACCAAAGAAATGCGCAATGCTATGTTGATATCAATGGTTGTCTATCTCTCTTTATTGTATTGGTTGGTTCCATTGTGGGGGAATCATGGCTTATTTTTATGCTTAAGTGTGTTTATGGTAATAAGGGCTATTACTTTGGGGTGTTATTACCCTAGAATTATTAGGGCAATGAGTGATTGATGATATCCCATTGCCCTTGTTCGTATGATTGTGGCCTTTTCAATCGTTAGGCCATAGGCGCATCGCTATATCTGATTGCGATTAGTGTAATTTCATTTTTGGTCGGATCGATTTTGAAATTTTTCCAAGAATGATAATGAACGGTCCTTTGATATAACCGTAGATAGCCAGTTGGTGCATTCGATAAAGTGCCAAATACATGGTTCTGGCAAACAAGCCCTCAATGAAAAGGCTGCCCTTCATTAAATTTCCCATGAGTGAACCTACGGTTGAGAAACGGCTTAGGTTAATTAATGAACCATAGTCTCTATACTTAAAAGGACGTTCTTCCTTCTGTTTGAGTCGCAAGACAATATTTTGGGCAACTAACGAGGCCATCTGGTGTGCTGATTGAGCTCTCGGGGGGACTTTCTCGCCATTAGAGAGAATATGGCAGCAATCACCAATGGCATAAATGTCTTGATCGGAGCTAGAAGCAAGCGTAGGTTCACAGATGATTTGATTGATATTGTTGGTTTCTAAGCCTAACTTTGTCACCCATGAAGGGACTTTGACACCCGCGGCCCATACTTTTAAGTTCGCTTCGATGGGGGTTGAATCGGCGTCGATAAAAGCTGTTTCGGTCACTTGCGTGATTCTTGTGTCTGTGTGAATAGTCACATTGAGCTTTTCCAACTCTTTGGCTGCCGCGGTTGAAATTCTTTCTGGTAGTGCAGGCAATATCCTTGGCCCAGCTTCAATTAAGTCAATAGATATTTCGGTGTTTATATCGGCGTCTTTGATGTAAACGGGCAGTAGCTCATGAATGTGTTGTAGTTCAGCGGAAAGTTCAACGCCAGTAGCGCCCGCACCAACAATGGCGACTTTGAATGCTGGTTTTCCAGAGTTTTCAGCACTTGCATTGTTTTGTGCTGCTTGGATAAAGTGTGTGAGTAAGTGGCGTTGGAAGCGCTGAGCCTGCTCTTGAGAATCGAGCATATAGCAATTGTCAGCAACGCCAGGTGTGCCGAAGTCATTACTGATACTACCAATTGCTATTACAAGGATGTCGTAATCGACATAGCGTTCGGGTAATGCGACGATGCCTTTTTCGTCAGGGATTGCAGCGAGTGTGATGCGTTTTTGTTCTCTATCTAAAGAACACATAGACCCATACTGAAACTTGAAATAATGTTTTGCGGCATGTGCTTGATAAACCACGCCGTCAATTTCTGTGTCCAGCGTACCCGTAGCGACTTCATGAAGTAGCGGCTTCCAGATGTGTGTACGACTGCGATCAACGAGTGTGACTGATGCTTTTTCGTGTTTACCTAATTTGTGTCCTAGTTTTGTGGCGAGTTCTAAGCCGCCAGCGCCACCTCCAACAATGACAATCCGAGTGTGTTCGGTGCTTTGCATAATTCATTTTCCTCGTTAGGCCAGAACTGATTCAGCGCAAATCAATTCTGGCAAATTGAAACCCAATAGGTAGTTATTTTATCGGGTTATCGTGCTTTATAGTTCAGTAACGATATTACAATTCGGAGAATGATGAAACTTGTAAAAAAGTGCTTATTTAGTGTAAACAGTTCCTAGTGTTTTGAAATGTCTGTTGCAGCCCAAAGTTTTGAATATTGTTCGCAATGAAGTGCAAGTGTTTTAAAATCTTTGAAATTTTTAGGGAGTTGGTATGTTTGTGCGCCTTTGTTCGATTTGAGTGGTGCAATAATGACTGCGCCATCAATGGCATTGTCGCCGTTCATTTCAGCAACTGTTTTATGGCTTAATATGAATTTTAAATCAGGCGCATTACGTGTTGAAAAATCATCGCCTAAAACAAGTTTTGCGCCGGAGGCGTCTTCAATAATGGACCACTGACCCTTAATTGATTTGTATTTGTCTGTCCATGTCCCAGAAGATTTTGCTTGTGCACTAGATGCGAAAAATAGCAGTCCAGCTAAAAAAGTGAGTAATAAGTGTTTCGTTTGAAGTCGTTGATATGTCATTTTTTTATCCTGCTGTCAGTCAGATATTTATCCGATGCGTTAAGTATTGAATTGAAACAAAATTGATTCATAGTGACTAAGACCGAGAGAATACGTATATCATTGCGCGCAAATTCATTGGAGTGGTTTTGTTTGGTTACATTTTCCATTGCCTAGGGTAGAATGCACGCTTCAAAAAATCGTATCACGGATCAGTGTTTAATATGGCTCATCATCGTTTTAATCATTACATTACACGTCTCATCGCATCTGAGATTAATCGCTTCTCAACGTATTATGAAAGTGCAATGCAATTGCTCCCATTGCAAAATGACTCGGGTGCATTGTTCGAGGAGATTGTTTGTGATGAAAAAGGAGTATTAGATGATTTGTCAGAATTAAAGCCTTTAGAGGATACCGCAAGGCGAACACTCATTTTAAATGGAAACTTCAATCATGGAGCGGACATTCAGGAGTTGTTAACACAGTTGTTTGACAAGATTGGCCGAGGTGATCGTGTGGTTGCAATCTTGTGTAATCCTTATTTCAGGTGGATTTATCGTGTGGCTAACATGCTGCGATTAAGAGAGCCGGATGACCGGGTCACATTTGTGACCAATGCCGATTTAAAGAATTTAGCCAAGTTGTGCGACTTCGAAACTGTGCGATTGCGTAATGTTGGTTATTTGCCTTTTTCTTTTTATGGAATAGGTGATTTCATTAATAAAATCATGCCTGCGATCCCTCTATTGCGATGGTTGAGTTTTGCTTCTGTGGTGGTCATGCGTCCAGTGAAACAGTTTGAGAGCAAGCCGTCGCTTTCTATTGTGATACCTGCTCGAAATGAATCTGGAAATATTGAAAATGGTCTCAAGCGTTTACCAAAAATGGAAGGCGTGGATATTGAGGTCATTTTTGTGGAAGGCAATAGTACGGACGACACATGGGAAGAAATTCAGCGTGTGGTTGCGCTTGAAGATTATCAACATCTCAATTGTCTTGCCTTGCAGCAACCGGGGAAAGGCAAAAAAGATGCAACCATGACAGGGTTTGATGCCGCGACGAAAGATGTGGTAACAGTGTTAGATGCAGATTTAACGATGCCACCTGAATCGCTGCCGCGTTTCTATGAGGCATACCGCTCCGGTCAAGCTGATATGGTCAATGGCACGCGTTTGATGTATCCCATGGAAGATGAAGCGATGCGTTTTTTGAACCGATTAGGTAATTTGTTCTTTGCTAAAGCATTGAGTAATGTCTTGGATATATCCATTGGTGACTCCTTATGCGGTACCAAGCTTTTTTCGAGGCGTGATCATTATAGGTATTTACGTTGGTTGAATGACTTTGGCGACTTTGATCCTTTTGGTGATTTTCAAATGTTATTTCCAGGGGCTGAACTTTGCCTAGGCACCGTCGATGTCCCTGTGGTTTATAAAGCAAGAACGTATGGCAGTACGAATATTAATCGTTTTCGTGATGGTTCTATCTTATTGAAAATGACATGGCAAGGTTTTGCAAAAATTAAATTAGGTGCATTGCCAAAGTCCTGATGGGCAGCTTGAGAGTGAATAACCACACTGTAAATTCAATAAAGTCTTGTGTGATAGGTAGGGTTGTTACTGTTTTATTAGCGTAGGTCGTTATGAAAAAAAATCTACTCATCATCCTGGTTGTAATATCGGTAATTACCTCTGTAATTTCGACCTATTTATTGAGTAGAGATATTGATGATTTTCCGGCTAATCTTGTGCTGGAATATGAACAAGCAAATAGTGAAGTACTCACTGTTTATTTTGATACAGGTTTAGGTTTTCAACAAAACCGGCGCGCGTTTGTGCCTTTTCCTCGCTCGTTGGGTGATGACAACTCTGCTAGTCAAATAGATCAAGCTGATCAAATGGACCAAGCAGCAGGGAAGGAAAAAGTCAGTGTCTCAATGCCTTTGAGAACGGTGACTCGTTTGCGATTAGATTTGGACGCGAAAACGAACCTAACGCAATCAATTTATATTCAACGTTTGTGCTTGCAAAGCAGGAATAATCAACACTGTTGGACGGCAAAAGAGCTGCATTCAGCCCTTGAACCGATGAATGCGATTAGCCGTGCGATATTAGTCGATAACAGGCTATTGGTTCAGGCAAATGCATATGACCCTCATTTTGCATTGAACATGAATGTTGCTGAAGCGCATGAAAAAGTATCAGGAATTGCTGGGTTTCAATATGCGTTATTTGCTGTACTGCTGGCAATTATTTTGTTCTATGTCTCAAAATTGCTATGTTTTCTGGTGCTGCCGTTTTTATTCAGGTGTTTTCTTGTGCAGTCACAGAGAGGTTTTTCAATTTCTATCGGTGTTTTTTCAGCGCTCATTGCATTATTAGCTATTGTATTAAGTGGTGCATGGTTAATTGCTTTTAACGCAGGCGCAGTTGCTACATGGTTATTCATAGGAGGGCTTGCGGCGCTTGCCTTAATGCCTACCAAAGCGGCAGGCTCTCTTGGCGATTACTGGCAAGCGCGTTGTAAAGAATTTTCGAGCGTATGGCAAAAGGGTGAGCTGTGGAAACTCTGCTTGATCACTGCGCTTTGTCTATTACCAATTGCGTCATTTTTTATGGCGACATGGGTGCAAGAATTTCCTCATTTAGGTGATCATGAATATCATTTATGGGGGAATCGAGTTAGCTATCAAGCCGTTAAATATAATGAGTTTGTTTTATGGCTAGGCTTTTTGACTTTAGTATTCGCGTACTGCTTGGGCTGGTTGAGGTGGGCATTGATAGTGGTTGCAGTGTTTATGGTGACTGCGGGTGTTTGGCATGTTTTTCCAGCGCAAATCGCTGAAAACGTTCAAGGTATTTTTTCACGTTATCCTGGGGGGGCACGAATACTCGCTTCTCCGTTTGTATATATGTCTTATGAGTACCAATGGAGCGATCCATTGAATACAGGGAGGGTGTTAAATGTCTTGTCTGTGCCTATGTGGTTGCTGGTGTTAAGACCGTTAATTATTGGCCGTTTGCCTAATGTTGCGATTTTGCCATTTATTCTTATTTTCTTTTGGCAGGCTGAAATTGTGTATTTATTTAGCTCAGCATACTTAGATATATGGAGCGTTATTTTTATCCTATTGGCGGTAGAGAAGTTAATTGTTTCGCATCAAAGTGACCATCACGGGGATGATCAAGGTTATTTGAAGTCGTGCTTATTACTGGGTGTTGCTTGTGCGTTTAAAGAGCCCGCCGTATTTATCATTCCGTGGTTTTGGCTGGCTGGTTGGTCTCCTGCAGTGGTATATGTGAGGCTTAGAGAGCAGGGAATGTATGGGCTAAGTGATCGCCTTTATCATGCGACTATTATTGGTTTTGCGTCTGTGCTGCCTTTTTTAGTCTACTATGTGGTTCGAAAATCGTTTGGAGTGAGTCGATATACGGTCAAAGGCTTTGAGTACTTTTTAACGGGAGATTGGTTTGCTGAAATGGCCAGTCGTATAGGCTTTCATTTTGGCACCTTAGGCTCAGTGTTATTAGGGTTAATGGCACTATTATGGCTTGTTGTATTGGTTTCTCCGATTTGGAAAAAACAACGATGGATGATGATGTGTATTTTGGGTGCGTTATTGACTCAAATATTTTTGTTTAATTGGGATCAAGGCGGCGTTGCCTTTACTGGGTATTTACGTTTTTATTTGCCTGCTCTGGTATTGTTTTTAGCGCCTGTCATTTTAGTGTTTGTGAGTCGCGATGGCTTGGGCGAAAAGTTTCACAAGGCGGTTGTCAGTATTTGTGCTTTAGCGATGCTTGGGAATATGCCAACGATGTATGCCTCTGCAAACTTGTTAAAAGAACCGGATACTGCAAGGAGCTTTAATGAGCATTATGATGCGCCAATTTATTTGCCCATTCGCAGCTTAATTAAAAAAGCGGAAAGTGAGGGTGTGTTAGAGGGTGAAAACCGTGCTATTCACATCAATCACGTGACTGATTGGAATCAACCTGCGTTTGTGTATTCTGATTTATTAGTGAAATATAAGCTGAATATGCGCAAAGAGTTGGCATGCAGTTGTTCAGCTGAGCGTCCATCAGTCTTGGCGCCGTTTATTGTGATGTCTGGCTTGAATGAAAAGTACAAACATCAAACGATTGAGCAAATTAGTCAAGTTCCTCAACACCAAGCTAAGTATGTAAAACGATGGAGAGAGGTGAATGCCACCAAAGAAATGTGTTTGACGGAAATGCAGAATACATGTCAATACGTTGCGATAGAGCGTCTCAAAAACGAAACAGTGATAGGGGCTATTGGCGTGGGTTCTAAACAATAGTTAATCTTTTGTTATTATCGCTTCGATTTCCCAATCACTGCTGTAAAAAAGGTACTGAATAAAAACTATTAAATAGTGGCATAAAAATGATCAGCGGAGCTGGTTTGTGTACAAGAACAGTAAACACAGGGTAAAAGGAGAGAAGGATGAGGAAAATTCTTATTTCATTGGGCGTGATTTTAAGCGTTAATTCAGTCGTTCAGGCAAACGATTTAACTATTTATGTAGCGCCAAGAGATTCTGAGGCATCGAAGAATGCGCAAGCATTCAGTGATGGTAAATTATCGGTGACGGAAAGGAAAATTCATCGCGCGTTTGATCGAGCGTCGGAACACTTAAAGCAATGTGGTCAATGCACTGTCAGTGTGAAAGTTGCTGGAGGTGAATATATTGGAAAAGCCCGAACTGGACAATGGGCGTTTCCAGACACTTTTGCGCCAAAATCAAGTTTAAAAATTTTAGGTGGTTATACAGCTGACTTTAAACAACGCCAACCATTTAAGCACCCGAGCGTATTGATTGTTCCTAAGCCGCGTTCAGGAACGGTCTTGAGGTTTGAAGGTCGGAAGCACGGTTTTAATGAATTAGTGTTGTCAGGTTTTGCTATTGATGTGGCTCCAGGTAATAACTACGATGTTAAAACCAATTCGTTAACAAAAGGTGGCTCGTCAAGTTGGCCGTTAATATCATTTGGCTACATGAATATTAATCGCTTAGTGATTGCGGATAATGTATTTATGAATGCGGCGAATGGTGTTGGGGCACCAGCGGTTAAAGGTATGACGGCTAATGCGGAAGTGGTGGTTCGGAATAATTTATTTTTGAATAATGTACATAACTGGGTTGTGACCTCTGCGAATAAAGAGTTAGGCCGCTATGTGATTGAACATAATAGCTTTATCATGAATTGGCCGTACAACCCGGATACAGGTACATCTAACCCCGGAGCATTGGAAATTGGTAATCGTTATACAGCGAAACTCGTAGATATTAAGCATAACCTATTTGCCTATAACCCTGGGGGAGCTATTCATCCGCAATGGGATGATAAACAGGGTCCTCCGATTGCGTTCACGAATAATACTTTTTTTCGAAACGGTAGTATGTTTGAAGGCTCCAAAGATCGTGAAGCAATGGTGGTGGGCAAGTTTAATGGTGGAGCACAACATGCCTTGTATGATCCAATAGATGTGGAAGATGAATTTTCGTGGAAGTCACAGGGCAACCACGTTGCAGATCCCAGCGTGGTGGTGCCAGTGATGAAATTGACGGCTATTGGTGATCAAGCAGCCGTTCAAGAGCAGGCTCCAACCGAGCCGTTAGCAACAGAGGTTTCAACCGAAGAAGCAGACGTGTTAGCCATTTTGGATGAAGAGTTTGAATCGGAACTCAGTTTAGATGAGTTTAGTCTGGATGATGATTTTGCCATTGATGAGCTAGCGGAAGATGGCGTGATCAAAAACTATGCGCCCATGATGCCTTTTAATCGTCAAGCTTTGCCTTTGAGTCGTGTTGCCGGAGCGAGTTCAGAGCTTATTTATAAGGACTGAGGCGAACTTGTTGCTAAGCAGAAGACTATTTGATTAGAAAGCGTGGGCGTTTTTTGTTGATCAGCATTATGCTTTTAATAAGCGTTGTTGAGTATCTTTTTTCTGAGTAAGGCGCAGATGCCCAAGAGCAACATCAAATGCATCGGCCATGCGACGATAGCATAGCGAGTGAGTGCTGCTTGTAGGAGCGCGGTTAACAAGAAGTAAGCGTTCACTGTGCAGGCCATGATAAATAAATGAGTGAACTCGGGAGATTGGGCTTTCAGGCGCAGTGCATTAAGTACACCGATCAATACAATGAAAATATTGAGTAAAGCGATCAATGCGAGTAAGGGTTTAATCAGTATGACCTGTAGGGAGCCCTCTTCATTTAAATAATAAGGTTTTGGAATTTTGCCTTTAAATTCATCTGTAATTTGATCTAGCTTTTGGTTGTATTGTTGAGAAAAGGACTTTCTTTGTAATTCGCCAATGCTCCAAAGGTTGAAGAAGTTTAGCGCAACATCATAGGCGTAGTTTTGAGGGTTTTGTTTTAAAACGGCAAGCGCTAAATCTTTTTGTGCTGAATTTTTGTCGTCAGTCTTCATTGCTTCGACGATGGCGGGCATGTTGTCAAAACGTAAAAAGTCGTATGTATTGAGCGAAAATAAAAAGCGTTCACTATGGTTGTCTAGTTTTTTGCGCGCATCATGTGACGGTTTCATGATATCTAGCCATACCTTTCCTGCCTCAGGGTAGGGAGTCATTTCTGGTTTGAAATCTGTGAAAGCGAGTTTGCCTATGAGTTGATTGCCAAAAAATGAGCTACCAGAAAGCTGTTGGTGCACCGAATATCGGTACGCAGTGCCAGCAATATGCATTGTCATAAAACCCAATAAGATCAAGGCCGTCACTTTAAATGTATTTTCTCTGAGGGATAAGTGTTGCCATATTAATAAAATAGGAACACTGATCAATGACCAAGAGACTGGTTTGATGAGAATGAGCCACGCGAAGAGTGAGCCGATTAGTATATATTTACTTCGACCCATTATTCTGCCACGGCTGGTTCGTTGAAAGCAGCATGTCAATGTCAGTCCTAGAAATAGAAATAATGAAGAAAAATATACGCTTTCGGTGATAATAGAAAAATTGTATCTTGCAATTGCGGGATTCAAGCCAATGCCTATTAACAGGGCAATGCTAAGGACAAGGCTTTTAAAGCGTTGATTAAATGCATTGCAAAGGAATGAAAGACTGATAAAAAAAAGAATCGTTTGTGAGATAACGGTTTGTTCCAAATTAAGCCCAAAGAGCTTTATAAAGGCCAGGAAAGCAGGGTATCCTGCGCCGCGATAATCTTGGAATTCGATATAACTCGTTGAATCTGGCATTAGCAATGCAATTTGCGCTGGATATAATAGCCAGTATCCGCATAATGCAGCACTGAGACATAAAATAATGGCTGCCGCGAACGGGTGTTTTGCTAATTCGTAATCCAGTTGAAAAAGGTTGCGCATAGTTAAAATTGTGATGGTTCTCTGCAATGCAGATATTATGAATGTAAACAGTGTTTAAGCAATGCCTGATGCATAAAGAATTAAAATAATGAAGAGAAACAGGCTAAAATAATGCGAATAAGTCAGCCTTTAGTGAATGGGTATCAAAACGAATGGTAAAAGTAGTTTTATTTTCTGGTGGACGCGGTTCATCAGCGCTAGCTAAACAACTGGTAGTTCAGCCTAATGTGACGCTGTCACTATTAATTAATGGCTATGACGATGGTATGTCTACTGGAGAGGTTCGTCGCTTCTTAGGAGATAGCTTAGGTCCTTCAGATTTCCGTAAAAATTCAACGCGTATGGCGGCTGTTTTGGATAGCGCACCTGCTGAACTGATAGCGTTGTTGGACCTGCGTTTACCATTAGAAGTGACACCTGAGTTGATCGATGCGATTAGCGCTACTTTGGCTGGAAAAACGAGTCAGTTGAAACATGAGTTTGTTAGTCAAGTGGCGGCCTTATGCAGCTGTTTGGATACCGCTTCAGCTGCCGGGTTGGCTGATCGAATGGTGGCATTTAATCAAGAAAAGGAGTCGACGGGTAAACCGTTTGATTTTGCTGATTGCAGTCTGGGTAACCTGATTTTTGCTGGTAGTTTTTTGCTGTCAGGGAGGAATTTTAACAAAGCAGTTGATGATTATTCTGTGTTGTTGGGCTTAGAGCCTGGGTTGGTGATGAATATCACTAACGGTGAAAATGTCTTTTTAGTCGGGGTGAATCAAAGCGGCGAGTTTTTGGCGAGTGAAGGCGACATTGTTGATGATAATAAGCGTAATTTTATCAAAGACTTTTACTTAATAGATAGGCCGCTGAGTCAAGATGAAATCGATCATAATCAAGGGGATCAGTTAAGTGAAATCTTGCAGCAGCGTGCAGGTAGTATTTCGTTGAACCCTCAGGCGCAATTATTGATTTCACAGGCAGATATCATTGTATATGCGCCTGGCACTCAACATTCAAGTTTGTTGCCATCTTATATTACTCCTCAATTAGGTGAAGTGATTGCGGCAAACTCTCGCGCAGCAAAGTTATTTATTACAAACATTCAGGAAGACGCCGAAATTCCAGATAGTGATGCTGTGTCTTTGATTGAAAAAGCTTCATTTTATTTGCGCGAAAAAGGCGTGCAGTCTTACCCAGTATCCTCTTTATTCACGCACTTTTTGATTAACGACCCCAAGAAATCAGATGCATCTAGTAAATATATTCCTATTGGTGATTTGCAAGGTATAGACGACCCTAGGCTGTTGCAAGTTCAAAATTTTGAAGATCAACTGTCAGGAACTCATGACGCCAATAAAATACTCACCCCTTTTATTGAGGCTGTTGAATCCGCGAATTCTCCTGTGTCAGTTGCGACGTTATTGTTGAATAATGTTTCTACCGAAAAGACAGTGCAAACCGTCATGGATATGGCGAGATCTGTTTCAGCCAGTTCTTCATCACTTAAGCAGATGAATGATTCCGCTCAATATTTGACCGTATTTTATGCAGGAGAGAAAATTGATATGTTGCATTCGATGCGTTTGCCGTTTGCAATGCAGCATGTTTCGGCAAGCACCGAACAGGAAGCGGATCTGGAATTAATTAAAAGCAGCTTATCTGAAGAGTATGACTATCTGTGCTTAATGGAATGTTCTGGTATGTATCACGGCAGTGATGCGATGCATTTAATTTCAAGCCTGAATGGTCGACAAGTGGATGCCGTATGGGGAAGTCGGCGTTTATCGGTTTCTGATGTGAGAGCATCTTATCAATTTCGTTATCGGCAAAACTGGTTGTTAGGGATCGTCAGTCGTGTAGGAAGTCATGCATTGAGCTTGATGTATTTAGTGTTTTACGGACATTTTATTTCGGATACTTTGTCCGGCTTGCGTTTGGTGAAAACAAAAGTATTCCGTGACTTTGATCTACATGTTGAGCAAGCAAGCTTTAACCAGCGTTTGCTGTGTAAGTTACTTCGAGGTAAAGGGACAGTTTATGAAATGCCAGTTGGTTTTTTGCCGATGTCTCCTGATAAGGTTAAGCGCACTAGTGTGATGCAAGGTTTGCAGAATATTTGGATGATCGTTCAGCAACGTTTTTCTTAACGTGTTGATGTTACTCTCCAATCATGATTCTTTTGGTCGCTATAATGAACTAACGTAGAAGCGATAGATATGTGGAACCAAACAAAAATTCAAGGTGTTATCTTTGATATGGATGGAGTGCTTGTTGATACTTCGCCATGTCATTCCCACGCGTATGCGAGATTATGGGAGTCATTAGGCATTCAAGGCCCAGCATATCCAGCGATTGCCGGCAGAAGTACTAAAGATGTTGTTGCCGAATACGCTGCTCAATTAACAGAGCAACAACAATACAAAGCGGTTAAATACAAGCAAGCGGCAGCATTGAAATTATTGGAAACTGCGAATGTTGGTTTTAACGATACACGAAAAGCCTTAGAAACACTTCAGAGCATGGGATGCCCTATGGCGATTGCAACGAGTGCTTCAAAAGCCAGTGCAGACTTAGTTTTGCAGCGTTTAGATATCGCGCACTTTTTTGATGTTGTTATCACCTCTGAGGACGTGATGAGAGCAAAACCTGCACCAGACTTGTTTTTGGCAGCGATACAGGCGCTTGAATTGCAGGGTGAAAATGCCATTATTCTTGAAGATAGTCGCTCGGGTATCGAAGCGGCTTTAGCGACTGGAGGGAATGTTGTGAGTGTGCGTGAAGCCGACCTACTACCTGACGTGATCACGTCTCGGAAAACTTATTTAGGACATTTTGCGACAGTCTTAGACGTTATTCAAAAAATAGCTGAACACACGCCGCATCATCGTCAAGATAGCTTGGTGCAGCAACAAGAGGGGAAGGCATGAATGTCATGATTATTCCTGCAGCGGGTCGAGGGACACGTTTATCATTTGATGGGCCTAAGTTATTATATCCATTAGCGGGCAAGCCGTTAATCACTCACCTGATCGAGCGTTATAAAAGTTATATTGACTTGTTCGTGATTGTTGTCAATCCTGATGCTAAAGAAGATGTTCGTAAAGAAATAGATAAGAGTTGTGTAGATTTTTTGATAGATTTTCAATTGGAAGCAACAGGCATGCTAGATGCAATTACGATGCCAATGGATACGCTACAAAGCCAGCAAGATGAAATCGCAAATGTTTGGATTAGCTGGTGTGATCAAGCGTCTATTACGGCAGAAACCGCTTCAAATGTAGATAAAGAATTATCGAAACTAGCAAGAAGGTCGAATACCTATTTGACGTTGCCAACCGCTCAAGTTGTTAGCCCCTATATTCATATGCAGCGTGATCAATATGGCAATATTGATAAGGTGTTACAGCGCCGTGAAAATGATGAGATGCCGGAAATTGGCGAAAATGATTGTGGCTTGTTTGCGATGAGCGGTAAGGCTTATTTCCATGAGTTACGTGAATTTGCTGCGATTGACCAAACGATGGGTTTAGAGACTAAAGAGCGTAATTTTTTGCCTTTCATTGCATGGCTAAGCCAAAAAAGAGGTCGGAAAGAATCACACACAAAAAATGCCTCCAAGCATCAAAAAACGGTCACAACATTGCCAGCAACTGACAGCATTGAAACCTTAGGTATTAACACGGTTGATGATGCGCAAGCCTTATTAAAAGCGTGGTTGTAGTGGTCATTAAAATAGTCGTGGTCATCACAATAACAAGACAGTGCCTTCAAATATTAACCTAAAAACTCGAAACTGAAATGAATCAAATTATTTCCATCGTTATTCCTGCCTATAACGAAGAACGCTTTATTGGTGAGTTGTTGAAAAAAATCAACGAAGTCGATACGGCCTCGCTGGGTATTGGTAAGCAAATTATTGTTGTGAATGATTGTTCAGCTGATGGAACTTCCGATATTGTGAAAGGTTTTACTGATGTTATTTTGTTAGAGCATGAAAAAAACGCGGGTAAGGGTCGAGCTGTTCGGACAGGTTTGGACGCAGCAACGGGTGATTTCATCATTATTCAAGATGCTGATTTAGAGTACGATCCAGAGGATTATTTGCCGATGTTGAAACCGCTTTTGGCGGATCATGCGGATGTGGTTTATGGCAGTCGATATATGAAATACCCTGAATCTGGTTTGCTGAAAAATTTGCTGACTGGAAAGCATGCGGAACAATCTTGGGTGGCTTATTTAGGTGGTCAGAGTCTCAGTTTTGTGGCACGGATGTTTGTGCCGATGTTTATTTCTGACACGGTGACTGCTTATAAGTTGTTTAAAGCGCCTATTCTGAAAAATATGACATTGGAAACCACTGGTTTTGAGACTGATCATGAAATTTCTTGTAAAGTTTTAGCGCAAGGGCTGCGTATTAAAGAGGTGCCCATTTCCTACTTTCCTAGGACGGTGGAAGACGGCAAAAAAATCGGCTTGAGTGATTGGTTTTGCGCGATTAAAACCTTTTGGAAATATCGTAATGGCTAAAGGTTGGCTCAATAATAGTAGTGTTGATAGCGCTACTGCAAAACTGCAGGCAGCGATATTGCTGATGGCGTTATGCCTGTATCTAGCAATATGGTATCTAATGTCATTCGATGAAAGTGCTTATCTTCAGATTGATAGCGCGGATTATCGGTTACTAGGTAAGTCGATCTTTACAAATTTTAGTTTTCCTAGTTCATTTAGAACGCCAGTGTTTCCAGCATTTCAAGGTTTTTGGGAAGCCTTGTTAAGCTTCAGTGTCAGCCAGTATATTGTCATACAAATACTACTCGCTTTGATCAATATATATTTGCTTGGACGTTTGGTGAGTTTTTTTGCTGGAGTCGCATGGCAGCTAATAGCTATGCTGGTTTTTAGTGTTGATTTGTTAACCATGCAGGTAGCGAATTATGTGTTGTCAGAAACCTTATTTTCGTTCTTATTGTTATTGTCGTTGAACATGCTTTTAACGATTCACGCGAGCGCTAAGAATCGCTATGGTTTAGCAATAATCTGTGGTGTTTGCTTTGGGTTGTTTGCCTTATGCCGCCCAGTTGGGCAATACATTCCATTTGCTTTGGTTCCATGGATTATTTTATTTCGCCGAGATGAGCATGATTACAAGTCTCGTTGGATTGTGTCTGCGCTGGTTGTGGTTGTTTCATTGTCATTGGTTCATGCTTGGAAGTTAAATAACTTAGTGAATAAAGGGCATTATTTCACGTCCATAACGACATCCTTTAATATGTATAACTATCGAGCTGCTTGGAATGTGGCTTATCGTGATGGGCGGCCTTTTGACGATGTTAAAGTAGAGTTCGACAAGAAACGCAATGAGTTTATTCGTGAAAACTCGCATATGTCCAGTTATGAGATTGGCCAACATTTCACTCGTGAAGGTCTTTCTATTATTTTGCTCACGCCAAAAGAAACTTTTTTTCAGGCAGTTAGAGGTTTTGTTTTTTTATATGGCGGAATTTATAACAGTTCCTTAGATCGTATTTTTAACAATGATATTGCCTTAAAAGCAGCACAAGCTTATTCATTGCTCTATAACATGATGCTTTATTTGGGTGTGTTATTGAGCTTTTATTACTGGAAAGTGTTTGATGCTCAAAAAAGATCATTATTTGCCTTATGTGGTTTGGTTGTGTTTTATTTTACTTTCTTTTCAATAGGTGTAGAGTCTTATGCACGCTTGCGTGCGCCCATTATGCCATATTTAGTCTGTGTATCGATTGTCGGCTGGGTGACTTGGTTGAGAAGCGTGCGATTTTTAAAGCATTAAGTGCTAATTTACGTAAAGACATCAGAGAACTCTCCTTATGCCTAAAATATCAATTGTGATGTCCGTTTTTAATAATGAAGCAGATGTAGGTGAGGCAATTGAGTCTATGCTAAATCAGTCTTTTTCAGAGTTTGAGTTGATTATTATCAATGACGCTTCTACCGATAATAGCGCTGCCATTATCGAGAAATTCAGCCAAAGTGATGATCGTATTATCGTATTGCACAATGAAGAAAATCTTAAGCTTGCAGCTAGCTTAAATCGTGGCATTCAATTGGCGAGAGGAGCGTTTATTGCACGAATGGATGCTGATGACGTGTCTTTGCCTAATCGTTTGGAAACGCAATTCGAATACATGCAAACTCATGCCGACGTCGCAGTGTGTGGTGCATGGGTGGAATTATATGAAGACTCAAGAGTAGTCTGGAAAACAAACGTCACTGCTGAAAAAGCAAACTGCGCGGCCTTTTTTGAATCCTGTTTTCATCATCCGACAGTCATGATTCGTAAAACAGTGTTGGATCAATTAGGTGGTTATGATGAAAGCGTTCAATTCGCTCAAGATTGTCATTTATGGAGCCGCTTAGCATTCGATCATCAACAAGTTTTACATAATATTCCTCAGGTGTTATTGCGCTATAGAAGCCATCCCGAAAAATCGCGAGATCAATATCGTCTCGATCAGTATGATAAAGCAACAGAATTACGCCAGAAAAATTTACGTCGTTTACACTTGGACGCTACTGATGAAGCGTATCAATGGCATGACATATTGTGTTGTGCAAAAACACTTAGTCGCAAAGAGCAATTTCAGAGTTTGTTGACGTGGATTGATCAGCTGGAATCCGCTAATCGGTCTGTTGGCTTGTTATCGGCAAGGGCATTTGCAGATGAGTTGAATCGAAAACTTTTGGGTGTGTGTTTAGCGTCAGCGGAAGTGACTATTTATGCCATCTTGGCATATCTTCAACGATGTAAAGGTCGTGATTTTTTGAAAAATGGTTATCGTTGTTCACGAATGCTTTTTTGGTATCTCAAAGCTCTCTTGAGTCGGCCTTTCAGTGAGGTTGTGAAATGACAAAACGACTGGCCTTTTTTGTTGATTCTTTAGCGGGTGGTGGTGCTGAACGTGTGATGCTTAATTTGGCTAACGAATACGTGAAGCAAGGGTATGATGTTGACTTAATATTGGCGCGTAAAGAAGGTGATTACTTAAGCGATGTCGATAGTAATATTCGGATTATTGATTTGGCCGTTACTCGGTTTTGGACATACTTTGTTCCGCTAGTTAAGTATTTTAAATCAGAAAAACCTGATGTCTTTTTGTCGGCAACGACAATTCTTAATTTGCTGGCGATTATGACAAAGTCATTGTCATTCTCGAGAACCCACCTTGTCGTCAGTGAGCACATTGATATCGTGTCATTTGCGAAACAAGGCGCATTGCAGCGGCCGGCCTTAGTCAAAAAGTTGATCGCATTGTTATATCCTAAAGCGAATCAAATTGTTGCCGTTTCTAATGGCGCTGCTATGAGTCTTTCGGAATTTTCAGGTATACCAAGAACTCAAATTAAAGCCGTCTATAATGGAGTGATTGACTCACATAAGTTGGCCTTAGCAAAAGAAGCGTTGGATCACCCTTGGTTTGGAGTAGCACAAGAGGGGCAACCTGTTATTGTTGCTGTGGGGCGTTTGCAGGCGCAAAAAGATTACCCAATGTTACTTCGATCATTTGCGTTGGTTCTTAAGCAAAGACCAGCAAAGCTTATCATTTTGGGTGAAGGTGAGTTGCGGGAAGAGTTGGAGCGTTTAATTGATGAGCTAAAGGTGTCGGAGCATGTCTCATTGCATGGCTTTGAGTTAAATCCGTTTAAATTTTTTGCCAATGCGAACGTGTTTGCACTGTCCTCTCAATATGAAGGTTTGCCGACAGTGTTGATAGAAGCATTAGCCTGTGGATGTCCTGTGGTGAGTACAGATTGCCCGAGTGGGCCTCAGGAAATTTTGGAGAAAGGTAAATTTGGAGCCTTAGTTAGTGTTGGGGATGAAAAAGGTTTTGCAGAAGCGTTACTCAGTGTTTTAGGGCTGCAAGAAGGCTCTCGCCAAGATTTAGCGCAACTCAAGGATGATTTAATGGCCCATGGAAAACGATTTAATGTTGATAATGCCTTTAATGAATATTCAAAGGTTCTAGGCTTGGTCACGAATATCAATACTGAACAATAAAATATATGCCCTTGAACGAAAAAAAGGTTTGTATTTTTTTACCCAGCTTAGCGCATGGTGGGGCTGAGCGGCGAATGACACTTCTGGCAGTGAAGCTAAAAGAAAGAGGTTGTCATGTCGAGGTATTAGTTTTACGCAAACAAGGTGAATTTACGTCGCTATTGGATGCGGCGGGAATCCCCATTCGAAGTGTTGATAAGAAAGGGCGCTTAGATTTGTTAGGTGCCGTCATGCGTACAAAAGCTATTTTTTCTGATAATTACTATGATGTGGTTTTATCCTGCTTACCTTCAGCAAATGTATTTGCTGTGCTGGTCAAGTTGGTTAACAAGAAAACGCCTCTTATTTGGGGAATAGCCGCCGCAGATATGCCAATGAATGCTTATGGGTTGTGGGCAAAATTAGGTGATAGAATCCAAAAAAGGTTGGCGTATTTTGCGGATAAAATAATTGTAAACTCATTTAAAGCCTACGGAATTTCAGTGAGTAAAGGTTTTGATGCTGCCAAACTATATGTTATTCAGAATGGCGTCGATACAGAGAAATTTGACCTTAATCAAAGTGCTGGCCAAGCATGGCGACAACAAAATGGCATCCCTTTAGATGCTAAGGTAATTGCTATTGTTGCACGGCTAGACCCCGCGAAAGGGATTGAGACTTTTTTGGGTGCAGTGGATATCATCGAGTCTCGTCATAGAGAGTTTGATATTACAGCACATGGCTTTTCAAAGGTTAGCAAGCCCGTTGAACCACCGAAGGCATACTACTTGATGTTTGGATCTGCACACTCAGAATATGCAAATACACTTAAAGCTGATATTCAAGCGCATGCTCTTTATGGGGAGCGTCTTTTTTTGTTTGAGAGTGTTCAGGTAGATCACGCTATTTACAATGCTGTGGATATGGTGTCGATTACATCAGTGTCTGAAAGTTTTCCGAATGTGATGTTAGAGGCGATGGCAAGTGGTTCTCGACTAGTGTCAACCGATGTGGGTGATTGTCGTCGTGTGATTAAACATTATGGTGATGTGGTTGCTGTGTCAGATAGTGTCGCTTTGGCGGATGTTTGGCAATCGTTCCAAGGCTCTGAGGATAGTGCGTTTTCATCAGTTCAGGTCAGGGAATATATAGTGAATGAATTTTCTATTGATCGAATGGTGAGTAAATTTGAAGCGCTGCTGTTGGATATGCTTTCAGGCAAATCAACGAATCAATCCAGGTTGAAGTGATGACAAGTAAAGAGTTTTCCAATGAAGGGCTGGCAAACATCGGTGGTTGGTTATTTATTATGCTTGCTTTCGTTAGTTTTTATTTGCTTTGGCGCAAAGAAGGTTGTTCGTGGCATGTTTTAATTGCTGGAGTTTTGGCGATACTCGCTCATCAGGTGTTGTCTGCTCTGAATATCTTATATGGCCCTTTTTCTTTTGCCGAATTAGATGCTTACTCTTTTCACTTGCATGCTATACAACGTGTTGATATGCCTGAAACAAAAGTTTGGTCAATTGGTTCAGATATATACAAGTCATTATTGAGCTCAACTTATGAGGTATTTGGTAAATCCTTATGGGTAGGGCAAAGTTTTTCTATTGTGTTTTTTGCATTGAGTTGTGTGTTAGTGATGAAGTTGGCAAAGCGCTATGAGTTGAACAGTATTTTTTGTGGCTTGGCATTGTTACTTTTTGGTTTGTTGCCAAGCTCTTTGTTATTTGGCTCACTAACACTGAGGGAGACATTTTTTACTTATTTTTTTCTCTTAGGTGTATATAGCGGTTATCAAGCAATTTACTTGGAAAACCGTAGGCATCAATGGCTCTATTGTATCGGTGCAATGATTGCATTTGTATTGATGGGAACTTTTCATATGGTGTTATTGATTTATGCCATTGCTATTTCGGTGTCGCTATTTTTCATTGTTTATTCACAATCGGCTTCTTGGAAGAGCATGACTATACAGTTTGTGATCTGTTTGATTGTAGTGTCGGCAGCCATATTTTTTGTTAAAGAAGCTTTACCTGTTCATGTTTCAGATGATTATTTCGCTATGCTACGCGTTCAGGTTAATGGTGAAGTGGTTCCCATCCCGCAGGCTATTTCGATTTATCATCAAACAGCGAATGGGACAGGTGCCACGACACAATATAATGCAGATTTAGAATTTAAAACGTGGGGAAGAATGTTCCTTGTTTTTATGTATTCTTATTTGTTTTATCTGGGGTGGCCGTTGACCGGAGATTATTCTCAGCTTAGTACATGGGTATTAATGGCCGAAGCGTTGGTTCGCTTGCTAGGTTTTTGTGCAATGTTTGTTGCAGCTCGTCAAAATAGACAGTGGTATTGGTTGATATTTGTATATCTGTCCATCACCTTCCTGTGGAATATTGGTACCAGTAACCATGGGCAAGCATTGCGGCATCATTTTATGACTGAGTGGATACCCGTGTTGGCCATCTGTTTCGTTATACAACAAATAGCAATCAAAAAAAGACTAATGAATGAACACTCATAAAATTTCCACCATGCATGTCATCTCAGGGCTGCATGTTGGTGGCGCAGAAATGATGTTGTATCGCTTGTTGGCTAATTCTCAATCGCAAGATGCTGTTGTTGTCTCTTTTACTTCGCAAGGTGAGTTGGCGACTAAGATTCGCCAGTTAGGTATTGAAGTGATTGAATTAAATCGCGGTTCCTTGATTGCGACTTGTCGGCAATTATTGTCGCTAATAGATCAGCATAAACCACAACTGATTCAGTCGTGGTTGTATCGGGCAGACTTGATAGCAGGCATTGCTGCGAGAATCAAAAAAACGCCAGTGGCATGGAATGTTAGACAGACGCAAGTGGGTGTTGTTCAGGGGCAGCGCCACATTTGGTTAACTCAGCGATTGAATGCCTTGTTGTCTTGGTTTTTGCCCACAAAAATAGTGTATTGTGCTGAAGCGGCGCGCTTATCTCATGAAGCGATAGGCTATGCTAAGCAGAAAAGTGTCGTGATTAATAATGGTATTGATACTGAAAAATATGCATTGCATGAAAACTTACGTCGCAAACAGAGACAAGACTGGGAAGTATTTAACAATGATGTTGTGATTGGTATGGTCGGGCGTTTTGACCCGCTTAAAAATCATCACCGATTTGTGTGTATTGTGGATAAGGTGATTAAAGCGTGCCCTCAGCATAACATTAAAGCCGTGTTGGTAGGGCGAGGTATCAATAAGAGCA
Source organism: Arenicella sp. (assembly GCA_050633585.1). Taxonomy (GTDB): domain Bacteria; phylum Pseudomonadota; class Gammaproteobacteria; order Arenicellales; family Arenicellaceae; genus CALKZN01. The sequence goes on from JBOEGT010000070.1 coordinate 25,171, forward strand.
ACCTGGCGTTAATGAGAACTATTAATGCGTTAGGTTTGCGTGAAAAATTCCTTTTAATTGACGAAACTGAGGATATGGTTTCGGCTTATAGCGCGATGGATATTCATCTTTTAACGTCTGATAATGAAGGTTGGCCAAATGCCTTAGGCGAGGCGTTAAGTATGGGGTTGCCTTGTGTGTCAACAGACGTAGGGGATGTGGGTGTCATGATGTATGACAAAAGTGCCGTGATCGATGTGAATGATGAGTCTGCGTTTGTTCAGTCGGTTGTCAATTACGTCAATCTGTCATCTGGTGAGCGATGGAAATTGGCGAAAATGAACCGAGGATTTGTGCAAAAAAATTCTTCACTTGAATCCACTGTTAATGGCTATGATGCCTTATACTTAAGCTTGGTTTAATTTTCTAAGTTATTGAAATAATTCGATTGCAATGTGTGGCTTTGCTGGTTTTTTAATTGATGATTCTGACACTAGCATTGTTGCTTCACTGAGCAAGGAGCAGCGTGGTGATTTGCTTGCGACTATGGGAGAAGCGATTGCTCACCGTGGGCCGGACCAAAAGGACGAATGGCTTTCATCTGATCAGCAATTAGGATTTGCTCACCGACGTTTATCAATTGTAGACTTATCGGCAGCTGGACAGCAACCGATGACTTCTCAATGCGGTCGTTATGTCATGGTATATAACGGCATGGTTTATAACTACCGAGACATTGCATTGGAGCTAGCGGCTGAAAATATTATCTTGCAAGGCAGTAGTGATACAGAGGTGATCCTAGAATCGATTGCGCTATGGGGTTTTGCAAGCACTTTGCAGAAACTACATGGAATGTTTGCGATTGCTTTATACGATAATGAAACAGGTGATCTGTCTTTAGCGAGAGATCGCATGGGAGAAAAGCCAATTTTTATTGGAAGTTATCATGGACAAATTGTTTTTTCTTCAGAATTAAAAGCATTGCATGCATTGTTTTCCTATTCGGTGCCAACCACTTCAGAGGTTAAGGGAGCAGCACCGTCTCCAAAACCGCCGCTAAATCGTAAGGCGATTGGTTTGTATCTTCGTCATGGCTATATCCCGGCACCTTATTCGATTTATCGAACGATTTTCAAGCTACCGCCAGCGAACATGGTCACCATTTCCCGAGAACAGCGTCGTGGCTTGATCAATGATCCTCAAGCATGGTTGACCACTTTTGAAAAATATTGGGCATTGACTAGTGCAGAGAGCAGCAGTCCTGATACGGCGTCAAAAAAACAAAGCAAGTTGCTAGAAGGGCTCAGTGTGAGTGAGGAGCAAGCGAAGTTTGAAGAACTCTTGGACACGGTTGTTCAGCGAGAAATGCATGCGGATGTTCCCCTGGGTGCATTTTTGTCGGGCGGTGTCGACTCATCCACTATTGTGTCAGTCATGCAAAAATTATCCCGGCAAGCTGGGAAAGATTCTGTGCTGACGTTTAGCATCGGTTTTGAACAAGAGCGCTTCAATGAAGCGCCATTCGCTGCAGCAGTAGCTGAACATTTAGGAACACAGCACTTTGAACAAATTGTCACGGCAAAAGATGCACAAGAGGTGATTCCTCACTTAGCAAAAATTTATGATGAACCCTTTGCGGACTCTTCGCAAATCCCCACTTTTCTCGTGAGTAAACTCGCAAGAGAGCATGTGACGGTTAGTTTGTCTGGCGATGGTGGAGATGAACTCTTTGGCGGTTATGAGCGCTATGACTGGGCGCAAAAGGTGTGGCAACAGGTTGCGTGGATGCCGATGAGTGCTAGACACGTGATTGCGGCTATGTTGCGCTTATTGTCAGGCTTAAATGATTCCTTGATATTTAGTAAGTCACCGGGGAAAATGCAGAGTATCGTGGCGAAGTTTCAACGACTAAGCGCTATGTTGTCATCAGAGGATAGGCAGTTTTTTTACAGAACCCTTATATCAGCAGGCGTTGATGCTGAGCATTATGTTTTAGGTATAGATGAGAGTGAATCGGCGTTAGATTTTTTGTCTCAAGCACAGCCAGGGAGCCATGATTTTATCCATCAGATGATGTATTTGGATTTGCATAGTTATTTGCCTGGAGATATTCTGACAAAAGTGGATAGGGCGAGCATGGCCGTTTCTTTAGAATCGAGAGTGCCCTTGCTAGATCACGCTATAGTAGAGCAAGCTTGGTTGATGCGTGATCAGACACTTAATCGGTGTCAACCAGCTAAACAAGTATTGCGGAAAACACTGTATCAATCTGTACCTAAAGCACTTATTGAGCGTCCTAAAAAAGGCTTTGCAATTCCTTTGGCTGAATGGCTTAGGGGAGATTTGTGTTCATGGGCAGAAGCGTTGTTGGATCGAGACCGACTAGCTGATGAGGGTGTGTTTGATGCGGATAAGATAGCATCGATGTGGTTGAGTTTTAAAAAAGGCAAAGCAGGTGCTGAACACTTACTTTGGAGCATTTTAATGTTTCAATGCTGGTATCAAGAGTGGTATCGATAATGTTAGATAGTGAATTAGAGCAACATCAAAAGAAAAATTTAAAACAGCAAGAGCTGCCTGAAAATCAGACTCAAGAGCTATCTGTGGAAAAAAGTACGATTGTTATTACACACAATACGTCTAAGTACCTGTTAATGCACTACAGACATTTGCTAGTAGATCTGAATCGTCGCTATGACCGTGTTGTTTGTGTCACGCCAAAAGATGGTCATGAACAAGGGTTTGCCAAACTGAGTATTGAGCATCGACCCATTTCTATGCGCCAGCATGGAATGAATCCGTTGACCGAGCTGTGGTTAGTGATTCAATTGTTGAAAATTTATCGTGAACTAAAGCCCAGCAAAGTATTAAATTTTAGTATTAAGCCTTGCTTATATGGAGGCGCGGCAGCTCGGCTTGCGAAAGTCCCTAAAGCAGGCTACATGGTGACAGGGTTAGGCTATATTTTCTTAACAGAAACGCCTAAAGCGGCCTTAATTCGTAGGATGGCTGTTAAATGGTACACCAAAATTTTACGTAGCAATGACGAAGTTTTTTTTCAAAATAAAGACGATGAAAAGCTATTTTCTGACCTAGGAATTACGCGTCTGGCAAATGTCCATATTTTGCCTGGGACTGGCGTTGATTTAAATGAATTTAAATCCATTGGGTCAATACCCGATATCTCTCGTGATAAACCCATTAAATTTTTATTTATTGGTCGAATGTTGCGAGATAAAGGCTTGTATGAGCTTGTTGAGGCATGCAAAATTTTAAAAGAAAAAAAATGGAACTTTGAATGTGACCTATTGGGGCCATTAGATAGCAATCCCAGCGCAATTAAGCGCAAAGAGATTGATGCTTGGCAAAAGCAAGGTTTTATTCGATATCTCGGTGAAACGCATGATGTGAGGCCTTATATTGAAAAATCTCATGTGTTTGTGCTGCCTTCATACCGTGAAGGCTTACCCAGAGCTGGATTAGAAGTGATGGCGATGGGCAGGCCTGTGATTGCCACAGATGTTCCTGGGTGCAGGGAAATTGTAAGAAATGGCAAAAATGGTGTGCTGGTTCCGGTTAAGCATCCTATGCATTTGGCCAAAGCTATGAAGTCATTCATTGCTGATGAATCAAAAGTATCTGAAATGGGAGAGCAGTCTCGTCAAATATGCGAAGAGTTTTTTACTGTGGAAAAAGTTAGCGCAATTGTTCGAAGCGCAATGGATCATTAAGCGTTAGAATATGGGCGGTAAAAAAGTATTCTTTCTCCATCGGCTTGAAGTATAAAATTATGAGAATGTCATCTAATCGATTATTGGCAATTGTCAGTCTAGTGGTGTTAGATTTGTTGCTGATTTTTGTTGCATTTTATGTGGCGTCAAGTTTTGTTTATGGTGCGTTTTCGACGGGGTCATGGTTAGGCTTTGCTCTGATACAAGTCACTATATTGCTGTCTGCGTATCTATTCGGTGGTTATGCATTGCGCCGGCAACTCAGTTATTGGCATATTCCTGGGCAAATGGCGATTGCAGTATTATTAGCCTTGGTTGTCGTAGCAACCATTGGTTTTATCACCAAGTTAACGGAAGTCGATATTAACTACTGGCGTACTCAGCTATTACTGGGTATGGGGTTGAGTTACTTATGGTTGTTCACTTCTCGTTTTGCTGTGAGATTCTTCTTGCAACAATGGACGCAAGAACCTCATTGGATGGTGCTGGGTAACTCTGATCAAGCGACTGTTCTACAAGAAGATATGATGGCAGTTTATGGTGAAGGTAAATACCAAGTGCATCATTCATTGCACGATGTGAGTGATGAAGGTATTGACGCTGCTAATATCGATGGTTTAATTTTGATGCCTAATATTGTTATTGAAGGCATTGAGAATCGTTTGTTGGATTTACGTTTTCGAGGAGTTCGGGTGTTTAATGTTGCCGAGTTCTATGAGCGATATTTATTTAAAGTCCCAATGCAGTTTTTGGATCGTGGCTGGTTTGCCACCAGTGCGGAGTATGGTTTAGTGAATCAAGAAGTACCATTGCGCCTTAAGCGAGTCGTGGATGTGCTGTTATCCGCTATATTGTTAATAATAACATTGCCATTAATGCTGGCGGCTGCCTTGGCTATTTACCTTCAGGATCGTGGGGATATTTTTTATAGTCAAATAAGAACGGGGGTTCAAGATAAACCTTTTCGGATTTTAAAGTTTCGCACCATGATTCAAAATGCCGAAAAAGATGGCCAAGCTCAATGGGCGCAGGTCAACGACAACCGTATTACACCATTGGGCAAGTTTCTACGGTTAACGCGTATTGATGAGTTGCCTCAATTATTGAATGTGTTTCGTGGAGAAATGAGCTTCATTGGTCCTCGTCCAGAGCGTCCAGAGTTTGTCACTGAGCTGGAAAAAAACATACCGCTGTTTAAGTATCGGCATGCGGTGAAACCAGGAATTACCGGCTGGGCACAAGTGATGTATCGCTATGGAGCAAGCGAAGAAGATGCGAAAAACAAATTAGAATACGATTTGTATTACATTCGAAACTATTCTTTAATGCTGGATGTTTTTATTGTTTTACGGACATGCAGAGTTGTACTATTTGGCATGGGGCGTTAAACAGCCTAATGCATGAATGTCTGGGTTATGATCAAATACACCCGACTCTATTAATCAACATATTTTTATAAAGGTAATTGCAGTGAGTATTCCATTTATTGATTTAAAGACACAATATCAACGCGCAAAGAAAGATATTGATGCCGCTATCCAAGCCGTTTTGGATCATGGTCAATATATTATGGGGCCTGAAGTTCGTGAGCTAGAGCAGCAGCTTGCCGACTATATTGGCGTGAAGCACGTACTGGCCTGTAGCAGTGGAACCGATGCCCTAATTTTGCCTTTAATGGCTAAAAAGCTTAAAAAAGACGATGCCGTTTTTACGGTGCCTTTTACTTTTTTTGCGAGTGCCGAATCCATTTCACTTGCAGGTGCTACGCCAGTATTTGTCGATATTGATGCCCAGACGTTTAATATGGACCCAGCCGCGCTAGAAGTGCAAATTGAACGTGTATTAAGCGAAGGAAAGCTTGCGCCGAAAGGTATTATGCCTGTCGATTTATTTGGGTTGCCTGCCGACTATGATGCGATTAATGCTATTGCTGATAAATATGGCTTGTTTGTCTTGGAAGATTCCGCTCAAGGTTTTGCGGGAGACTATAAAGGTCGTAAAGCGTGTGGATTGGCCGAAGTTGCGGCGACTAGCTTCTTTCCGGCTAAACCATTGGGTTGTTATGGGGATGGCGGTGCGGTTTTTACCAATGACGACGCTATGTATGATGAATTAGTTTCTTTGCGAGTACACGGCCAAAGCAAAGTGGGAGATAAATACGATAATGTTGCCATTGGTCTGAACGCGAGAATGGATACAATTCAAGCAGCAGTGTTACTTGAAAAATTAAAATTTTATGATGATGAGCTACTGCATCGAAATCGTGTTGCTAATCGTTATGATGAGTTGCTTGGAGATGTATTAGAGACACCGCATGTGCCGGAAGGTTATGGCAGTGTTTGGGCGCAATATTCTGTTTTGGCGGAATCAAGTTTAACCAGAGACCGTGTTCGAGAAGCGATGCAAGCCAAAGGTATTCCATCGGCTGTCTATTACCCGGTGCCTACTCATCTGGCATCTGCCTATTCAGACTTAGGTCATCAGATAGGTGATTTTCCCGTGTCGGAAGATTTTTCAACGCGTATTTTTAGTTTGCCGATGCATCCTTATTTAGAAGATGAGCAAATTGTTAAAATTGCTGACGCGATCAAAACAGCTGTATAGCGCTTAGTTTTTTCGGTATTCATAACAACATTTGGTGTTTGGAAGGGCGAAGGCTTAAAAATATAGAAATATATTAGTCACAGGTCGATATGGTTGAGAGTTTTTTGTTTTTATTGCTATTGCTAACGACTCTCGTGCTTCCTGGGGCTGCTTTACTGAGTGTTTTTAATAGTCAGAGATGTCAAAAGCTCTGTTTTTTTACTGCTCAATCACAGTTAACACTCAGTAAAATACCTTATCCTTTTTTGCTGAGTGTCAGCCTGTCATACGGCATATTTGCCATGGTGCTGACGATGGCAAGGGTATTGCAATTATCATACCAGCAACTTTCAACAGTGGTTTTGTTGTATTGTAGTGTTGCGGGGTTAGTGTATTTATACCATGTGTTACGTCTCAGTCTTGAGGCGCTTCATAACCTTAATGCCCGAAATATTACCCTAGCGTGGTTGCCTCCATTCACGATAGTCGTGTTCATGTCAATCTATCACGCTTGGGTTGGTGCTTATACAGAAATCCCTGCTGATATTTACTATCATATTGAAAAATTTTCGCGAGTGCAGGAAGTTTTCCTTCGCGGTGAACTCTCTCCTGTGCCATCATTTCTGACGGCATTAAAACAGGATGTTGAAGTTTGGTACCATCTTTTGGCGCTAGTGGGTTTACATGCTGGCGCATCAACGTCTCAGGTAGTGCAAATGGCAACATTGTTGAGCCAATGTGTTTTTTTACTGGGAGTCTATTATTTTTCAACGCGTATTTTTAACACGCGTAGTCATGTGGCTGTCATTGCGATGTTGGCGACTTTTCTCGTTGCTTTTCATATGGGGGTAACGGCATTTTCGTATCTGCGTTATTATGCGCTTGCACCTGCAATGTTGGCGTTTATTTTATACTTTTCAGCAGTGATAATTTTCTGGGATTTACTGTTGAAGCGTCGCTTTGATTTTCTATTGGTTAAAGTATTGTTTCTAATATTTGCATTGACCTCAGCGGTGCTGATTCACACGCAAGAAGCAATGTTTATCATGATTCAATGCAGTCTTATGCTGTGCTTTTTTGCGGTGAATCTATGGAGAGATAACCGTTTTAATCAAAGTGAGCTTCGTCAATTCGATCAATTGATTTTATTATTAGCGGCTTTAGTTGTTTTTCTCTTCGCGAGCGCCTATCTATATTTGCATTATGAGTTCGTGCATTTTGGCAATAACGGAAATCGCTTATGGGATTTTGGGCCTGCTTACGGGGTTTTACCGCAACTGTCGATATTGAATCCCTCGTATCAATTTATGCAAGTTGTGACACTTTGGGGAGTGGTTGTGTACGTGTTGTTTTTCTTGCATTGGTCTCGATATAAGAAAAACTTATTTCTAGTGTCTGGAATGCTGCTGCCGCTACTCACCGTATTTAATCCTTTTTTCACAGATTTATTTTTAAGGCTTGTCGATAGCACCGTTTTATGGCGTTTTTGTTTTTTGATACCCATCCATTATGTGGCAGCCGATTTAATGCTGTTCTATTTGCAGCGCCTGATTTCGGGTGAGACTAAAGTCTGGCGTCATCGAGTGATTTCAATGATTGTTCTCAGTTTATTTGCATTACTATTGATGCCATTCTTTAATGGTTGGAGGGGGTTGCATTATAGTCGTTACCCTACACTGATAGCCGTTCAAGAGCGCCAAAGCTATCAGCACTTAAATGATGTTGTTGAGTTTCTCAACCAAGTGCCAGAAAAGCATGTTCTTTTGACTGACCCTGTCACGGGATATGTGTTGAGTGGTTTCACTAAGCATCATAGCTTTAGGGATAAGTTTTTCATCAATGAATATTCGGGTTTCAAGCGATTTACATTTGATGATTACTCGGATAATCCTCTAGAAAAATATTCAGACCATATCTTGGTGATTAATCAACGAACTATTCATAATGGAGATAGCTTTGTCGGTGCAGTGACTCGGCATTGGCCGACAGATTTATTTCAGCGCATTCA
>JBOEGT010000071.1:0-25578 GCA_050633585.1 Arenicella sp.
TCCATTTTTCAACTGCTTGTTAGGAGCCATTGCTTGGATTTAACCATAAAACTATTAATGCCACACTGACACCAACTATGATTGACACAATCATTGAAATGACCGTATCAATTCTCCGTTGAGAATGTTCAGACAATTTAATACTACCTTTCCCAGACAAATAGAATTTCTTATCCTTAAGTGGCGTATCGCTACTTGTTTGCCACTTAAATCCTCGATATTCAGCCTGCCTCTCTGCATCCTTACAAGAAAAATACTCTTGAGCAAGCCTCATCTCTCTTGGAGCATCATCTTTACTATGCCCAAAACTAAATTCTTCATTTATAAAGCCTTCATGGACAAGAGAAGCAAGAATATAAAAGTCTTCAAAACCTCCATGATTTTTTGGAATGATAGAATCTAGTTGACTTAAAGTTAAAGGTCCTCTTTTGTTTAAAGCCTTTAAAATTGATAAAGCTGAGCTATTCATTAAGTGCTCCTAACAGTTTTATTCACCGTCTCTATGTCGGTTATTATATTAGATAGCCTTTGATCAAAGCGATGAAATGTTTTTTGAAAACAATGAGCTACATCCATAATATAAATTCCATCCAATTAATAGTCCGACTTGATGTCGGTATATTTTAAGTCGGTTATTTTTTAGCATATTATTGTTTCCAAGCAATATCAACACTTTAAAAACACTTACTCCAAAATAGCCCGACGGTCGGTTGTTTCTTATGCGCATTGCTATGCACTAAACCGACATGCACCTATTATGCTAACAAACGTTCTGACTACTCACCGGAACGAATCGCAAAAGATAAGGCTTGCCCTGTTTCTTCTCCTAAGCAAAACACGGAGTGCCAGCAACAACTCGCATCGGTTTCTTGAGGAAGTAGCAACACATCGCCAGCCTGAAGGTGTCGCCCATGACCTTGAGACATTAAGTGCTGAACAAACGCTTGTGTTTCATTCATCACGTGAATCAAGGTAGCATTTGAGAAGCTCTCTAATTGTTCCGAGAGTGCCTGTGAATCACGAACGAGGGCTACCAGCTCTTCTTGCATGTTTGTTGTCACGCTATCGGGCCAGCGCTGATTCAACTGACATTGTGTGATAAAAGCGCCAAGCTCTTGCATAAGTTGCTGCTTTGGCAAAGCCAGCCAAAAGGTCTCTCCTGTCACCTGTGCATACACCACACCCGCATGCCCTCTTTCTCTGTCATGATGTAAATAAGCCCCACCGTTGGGAGAGTTGAAGTAAACAATACGTTCAACGAAATTGACGTTATCTGAGCCTAATACTTGCAATAAGGTAGCCTGCAAATGCTGATTGTCGGTGATCACACGAGATTCGGGAAAAACGGCATCGGTGAGCAGTGAGGCATAGTGCTGCCGGTGTTGATCTGCTGCCACATCTTCATGCAAATCCACACCAAATGAAAAACGAAACCTCAATGAGGCATCTTCTTCATGAAAAGAGAGCCACGAGGCCTTCATCCACAAATCTTCCGCAACGACCTCACCCTGATCATTCGCGTCAAATAATACTGTTTCGATTTCCTGATCATCCCCTTCATTCATACTGGAACCAAGCGACTCAAACATTGGCTCTAAACGCGACCGGTACGGCTCTTGCGCTAACATTTCATCACAACTGAATTCTCCAGACAACGCGATTTCATACAACTGAAAAGACTCTTGAATATTGCCTTGGAAATCTTCTAATAAATTCGCGCACACTTCTTTCAATAAAATAGGGCTCCCTTGTTGCCACGCTTCTATTATGCTGCCATCGTTGGGGCAAGTTTCACTCGCACGCCCTAAGTTAAAACCACGACGTGACAATCGATATTGCTGGGATATTTTTGTTTTTTCAGGCATGTTCACTGCATTGTAAAATGTATTCCGTCTTGTATTTTAACAATTGAACCTCATTTATGTTGCTAAGATTGGCGTTTATTCGCCTTTTAGATTGGTGTCCAATATGCTTATACACCTGTTCCTCTTGATGCTAGAAAACTATGTCAAAATCTTGCTCCTCTCAAAAAAACAACCGCGCTAGTGGCGATGCTTTTCATTGGCGAGACAACGCTAAGTGGCGCCAATCAGCATCTAACACCGGTTGGTGTTTGTTAGGATGCAGCATCGGTGATTTTGGCGCGATCCTCGGTTTTCAAATCTATGCACCTGAGACCCCAACATTAATTGTGATGACAGTGGCTATTATCTGCGGCATTCTCACCAGCATTGCATTAGAAACGGCTATCCTTTCCAAACAAATGAGCCTTTCGTTAGCATTTAAAACCGCCATTGGCATGAGCTTAGTGAGCATGATTGCCATGGAGCTTGCGATGAACTTAATGGACCTCTTTTTAGTGGGACAAGCGCGACTGGTATGGTGGGCCATACCGCCGATGTTGCTCGCCGGATTTTTAACACCGTGGCCCTATAATTATTGGCGATTAAAGAAACTGGGCAAGGCTTGTCACTAGATGAGAAACCGTTAATGAAGAACATGAAAAAAATGACATCCTCCTCAACTTATTCAGGTTATTCACAAAACCTGTGGATAACTTTTGAATAACATTTACGCACACCTTGAAGATGTTCACTTTTACCTTGCTGATTAAAATTTAATCAGCCATTTTCATCATTTTTTTGACAAAAAAACACCATAAACTTTCAAAAATTATCTAAACTTACGAGAACAAAATTAATTTAAAATATGAGAAGTTACTCACAAAATATTGATAATAAAAGGGAAATTAAAACTTCAGAATCTACTTTAACTCTAGGTTCAGCCTCAAGCGACCTCAAAACGCTTAAACGTTTGCTGCCTTATTTACGTCAGTACTGGGTTCGCATCGCGCTGGCTCTCACGCTCCTGATTGCCGCCAAACTCAGCACCTTTGCCGTGCCAATTGCATTGAAACAAGTCATCGATGCACTCAATATTAACATTACAGATCCGCAAGCTATACAGCAAGGCTTAGTCGTTGTGCCGTTAGGTTTACTCATCGCTTATGGCAGTTTGCGTTTATTTAGCACCTTATTTCAAGAGCTACGAAATGCGGTGTTTGCAAAGGCAGGTCAAGCATCCACACGCGCCATTTCGCTGAATATTTTTGAACACATGCATAAGCTATCCTTGCGCTTTCATTTAGACAGACAAACGGGAGGATTGTCGAATGATATTGCACGTGGATCACAAAGCATTTCAGCCCTTTATCGCTGGCTATTGTTTAGCCTAGTTCCCACCATGTTTGAAGTATTAGTTGTCTGTGGTTACTTATTCTATAAATTCGGCTACTTATTCGCCGCCATCACCATCGCCACAATCGCCCTCTTCACTATCTACACTTATTACATCACTCAATGGCGGACAAAATTTCGCTTACGCATGATTGAAGCTGATTCAGTGGCTAACACATCCGCAATTGATTCATTGTTGAATTATGAAACCGTCAAATATTTCTCGAATGAAAAACATGAATATCAACGTTACGACAACAGCGTTTATAAATGGCAGCAAGAATCCATTAAGTCTGAGCTATCTCTATCGTTATTAAATGCAGGTCAAGGCTTAATCATTGGCACTGGCACAACGCTGTTATTAATTCTAGCCGCTAACCGAGTCATTTCTGGAGAATTCACTATTGGTGACTGGGCCATGGTCAGCGCGTTTATGATGCAATTGTTTATTCCATTAAATTTTCTTGGGACACTGTTCCGTGAAATAAAACGCGCATTGATTGATATCAGTAAAATGTTCAATCTTTTATATGAAAAGCAAGAAATCACCGAACCACAACAACCTCAAACGCTTCGAGACTCACAGCATTCCTCATTCAAACCGAATGTCGATTTCAATAACGTAGAATTCTCCTACAACACCGACAGACAAATCCTTAAAGGGGTCAACTTCACAGTGCCTGCAGGCCAAAAAGTGGCCATCGTTGGCTCTAGCGGCGCCGGAAAATCCACACTCACTCGCTTATTGTTTCGCTTCTACGATGTGACCTCAGGCAGCATTTGCATTAATGGCACAGATATTCGCAATGTAAGCCTAGAAGAGTTGCGTCAAACGATTGGGGTAGTCCCTCAAGACACCGTTCTGTTTAACGACACATTGTTCTATAACATTCAATATGGCAAACCTACCGCAAGCAAAGAAGAAGTGCTGAAGGCCATCAAAATGGCTAATTTAGACCGCTTTGTCAGCCAATTACCCGACGGCTTGCAAACCACTGTCGGGGAACGCGGGTTAAAACTATCCGGCGGTGAAAAACAACGCGTGGCTATTGCTAGAACCATACTAAAAAACCCCGACATTCTCATTTTAGATGAAGCCACCTCCTCGCTGGATTCGCAAACTGAAAAAGAGATTCAAGACGCACTGAACACCATTTCCAAAAATCGCACGACGCTGGTCATTGCTCATCGCTTATCCACCATCATTGATGCGGATAACATCATCGTGCTTGATAGTGGCAAAGTGCTTGAAAGCGGTACTCATGCTGAATTACTCAAATTAGAAGGCACCTATTACACGCTCTGGACCAACCAACAAGATGATCAAACCCACTAAGGCAAACCATGCAACTTTTCCATTAGGGCTTGAGCAATTCAATAGTACGCATAAATTGGACAACCGAGCGCGCTAAATCGTTCGCTAATACAATGCGCTTGGGCGCACTATTTCGTAAATCACGCCCAATTTCTATTTGAATCGCATCAATACCCTGTTGAGTGTGACTGCCATAGGTCCGAACAATATAACCGCCTTTATAAAGGGTTTCTGGCTTTCCATTCTCTGGCAAAGTCAAGTACCCTTGTTGGGCTAATAATGCAAATAAATCCACAGCGCTTTCAGATACTTTTTTTAGCACAGGCGACTGAGGCGACTGCATCTCTAGCCGCTCACGAAGCTTAGTGACGGTTAACCCATTCTGAGTGCCTCGAATCAGCGCTTTTGGGCGCTTACTTTGGCCATGCACGTCCAACAGCAAGCCATTCCCCCATTGTTGATGAATATTCTCAATAAACGCCGACAATGTGTGATGATAATCTTCATAGCATGGGTTCAAACCGGGGTGCTCATAGGACCACTTGGTCGGACGATTAAAATCAATTTGACTACGATGAATTTCAGCAGCGACAACAAACGGTTTTTGACCTGTTAAACGCTCTATATGACGCGCCATTCGCCAAGTCACTTCATCCGTATAAGAATCTGACAGCTTCAGGAATTTTCGAGCAGGCACGCTTTTCCCTTGCCTCTCCTCATAGTTTGGAATTTTTTTTGAACGGCTTGCCCCGTGTGGACTTGATAGAATGAGAGGCATCGTTCCTTTTTGCTGACTTAATGCCATCACAGGACAAACAGCATGGGCACTCACTCTGTCATCAGCATGAATAACCTGAACAAATGGAGCACTATTGGCAAGTGCAGTGATCAATGAGAGAAGAATCGCACTTTGCACATACCGTTTTCGTTTTTTATTTGCCATATTCTTTACCACTCACTGATATCTCGTAACTACCACGCAATCGCATATTTTAGCGTCCCCTTTGCAAGGTTCATCACCGCTATCTTGATTCGTCAACACTCAGTATTAACTGTTTATATGGATATCTGATGTACCTTCCAAAAAATAGATGAGTCCGATCAATTTTTTTCTATTTTATTTATCGAAAGACTAGCCTATATTCTCACTCGTGCCGAGGCAATGAGGTCTGGCACAGATATATACAAAATAACCCCCTAAATTACATTTTTAGAGAATTATCATGGCTAAAATTAATACTACGATTCCTGAATTCAAAGCAGAAGCTTTCCAAAATGGCGAGTTCAAAACAGTAACATCTGATGATGTCAAAGGAAAATGGGCTATTTTCATGTTCTACCCTGCAGACTTCACATTTGTTTGCCCAACTGAACTAGAAGATATGGCTAATCACTATGAAGAGCTTCAAGGTTTAGGCGTAGAAGTCTACTCAGTATCAACTGACACTCACTTTGTTCATAAAGCATGGCACGATGCGTCTGAGTCAATTGGCAAAATCACATACCCAATGATTGGTGACCCGACAGGTGCGATCACTCGTGGTTTTGATGTCATGATTGAAGAAGAAGCATTAGCGCTTCGTGGCACTTTCTTAGTAGACCCTGATGGCGTCATCAAAGTTGCTGAAGTTCATGATTTAGGCATTGGACGTTCTGCAAAAGACATGGTTCGTAAAGTCAAAGCAGCACAATATGTTCGTGAAAACGACGGCGAAGTTTGTCCAGCGGCTTGGGAACAAGGCCAAGACACGCTAACTCCAAGCTTGGAATTGGTTGGCAAAATCTAAACGCATAGATTGCTAACTGTCCAATCGTTTTAGGGGCGTGAGTAAGTCTGCATTTTCATTAACCGATGAATGACTTACTCACCCTTCCCGAACACCCATGATTCATCCACACCGATAGAAAGACAACACGCACCCAGTCAATAGGAAATCACATGTTAACTCCAGAATTATTAAATGCCGTCAAAAGCTACACAGCGAATTTAACTGACACTGTCACATTAGTTCTTCAAACGGGCGAACATAGCAAGCGCGATGAACTCGTCAAATTTTTAAGTGATTTCTGTTCAGTCTCCGACAAACTGCACGTTGAAGAACGCGATGATGCGAGTCTTCGTAGCGCGATGAGCTTCTTACTCGAAGTGAATGGTGAATCGACGGGCGTACAATTCTCTGGCATCCCTGGCGGTCATGAGTTTAACTCATTGGTGCTCGCTGTGCTCAATGCAGCGGGAACCCCGATCAAGTTAGATGACAGCATTCAAAATATCATCAAGAATGTTCACACTGAACTTAAGTTTGAAACCTATATTGGCTTAAGTTGTCACAATTGTCCTGATGTTGTTCAGTCGCTCAATCAGTTTTCACTGCTAAATGACAATGTCAGCAATGAGATGATCGATGGCGCTATTTACCCCGCCCTAGTTGATGAAAAAAATATCCAAGGTGTGCCAACCGTTTATCTTAATGGTGAAGTGTTTGCCACGGGTAAAATCGATACGGCTCAGTTGCTAGATAAGCTAATGACTAAATACCCAGATCTAGCCAATGCAAGCAACACTGACACACTACCATTACAAGACGTTACCGTGATTGGAGGCGGACCTGCCGGTGTTGCGGCAGCAATCTATTCAGCGCGTAAAGGGTTGAAAGTCACGATGATTGCAGATCGGTTTGGTGGTCAAGTGAAAGACACGATGGGAATTGAAAACCTAATTTCTGTCCAAAAAACAACAGGCCCCGAACTCACAAACAACTTACTGTCACACTTGCAAGACTACGAAATCACTCAACGTGAACACTTACGCGTTGATAAGGTCGAAGCAGGCAATATAAAAACCGTCACCCTCTCCTCTGGCGAAATCATCAAAACAAAAAGCTTGATTGTGGCCACCGGAGCAAAATGGCGTGAATTAGGCGTGCCGGGCGAAAAAGAAAATATTGGTAATGGTGTCGCTTATTGCCCACACTGTGATGGCCCTTTCTTTAAAGGCAAAGATGTCGCTGTCATTGGCGGTGGCAACTCAGGCATTGAAGCGGCAATTGACTTAGCGGGTATCGTTAAATCCGTCACTGTATTTGAATTCATGCCAGAGCTTAAGGCAGACCAAGTCCTCATTGACCAAGCCGAAAAGCGTGACAACATTACTATCTTGAAAAATGTCGCGACGAATCAAATTTTAGCCCAAGACGGAAAAGTCTCGGCCATTGAATACACCCATCGCGAAACCAATGAGGTGACGCAACTTAATCTTGCGGGTGTCTTTGTGCAAATTGGCTTGGTGCCTAATAGCCAATTTATTGAAGGCGTTGTGGAAACTACACAATACGGCGAAATCATCATCAATGAAAAAGGCCAAACCAATCAAGCGGGAATTTTTGCTGCTGGCGATGTCACCACAGTGCCATATAAGCAAATTGTTGTCGCCATGGGTGAAGGTTCAAAAGCCTCATTAGCGGCGTTTGATTATTTAATCACACACGACGAAAATGCCGAACAAGATTCAACGACAGTGAAAGCGGTTGCCTAAACGTCAGCCCATAAACCGCAAGCCATAAACTGCAAAAAAGCCGAAGCATTGCTTCGGTTTTTTTGTTTCACTGATTCTGCATTTATCATGCATCAAGTTACACTCGGTGCTTGATAAATACCTTTTAGACCAATCAAGTTTCCAAAGGGGTCTGCCATTTGACACATACCCAACCCGTCCTCAATTGCCATTGGTTTTCTATATAGGGTTGCACCTAAACTTTGAAGATACTCAACCCCTTTCTGTAAATCCAGCACTGACCAATAGAGCACCGTACCTGATTTACCTGGACTCACTTTTAGATCGGCTTGAACCACTTCCAGAGAAAACCCATCAACATCTAAAATAGTCAGATTAAATTCTTTTAAATAGACATCTATTGCTTGAGGAAAAGCCTGCTTGTACCAAGCTAAACCCTTCTGAACATCATCGACATAGATCAATACAGCACTGGGTCTGAGAATAGTTTTTTTATTCATGGGCAGAAGCCACACTCAATATTGCGTTATTCAAAGACGGGGCGAAAGAAGCTTCTTTCATAACTGACAATGCAGTCTGTTTCTTCTGCATATTTAAAAGCCTCTATACACGCTTTATCTTGAAACGAATCCTCTCTATATTTTTCATATTCGGCAAGGCTAGGAAAACTAAACATCGCCATTGCGATATTATTAGCCCCTTCAGAGGGTAAAAAATAGCCATGATGTTGACCTCCAAACTTATTCACTAAAGGGATCCAAAGCTTCGCATAATGCTCGAACTCTTTTAGTTTTTTCGGTTCAACTACATATTTGAGATAACAAGTAATCATTTTTTCCACCACGATATTAGATTGAACGTTTGAATTATGTCTGTTGACTGATGTCTTCTAACTCACTTTTATTTCACGACGCTTCATATTAATAGGCATTCTCTTCCCCAACCATACAGAGCAAACGACTAGCACAATGAAAACAATAGTTTGCAAGTCCAATGCTTCGCCTAATAATGCGATAGATGCTAATAGCGTGATAAACGGTTGAAATAATTGCATCTGGCTAACTCTTGCCGTTCCACCTAGCGCTAAGCCTTTATACCAAACAAAAAACCCCATCAACTGACTAATTACCGCTAAGTATAAAAAACAGGCGTATACATTAACGGGCATATCTGCAAACGTAGTGGGTGCAGTTACCACTGCTGGCACTAGAATAAAAGGCAATGTAATCACTAATGCCCAGCAAATCACTTGCCATCCTCCCATTTCTTTTGACAGTCTTGCTCCGACTGCATAACCAACGGCTGCCGACAATACAGCCCCTAACAAGGCTATATCTGCAACATGAATGCCACCGGAGCCTTGCAACAAAGCATAAGAAACGACCAACATACTGCCTAAAACACCCACCGCCCAAAACGCCAAACTAGGCCTTTCATTACCTACCACAGCCCCTGCAATCGCGGTCGCCAAGGGCAAAATGCCCAGCACTACACCGCCATGTGAGGCAGGTACGTACTGCATTGCCCAAGAAGACAACACAGGAAAACCTATCACCACACCTAATCCCACCCACACCAATTCTAAGAATTGCTTTCTATTTGGCAGCTTTTGCCGAAAGAGTATTAATAAAACAGCAGCCAGTACAGCAGCAATCACCGCTCGACCCAAGCCAATAAATACAGGGTCCATGTAAGCAACAACGATTTTAGTCGCGGGTAGCGTTAAACCAAACGCACTGACTCCGATAAAGCCGAGCAACATTCCTTTTGATTCGTCATTCATTATCACTTAGCCCTTCGTAGAAAATTCACTCATTTATGCGTTTACCCTATTGAGTTATCGTTCAACCATTTCTGCGCCATCAAAAAATTGAAACATATCTATTTCGGCGTCAAATATTCGATTTTTCAATGCCGACAGCGCACTATTGAGCTGATCGCCTTTCGGCCGAAGGGATTTGCTTTGCACCTCAGAGTGCGCTTGAATATTACCTAATTGATCACGAAAACCCACATTAAAGTTAAAAACGAAATTCCCAAAACCACCCATGCGTAAATCTGAAAACCACACCTCACCGTCTCGCTCTACAACTTGATAAAACCCCTTGGTAAAAAAGGTCAGTTTTTGGACAGCTTCCGACTCTAGTAGAGGCTCTAAGACTTGCTGATTACTTCTAAAAAATTCAGACTGTAATGGCGTATTTTCCTCATCAAATATTGAACGAAAACTCACCCAATAGCCTCCCTCGACCATCGTAATATTTTTCCATAGCATCGTATTCAATGGCATCGGTAGTGTCAGGGATTGACGAGCATCGATGCCTTGTTTTTGCAAGCCAGCCTGAAAACGTTCAGTCTGAATGGCTTGCGCCATGAGAGACCATAACAGGTAGGAACAACTCAAAGTAGCCCCCAATATGATCGGTAGTCGTTTGCGTGACACAATAGTGATCAACAAAAACAATGAAAATGGCACGGTATACAGTGGGTCGACAATAAACACACTGCCCAGCCCAAAGGGGAATTGACTCAAAGGCCAAAATAATTGCGTACCATACACCGTAAACCAGTCGAGCAGCACATGGGTTGCAAACACCAGATAGACGCTAATAAAAAGGTATTTAAAGCTGATTTTTTGCCTATCTATTCCTATGGGATGCCATCGTTGTAACAACCATGCAAATAAAGGCGACACCAGAAACAGAACTATTAAGGAATGACTAAAACTGCGATGCTCGGTAAAACTATCGACAGCATTTTTCACCCAAAGAACATCCAAATCGGGTAATGTCCCTAAAACAGCCCCATATAGGGCTGCTTTGCGACCAATTTTTTTACCCAAAGCTATTTCGCCAACAGCCGCGCCTAAAACTATTTGTGTAAGTGAATCCATTTGCGAATAATAATAGAAAAAGCCGTATAATATTGTGAACAATTGACTTTATCTTGCCTAAAATTTCGCAACTATCTCATGACTCTTGATCATCAATTTATTGGCACCAACACAGAGTATCCACTTGCCACGGGTGTTGTTCAATCGCGCATTCACTTAGATGGTGCGGCATCCCCTTTAGTGATGAAAACTGCCATGGATGCGGTGAATCAACTTTTACCACATTACTCTAATTCCCACAGCCATTCACATGCTTCAGCCCGTTTAATGTCTAAAGCCTTTATGTGGTCTTTTGACACAATCCTTAAGGTGACTGGCGCTGCAGAAGCGAAAGAATCCTATCAGTGCGTATTCATGGGTTCAGGCTCAACCGCATTATTGAACAACGTCGCCAGACGCTTATCAAATCGCCGTGCCGCTAAAAATGGCACTAATGATGACGACCAATTAAAAGACATTGTTCTCGTGTCGGCTCTTGAACATCATGCAAATGATTTACCTCACAGACATAACGCCACAGTAAAACACTTTAACGTTCATGGCGAAAATAATGATCAAGGTGATATCGATTTAGCACACTTAGAGTCTTTATTAAAAACATATCAAGGCCGAATTAACTATGTTGCCTTTTCAGCTGTCAGCAATGTGACAGGAATTATCAGCCCAATCAAAGAGATCACAGAATTAGCACATCAATATGGCGCCTATTCTGTCGTTGACTGCGCACAAATGGCGGCACACATGCCGCTAAAAATTGCGGAAAATAACGCAGACTTTATTATATTCTCTGGGCATAAAGTCTATGCCGGAGCCTCTCCTGGCGTCATGATTGCTAAACAAGCACTGCTTGAACAGTTCCCATCAGATGAAATGGGCGGTGGTATTGTTGATCATGTGGGCTATAAAGATGCGGAATTCACTCAGGCTTACCCCGCAAGAGAACTTCCAGGCACTAAAAACATATTAGGAGCCTATGCACTCGCAAAGGTATTAGACAGCCTTAACAACACAGGCTTCAACAAGATTCAACAACACTCTTTTGATATATGGCAATATGCCTTTGACAAACTAAGCGCGATTGAGACTCATAATAGTGATCAGCCCATCACAATATATGGCTCAAGTAACAAAACACGTCTTGGCGCACTGTCATTTAATGTTAAGAACATTGATCACGGCTTAGTCGCCGCTATTTTATCTGACTATTACGGCATTGCCGTGCGCAACGAATGTTTCTGTGCTCACCCTTATGTCAGCTCGCTACTCAAGGAAGAACTTTGGTCTTTAGACTTGAGTCAGATAGCCGACGAGGATCAAGAGGCATTTATTAACCGCAAACGAGGCATGTTGAGGGCCAGTTTCAGTTTATATAATCATCAACAAGATGTTGATGCCTTAGTTGTTGCTATCAAAGATATTATTAGTCATATTAATGACTACTCAAATCATTACGAAGTGCTTGAGAACGGCGACTATATCCATAAAACATTCTCACTAGATACGGCAGAGTATATTTTTTAGACTCCATATGAAATGTGGCTAGTTACCACTATACAGCCAATCTATTCATAAAAAATGCGAGCTAAATGCTCGCATTTTTTATAAATAGAGTAGTTTTGAAAACTTACTAAACATTACTCCAAGAGTAATTCGTTAAAATTTAACTTTCACCTATGAAAACTGTGGAATACTTAAGCGGCTACTTCTTTTACATTGAAGTTGCCCATGTCTTCTGGGTTGATTTCGACATCTAACCAATGATGACATTCCATATTACTTGAATATGGCACTAAAGGAGTATCGATTTCTTCTGGGTGCTCGTACAAAAGTTCATCGGTGACGGCTACAAATACTTTCACTTGTTGTGTTGCTGCATTCATGATTCTTACTCGTTTATTTTATCTGTTATCGATTAAAATCGTTTATTATTACTACCGTTGTTAGCGACTTGACTAGATGTATCACTTAATCGCTTAATCAAACTTCTATGAATGCAATTAAAACGCCTCGGTATGACAAAGATACGGTGAACTTATGGTGATTTCATGGTGAATGTTAAGTGTTTAATTTAACTTTTCACCAAGCATTATTTAATTCAATCACTTAGCGCATTTTTACAAGGTAAAATCAACAAACAAGTAAAGTCACATATATAACAAAAGTGAATCTATATGAAGAAAATAGCCATTGTTGAAGACGACGAAGATCAAAGAGAGAACTATGCTGACGCATTAAAACAGCATGGTTATGAGGTGTCCGCATATTCTAATAGACCCAATGCTTTGGCGGGAATGAAAGAAGATATGCCGGATTTAGCGATGTTAGACATTATGCTAGAAGATGAAATGGATGGCGGTTTTGACTTGTGTCGCGATCTCAGAAATTTAGCACCCAAGCTGCCTATCATTTTTCTGACCGCACGCGACTCCGATATTGATCGCGTGTCAGGCTTGCGTTTAGACGCTTGGGATTACTTAACAAAACCGATTAACATGCAATTTCTTACGGTACGCATCACCTCGTTGTTTCGTATTGTTGACAGCTTAGATTCCCAAGAAAGCACCATCGAAAATGAAGATGTCATTCGCCGTGGCAGCCTTTTCATTGACCCAAACAGCATGACAATCACGTGGAAGGAAGAAGCGCTGAGCTTAACCTTAACCGAATTTTGGTTGATAGAAGCAATGGCGAGGCGCCCTAATCAAGTTAAGTCTTACGATAACTTGATGCAAATCACGAAACAAAGCTATGTTGAACGTAATACCATCAACGGCTACATTCGACGTATTCGTAAAAAATTTACAGATATAGACTCAAACTTCGACCGAATTGACACAGTCTTTGGTGTTGGTTACAAATGGAAAAGTAACCTTGCAGATAGCAGCAACTAAGGGCACAGTCACTAAGCACAAATTTTCGTTCATAACGTAAAAAACTACAAACACAATATTTACTAGTAATATGTCTAAGCCTATCCGTAAAGGTTATTCAATCCGAACCAAGCTCACCTTGGTTGCATTGTTATTATTACTAATACCTCTCATGTCATACATCTATGTGCGTGATATGAAAGTGTTTCTCATCAAAGGACAAGAAGGCGCACTCAGCTTAACCGCCCGAGCCATCTCAACGGTATTACATGACCGCCCAGAATTATTTAGCAAAAGTTCTGACTCTGAACAAGAAAGCAGCTCAAGCGACATTTACGTTGTACCCCTTGAGAGCTATGTTCGCCTAGATGGCGACTTAAGTGACTGGGGGGATCAAACCCAACAAGCAAAAGAAATCATCACAAAAACAGAGACCGCTGCAACTGAACAAAATAGTGAGATAGAAAGTGAAAACACCACGGTTATCAAGCACCTTTTAGGCTATAGGGGGTCTTTTCTTTATGCTTATTTCGACATCACTGACGATAACGTCTTATTACGTGGCAGGTCCGCCCTACGCTTGGACACGGCAGATCATATTCGCTTAGCCATTAAAGCCCCCTTTCAAGCCGAAACACGTTATTCATTTACCGCACGCGAACCCGGTTCAATGAGCGTATTTCTAGTCGATGACAGTTGGTCTTATCCACTGGATGGCACACCAAACAAAAACATTAAAGCTGAATTCATACTCACTGAAACCGGTTACATCGTTGAAGCACGGATACCACGATTTATGCTGGCAAATAATGCCAGCATTCAATTACAAGTCGCCGATATTGATGATGCCAACACTCGGGTAATCAATCAATTAATCTCAACCACAGCGCAAAATCAAGAAGAAGGCGCAGACTTTGCAAAGGTTCTCTTACAAACGCCTGAAATTGACAACATTCTTAAGGCGCTGAATCGCTCTGATGCACGCATATGGGTATTAGACTCTGAGAAAAAAGTACGCGCAGTGGTTGGTAACTTGTCCAGTGAAATCACTGAAGAACCCACGACACTCAATGCAACACAAAAAAAAGAAAACATTCTTGACCAAATCAAACATAAATATAATCATTTTTTAGGGAAAATCTTCAACTTAATATTAGAAGATGCCAGCGAGATAAGTGACTACGAAAACGACACACTTTCGCGCTCAGACCAATTACTTGAAAACTCTTTACAAGGAAAACTCGTCACTGATCGTCGAAAATCCCTCGACGAGCAAACCATGATTGTGATGGCCGCCAATCCAATCTGGTCGGGGACTAGCGTCATTGGCTCGGTTATCGTCGAACAAAGCAGCAATGAAGTACTCTCAAAGCAGCGAGAAGCGCTTGAAAATGTGATTAGCGTCACACTGATCGTTCTTATCGTCGTCCTCGCGAGCATATTATATTTTGCATCGAGACTCACACTGCGCATCCGACGGCTACGCGACTCGGCAGAAATCGCCATTGACCGCCATGGCCGTCTCAAAGAAGGCTCAAAGCTAGCGGAATCTCGTGCGGGTGACGAGGTAGGAGATTTGTCACGTAGTATTGGCAATATGTTGCAACGCTTATCTCAATATACGCAATATTTACGCGGCCTTCCTGACACGCTTGCCCATGAAGTCAGCAACCCGCTGAATGTTGTGAATTCATCGCTCGAAAACCTCACCAACGAGTTTCAGGGTTCCAAAGAGAGCACCTATTACAAGCGCGCTCAAAAAGGCTTGAAACGCATTCAATCCATCCTTAAAAATCTTACGGAAGCGGCTAATTTAGAACAAGCGTTAGAAGCAGAAACATTCGTCATTTTTGACGTGGCCAAATTAGTACAAAGTTATAAAGAGGTTTATCAATCCAGCAATCCTGATAAATCCTTCATCTTTGAAGCATTAGCCAAACCTCTCATCATTGAAGGCACCCCAGATCACATCGCCCAAATGTTGGACAAATTGATCGATAATGCCATGGATTTTGCCGTCCCCGGAAGCAGCATCATCCTTCGTGTTCGTCGAGATGAAGACATGGCGATTATCGAAGTGATCAATGAAGGTAAAAACTTACCCTCTGGCATGGCCGAACGTGTCTTTGAACCCATGGTGTCACTTGGCCGGACCGATGCCACAAAAACACGGCTAGGAATGGGTTTATATATCGTACGTTTAATTGCCACCTACCATGGCGGCAATGTGCAAGCAGCCGACTTGCGCGTCAAAAAAGGCGTGAAATTTATTGTTTCCTTACCGATCGCAGGGGATTTTACCGAACCTGTTAGGATTGCTCCAAGAATAAACCCTGTGAAACATAAGGCCTAATCATCATCGAGCGTGCCATGAAAAGACTAGAACAGGCTAATTTATTCCATCCATAAAAAAGACACCATCCGGCCAGTCACCCCATCTCGACGATAAGAAAAGAAGCGATCGACATCAGCAAACGTACAATGATTCGAATGCGTGTATTTGGCACCAAAAGTGTTCACTCGCTCACCAAGTAAGCCAACCAAATCCGCATAACAATGATCAGATTTTTCTGGGTGCCTTCGATAAAATCGCTCTGCCCCACCTATTTTCTCGCGCACTTCATCACCAATTTCAAAGTGAGTTTGTGAAATGGCAGGCCCACAATGCACAAGCAACTGATCAGCCGTATCAGAAAAAAGAGCCAAAGTTTTTTCGACAATTCCATCCGCTAGACCTCGCCAGCCAGCATGAACAAGCGCCACAGAAGTACCTGCCTCGTTACTGATGAAAACAGGCATACAGTCAGCAGTCATAATCGCACACATGACTTGTTTCTTTTGCGTAAACTGCCCATCGTACGCCATGAAATGTTGATCAACCGTTGAGTCAACAACCACATTGCATGTGTGCTCTTGACGAAGCCATTGAGGCGTTAACTCAATTGTGTCATTCAGCCCCATAGACCGATGCATGTATTCCAACAGCAACTGCCTATTTTGTGACACATGCGCGGAATCATCACCCACATGATCACCCACATTCAATGAATGATATGGAGCTACGCTTACCCCTCCTATTCGTGTGCTAGTAACAGCACGAACATTACTCGGTGCGCTCCAATGAGGATAAATGAGTCCCATCTCAAGCAATAATCTAGCGAATATATTGATTAACTATGTTGTTCTGTGTCTAATTTCAATGCTTGACTCAACACTTGCATATCACTAGGCACAGCCACTTCCCATGACAATGTTTCACCTGACACTGGATGAATCAATGCTAAACGAGTTGCATGCAATGCCTGTCGTTTAAATTTACGTAACAGCTCAGCTAAGCTCGGTTCACAATTTTTGGGAATGACTAAGCGCTTGCCATAGACGGGATCGCCGACTAATGGGTAACCTGCTGATGTCATATGAACCCGAATTTGATGTGTTCTCCCCGTCTCTAACTTTACGCGCACCAATGTGTGCTTTCTAAAGCGCTCTTCAACACGATAATGTGTAATGGCTTCTTTTCCACCACCTTCATGCGATTTGCAAACAGCCATTTTTCGGCGATCATGCGTATCTCTTCGCATCGGCTTTTTGATCGTCGAACCTGAAATAATCATTCCTAAACAGACGGCTAAGTATTCACGGCTTAAACTGCGCTCAGACAACTGCTCTACCAAATGCAATCGTGCATTTTCGTTTTTTGCTAGCACCATCAACCCGCTGGTATCTTTATCAAGACGGTGAACAATGCCCGCTCTAGGAAGCACTTTATTCTCAGGCCAATGAAATAAAACACCATTCATTAATGTGCCTGATTCATTCCCTGCCCCTGGATGAACGACTAAACCGGCAGGCTTATTAATAACAAAAATATCATCATCTTCGTAAACCACATCAATCGGCATGTCTTCAGGTTCACTTACCAGTACTTCTTTAGCGCTTAATTCAGGCACATCCACTTTCACAAAGTCATTTAAAACCAACTTATAGGTTTGTTTAACTTGTTTTTCATTAACTAAGACATTGCCCGCTTTAATCCATTGTTGAATCGAGTTTCTGGATACCCCTTCAAGCAATTCGCCTAATACTTTGTCAATGCGTTGCCCTTCGAACTGTTCGTTCACACTCAAGCAGTCATTTTCATCAAGCGTAGTAATGGTCTCTACGACTTCTGGCGTCTCAATGACTGGTTCATTATTGGTTGAGGTTACAGTGGTGTCATTCATATTATTTATTCATATCAAGTCGTGATGAAATTGATCGCGATTCAAGCTATGCTACCCGCACAGACCTAGCAGTGCTAAATAAAAACTCTATTTTACGTTTTATATCTACGTTTAAAAAATTATGTTGTCAAAAGCTGAATCAATAAAATCAAAAAACATCGTATTTTCTATCGTCATTATAGTCGCTATGACTCTCTCTGGATGCTCAATCTTTGGAAAATCGTCTGATAACGATGAAAACGGCGGTAAAAAAGGTGGCTTAACCCTCTTCACTGAAACAGCCGTTGAAAAATACAACCGTGCTAATGGTCAAATGCAAGTCAATAAGTTTGATGAAGCACTTGAAGTTTATAATGAATTTATCATTCAATACCCTTTTGGAGAGTTAGCTGAACGAGCACGCCTTGAACGTATCTTCGTGCTCAATAAGCTGGGTGAAACCGAAGAAGCAAGTGCTTCCACTGAAAGTTTTATTGCCCAATACCCTCTTCACCCAAACATTGATTATGCCTACTACATGCGCGGCATTATTTTCTTTGAGAAAAAGCGTACTTCCCTTATCACGAAACTAGCAGGCGCACGTGAAGTTAAGCGAAATAAAAACAACCTAGAAAGGTCTTTCAATGCCTTCGAAGATTTGATTAGCAAGTATCCAAACAGCCAATATGTGCCAGATGCTCGCTTAAGAATGACGTACCTTCGTAACAAAATGGGCGAATATGAAATGCAAGTGGCGAACTTCTATGCAGATCGCAATGCCCACATCGCCACAATTAATCGCACAAAATTCATTATTGAAAACTACGACCAAGCACCTGCGGTCATCGATGCACTCAATCTTATGACCCGCACGTATCAAGAAATGGGCCTGACTGACAAAGCGAATGAAACCAAAGCCTTGTTAAACGCTAACTATGCAGGCCTTGACGGCATTAAAGCAAGCAACAAAAAAGAGGCTAAAAAGCCTTTCTTTCGTATTCCGAGTTTAAACCCGTTTAAAAAGAAAGATAAAAAGAGCTAATTGAATACCTTGCATAGTCAGCATGCATGTATTCACCCTCCCCGTACAAACTCAATACTATTCCCACTAACTCAGTTTAGTCAGCATCTGACTTAGTGGTGAATAGTATGGCTAAAAACACCACACCAATACCAATAAACGTGATGACATTAATTTGTTCAATCCCAAATAAAGAAGACACAATCACAGCTGCAACAGGCATTAAATAAAACATACTTGCAACCTTGGTGACGGAACCATGGCGTATCATGATATATAACAAACTAAGGGCCCCGATCGACACTCCGACCGTCATATAACCCCAAGCAAAAATGTATGCCCTGGTCCAATGAATTTCAAACTCACCAAACCATAACAACAGCATCAGGCATGCCATAGCAGACACTCCTGATTGCACTGCCCCCCCATAAAGCAAACCCATATCACTGCAATAATGCTTTTGATAGACATTCCCAATAGTTAAGCCGAGCAATGCCAAAATGGATAGGCTCATCGCCTCAAACCCAACCAGATTAAATGTCACATTTCTCAGCAACACCATAAAAACTCCCAATAAGCCTAGCACAAGACCAAGCCACTGTTTTTTGGTGACTCTCTCATTCATCATTTTAATCGCTAACAATGTGACCAAGATCGGTTGTAGAGCTATCACCATGGCCGATACTGATGGTGGCAACCCTTTATCAATCGACATAAATACCCCAACGGAGAAAGTCGCCACCGTTAATAAACCGGCCACCGTAATATGCAATGTTTCTCGGAGACTATGAATTTTAGGCTTTACTGTTTTAGTGATTTTCACTAACACAAACGCGACAATGATTAAGATAAGGCTTGCCGCCAGAAATCGACTAAATAAAAAACTCAATGGATTTGAGTATTCCAATCCATGTTTAGTTCCAATAAACCCTGAACCGTAAAGCGTGACAAACAGAAAAGGAATGATGGTCTGATATATTTTTCTTTGCATATTCATGATGCCTATTTAATTGACTGTACCAGTTGGTACAATCAATTATGTACCTAGTGGTACAGTAATATCAAGTGATTTATAATCACTCCATGAATTCACTTCGAAAAAAACCATCTGGACGCGAACGCATCCTAATTGCTGCAACTGAATTGTTCATTGAAAACGGTTACGAAGCCACGAGTCCACAAGCTATTTACTCCAAATGCGGCTTAGGGCAGAGCAGCTTCTATCATCATTTCAAGAACAAACAAGCGTTGATGGAAGCCGTGTTAGAACGCATTAACGATATTATTCACACTGAAATTATTCATATTGAACGCCTTCACGACAGCCCAACAGCTCGAATCAAGGAATACTTACGACAGCGTCAACGCGGCTCAAAAGGCTGCCGTATGGGTCGTTTCATGTATGAAACCTCAGCGAAGGACACGGCTATTTCTGCCCAGCTCAATATATTTTTAGATACCGTGCATGCTTTTTTAGAACGAAATATAAAACTGGCTCAATCAGAAAAAACCATTAAACAGATGATTTCACCGAGTGATTTAGCCAACTTAATCATTAGCCAAACGCAAGGCGCTTATTTATTAAGCCGAACACGACAAGACGATGAGGTCTTGCCCCAACAACTCACATGCCTACAAGAATTATTGTTTTAGAAAACAACTGAAGGATTTGTCCCAACCATTCAGATCTTATTCAAGATAGGCTTGCAACCACTATTCGCAACCATCCATGGATACCAAAAGACACACTCAAGAAAACGAACTACCCTACTCAACTAAGCTTTGTAGTCATACCCACAGGTAATGGGATAACGTCGATCTCTACCAAAGGCTTTCTTTAAAATTCTGACACCAGGCGCGGCTTGTCTGCGTTTATATTCATTGCGCTTAACCATCCACGCCACACGATTCACATCTTCTTTGTGATAGCCTGCTTTGACAATTTCAGGGGGTGACAATTCTTCTTCGATATACAGTTTTAGAATGCCATCAAGCACATCATAATCAGGCAAACTGTCACTATCTTTTTGATCCGGTGCTAATTCAGCTGAAGGAGGTCTATTAATCACCGCCGATGGAATCACCTCACTTTCATTGTGTTCTGCTGCAAGCCTATTCCTAAACCGAGATAGATCATACACGAGAGTTTTGTAGACATCTTTAATCGCAGAATAACCACCGACCATATCGCCATACAGTGTGGCATAACCCACTGCCATTTCACTCTTATTGCCAGTCGTCAGGACCATATGTCCCATTTTATTAGAATATGCCATCAACAACAGCCCACGACATCTGGCTTGGATGTTTTCTTCGGTGGTATTAGGTTTCATCCCAGCAAAAACTGGTTCTAATTGATTCACAAAGGCGTTATACATCGGTTCAATCGACACGGATTCATACTGCACGCCTAATCGTTCAGCCTGTTCTTGGGCGGCACTTTTGCTCAAATCCGACGTATATTTAAAAGGCATCATAATCGCCACGACCCGATCACTGCCAATCGCGTCTACTGCAATAGCCAACGTTAAAGCAGAATCAATCCCACCAGACAAACCAAGAACCACGCCTTTAAAGCCATTTTTATTCACATAATCCCGCAAACCACAGACCAAGGCTTGGTAGATCATGGCTTCATTTTCTTCAACCCGAACACGTCCATCACTAGGAATTTCATTATATTGCCCATCGAACTCATTTCCATCAAACATCGAATTCGGCAACGGCGTCACATAAGACTGAGCAACCTGAGAAATACCCTCCTCATCTATATAGCAATCAATTACAGATAAATCTTCTTCAAAACATGGGCTTTGCTGTAAAACATCCCCCTTAGGGTTAATGACAAATGAAGCGCCATCAAACACTAATTCGTCTTGACCTCCCACTTGATTCACATACACAACGGTGCGATTAACTTTAGCGGCTTTATCTCTCACAACATTGAGCCTTTCAGGAATTTTCTGGGTATGGAAAGGTGAAGCATTTAAATTAATCAGCAAACTCGCGCCCTGATCTACAGATTGCTCAACAGCCCGGTTATGCCATATATCTTCGCAAATAGTGACACCCAATTGATGCCCACAATAGGAAATCACGCAGGCTGAATCACCCGCAGTAAAATAACGTTTTTCATCAAACACGCTGTAATTGGGTAGCTCTTGTTTACGATACTCAGCCACTAACTCGCCATTAATAATGACACCAGCGACATTAAACAATTGCCCTTCAGACGACTTCGGATAACCAACGATGATATCTATCCCTTCTTTACTAGATTCAATCAGACGTTGCAGCTCTTGTTCTACCCTCTCGTGAAAACCACTTCTTAATAATAAATCTTCGGGCGGATAGCCTGTCATCGCTAGCTCAGGCGTCACCAGTAAATGAGCACCTTGTTTTTTAGCTTCTTGAGCAGCGACAAGAATCGCATCTACATTTTTCTCAATTGCACCGACATAGGCATTTGATTGCGATAAGGCAATCTTAAGGGTATTTTTTTCACTCATTTCACGTAATATCTGTTGGAATAGTTCTATGCTAATTAACCTTGCGATGATGATACTAAAAACACCATCACAAAACAGTATGTTATAGGCTCAGTAGCCATTTAATTACAGATTAAGATTCTACTAATAAATTATCGATATGATATCTAACGAGTATTTCACCTGCATAGAAGCACAAATTTGCAACATCGATGCAAAACAATGGGATGCAATGAATACCGTCAAGCAGCCATTTCTGAGCCATGCATTCCTCAGTGGCTTGGAAACATCTGCGTGTGTTTGTAAACAGACTGGCTGGCAAGCTCAACACATTGTTATCTACCAAGATAGGACTAAAACGACACTCTTGGCTGCCATGCCTTGCTATCTAAAGAACCACTCTTATGGAGAGTATATTTTTGATTGGGCTTGGGCTGATGCCTATCACCGTGCAGGCTATGAATATTACCCAAAGCTATCCTGCGCAACTCCCTTTACGCCTGCCACCACCCAAAAGTGGTTGATTCACACCGATGCTGATAAGCCCGCGATGGAAAATGCCTTAATGAGCGCCTTAAAACAGCATGCCGTTGATATAAAAGTATCCTCTATTCATGCTTTATTTACGGAGTCAGATGCCGCACCCTTATTTACTCAAAACAACTTTATTCAACGCTCTAGCAGCCAGTTTCATTGGCATAATCGAAACACTGATACCACCCTTGCGCCATTTGAAGACTTCAATGACTTTTTACAAACAATGAGCTCTAGAAAGCGGAAGAATATTAAAAAAGAACGGCAACGCGTTTCTGATCAAGGCGTTTCATTTCAATGGTTTACTGGTGAGACCCTGAGTGAATCTGTCGCCGATCAAATTTTTGCGTTCTATTTAAGCACCGTATACCGCTACGGCGCACAACAATATTTAAACACGGAATTCTTTCATCACATTGTCAAGAGCATGCCCTCTCACACTCATGTTTTAATAGCCTACCTTGATGGCTCAGCCGTGGCCGGCGGCCTCTTTTTTGCTAGCGACTCAACGTTATACGGCCGTTACTGGGGCGCAAATGCTGACATCAAAGACCTGCATTTTGAAACCTGCTACTACCAACCCATTGACTATGCCATCAAACATCAATTTAAAACCTTTGAAGCAGGTGCACAAGGAGAGCATAAGCTCTCACGAGGCTTATTACCCACGACGACCTACTCTCATCACTGGTTAGCCGACAAAGCGTTTAGAGCCGCCATCATGAATTACACAGAAACCGAAGCTGAGCACATTGAGAAATACAACCGCGCTCTAGGTGAGCACGCCCCTTTCAAAACAAACGAGCCTAACAGCAACCAGAAAAGTGCTGATCACGACCATCATCACAATAAAAACATCATTGAAATTTAAAGTTAAGAATAAGTGTTAGACAAAAACCACCCAAACTATATTGATTTCCCAGAGCCTAGCTTTGCCAATAAGCATGGCTTTCTAGCGCATGGTGGCGACCTCAATACTGACACCTTATTGTCGGCTTACCAACAAGGGATTTTCCCATGGTTCAATGATAATGAGCCTATTCTATGGTGGTCCCCTAACCCTAGAATGATTATTCCTACGGCAGATATTAGAGTGTCTCGAAGCTTACGCAAAACCATCCGATCACAACAGTTCTCCATCACAGCGGGGAAAGCCTTTGAAGAAGTGATTGAACAATGCAGTCAGCCCAGAAAATCACATGACACGCATTTAAGCGATGACGAAACACCTCAAACATGGATCACAGAAGATATGAAAAATGCATATCTTGATCTGCATAAGGCAGGTTATGCCCAATCCATTGAATGTTGGGAAAACAATATTCTGGTTGGAGGTTTATATGGCGTGACAATAGCTGGCATGTACTTTGGAGAAAGCATGTTCTCTAAAGCGTCAAATAGCTCCAAAGTTGCTTTGGTATCATTGTGTCAATTTCTACAGCAAAGCGGCATTGAATGGATCGACTGCCAAGTTGAATCACCTCATTTAGTGTCTTTAGGTGCCGTTAATATAGAACGAGACGAATTTCTAAAAAGTCTTCAATCAGGCTTGTCACAACCTATCAGTCTGAGATGGGAAGAACTTGACTTAGCTCACGTATAAACGCTGAAAAACAATGCTTTAAAACCCATAATTAAACACAATTAATCTCGCAACTAGCAGTTAATTTTGAATTCATTATAAAAACACGATAACCTTGATTCATGAGCATCGCTTCGAGCCAAACCATTCAATTATTCCTGACAGAGTCAGATCAATGTTCATACCTCGACGATCGTGAACAACGCATGCTATTGGTTGACCCTAACCACCCTCTTGATAATAGCTTAGCCACTTACTTTTCAAACCATGGTTTTCGTCGCAGTGGCAACATGACATACCGTCCAAAATGCGATAATTGCCAACAATGTGTGTCCGTGCGAGTTCCCGCTATTCACTATGAACCCAGTAAGAGCCAACGGCGTAATATTCGTAAAAATAAAGATATCAACGTTTCTTTAGAGCCCATTGAAAATGCCTTAGATTATTTTCCACTTTATTACGAATACCAAAAATCACGCCACCCAGATGGTTCCATGTGTGATTCGTCCGAGGAAAAATTTTTAACATTTATTAAAAGTGACTTTGTGGATAGCGCTTTGATGGTTCGCCGTTTAAAGTCAAACGTTGTCAGCGTCACGGTTTTAGACCTGTTCCATGATGGCGTTTCTCTGCTATACACTTTTTTCAATCCAAGATACTCCTCTATGAGCCCAGGAAAAGCAGCCATCATTGATGCGATAAGCTATTGCCGACAACAAGGCTTACCTTATGTCTATCTCGGTTTTTGGATCAAAGATTCCAATAAAATGAATTACAAAACCCAATTCCAACCATTAGAAGGTTATTTTGATGGCGAATGGAAAATGATGTGATCAAACAAACATACGCCACTCACTAGACGACGTATTTTGCGTGTTATTAACGGCTAAACATCCGTAGTATTTTGCATTTTTTTCATAAAC
>JBOEGT010000072.1:0-3148 GCA_050633585.1 Arenicella sp.
GCTTCAGCTTTAGTTGATTCATCAAAATAAATATGAGCATGATAGGCTTTGTGTATATTCTGAGGGTATTTTTTTGTTTGCATGTTCTCAATCTACCCGAATACTCGTTAATAAAATAGCCAACGAAAACAAATGGGAACAAATTAATTCCTACAACGAACATTCTATGAAAAACAATATAGCAACATTTCACCTCTACCATATTCAATTCGGGATAAATGAGCAAAAAATACTTTACTTGAAAGAAAGTTTCTAACTCATTATTTTTCGAGTTTTTTTATTCGAAATTAAAAACCTTGTTCATCACTTATATCCATGGCGGAGAGAGAGGGATTCGAACCCTCGATACGCTATAAACGTATACACACTTTCCAGGCGTGCGCCTTCAACCACTCAGCCACCTCTCCGAATTGGCGCGAGAATAAACTAGATAGCATTGAGTTGCAACAAATTGTAAAAACACATTTTGTTTCAACATCCTTGATTGTAGAGAAGCTCATTTTGCTCTATAACAAGGGTATGAATTTACTTGGAAAAATCCTAAGGTCAAGCCAGCGAGGAAAACCACGCCCCTGGTATTCGCATCGCTACATTGGACGATTCCTGCTACTCATCATGGCAATTTTTTGTTACGAATATTACTCATATAGCCAACCAAGAACTTTCCAGCAAATTATTGAAAGCAAAGTATTAAAAGTGGGTTATATCAAAGCGCCAGATGTCGCTTTTGAAAGTAACCTAAGACCCTTAGGCTTTCAACATGACGTACTCACGCTTTTCGCTGAGACACATTCCTTAGAAATTGATTTAATTGAAGTGAATCAACAAGATGCTTTTGTGGCACTCAACAACAATAGTTTTGACATTCTTATCGGGCACTTCCCTGCCCAAACAGGCCAATCAACACACGTTTTTTCACAGCAAGTGAAGCAATCCCCCCTGAAAGCTCTGTTGACCACCAAAGATATGAAAAGCGAAGGCGAACACCGCCTATGGACACCTTATTACGAAACATCCCCTTGGCATACTACAAGAGCCGTTATTTTTGAGCACAAAGAACCTAACACGCCAAAAACCAGACGAATTCCAACCGACGAACCGATTTACTTTGAAGCGGGTTTTCCGACACATATACCTTCACTCTCTCAATACAATTTAAAACCAATTAATAGCCAAATTTCTTTATTAGAAAATGCGTCTAAAAATAATGTGCAGTTTGGCATCACCTCATTAACTCGTCTGAGAATTAGTCAGAACACCTTCTCTAGTTTGAGGCGTATTGCTTCTTTTAGTGAACCCATTTCATTAGTGTGGCTATTATCAAAAAAGCCAGACCAATATTTTTTAGCAGCAATCAATAACTTCTTAGAATCCAAACAATTAAAGAAGTTTGCAAAGCAACAAGAAAACATTTGGAAACAAAAATTTTTACACCTTGAATACCTTGATTTATTGAGTATAAATAGGCGAATTGATTCCGCATTACCTCAACTAAAACCGTTATTTGAATCAGCGGGGAGTGCGGAAAATATTGATTGGACATTACTAGCCGCCCTAGCTTATCAAGAGTCGAGATGGAATTTAGATGCTGTTTCCCCAACCAAAGTGCGCGGCATCATGCAACTCACTAAAACAACAGCCAAAACACTCGGGGTCAAAGATAGAACAGATGCATATGAAAGCATTCATGCAGCAGCGAGATACTTAAAAAAACTTGAACAAATCATTCCCATTCAAGCTAAACGTAGTGATCGAATATGGATGGCCGTAGCCGCTTATAATCTCGGTATTGGCCGAATCATGCAGGCATATCGTTATCTAAGAGAGTATCAAGAAAATGAAATCACGTGGTTAGACATGGCCAATCAACTGACTACACGATCTGAATATTTTCAAAATGACCAGTACAGCACAGGAAAGCGTGCGGTGGAATATGTTGAACGTATTCGAGAATTTCAAAAAATATTGCGCTATTATTCATCGCAGAAATTTGAATAAACAACACAATGGCTGGATAGCCTAAAAACTCCTTGAGTGCAAAAGCTATTGACTACACTACTTTTACACAGCATGACTCAACAATTAGAACCCATATATATAGAACCTGTAAACGAGGCTGAGTACTCAATTATCTGGTTACACGGCTTAGGCGCAGATGGGCATGACTTCGTCCCAATAGTTCCAGAATTGCACTTACAGGACTATGCTATTCGCTTTATTTTCCCAAACGCTCCCGCACGGCCAGTAACGATTAATCATGGAATACCCATGCCAGCTTGGTACGACATTAGAGGCATGGATATCGCGGACAAAGAAGATAGCGTGGGCATGAACGAGTCTCAAGAATACCTCAACAAGTTGATTAACCGTGAAATTGAAAAAGGAATTCTTGCCGAAAAAATTATTGTTGCTGGTTTTTCACAAGGCGGCGCTGTTGCACTTTTCACAACACTGCGCTTTCCTCAAAAATTAGCAGGCTGCATGGCTCTATCAACCTACTTGCCTTTTATGGCGTTATCTAAGCAACAGATGTCGAACGTTGCCAATCAAACACCTATTTTCTGGGGCCATGGCAATCAAGACACCGTTGTTCCATTGGACTTAGGCGAAACCTCACAAGAACATTTACAAGACATTGGTTTCAAGATTGAAGCTCACACTTATCCGATGCCGCACTCAGTTTGTAGCGAAGAGGTTTTGGATATCAGCCAGTGGATAAAATCTTGCTTTGATGATTAAACTCAAATATACAAAACCTCGCATAAATGCTTGATTAGCATCATAGTACTATTGAATGCTTACAATGTTTTACTTGCAATTTCCACCCATGAAATGGCACTATTGTAGACAGTTTTATTTAAAAGCAATAACAACACGAATTTATCGGTCCATAACTGTATAAGTTCACAGAAAACTACCATCAAACGTCTATGCTTAAATATGAATATTTAGATCCAAAAAATATTGAGGTATATGTTTACCCTCCTGAAGGTCAAAAAACAATTGAAAATGAAGATGATACTCGCTTCCTCGGTGACATCACCAAAGGGCTAAATGATTATCAATTCTTCACCACACCGAAGAAATACTTTCACGCACTATGGTGGGTCGAAGATGGTGACCTAGAAGACTTAAAAGAAAAACTATC
>JBOEGT010000073.1:0-27791 GCA_050633585.1 Arenicella sp.
CCCGCGTGAACGGAAACTTAGTTAAAGTCATGGCGTGGTATGACAATGAATGGGGGTTTTCAAATCGCATGCTAGATAACGCGTTAGCGATAGCTAATGTCGCACAAATGTAACTTTCCCTATATTATTCTAAGGAAATAAAACAACAAAATTTAGTCTAAACTATGAAATCAACTTCTCGGAAAATGTTGCAAAAAAAGAGTATCGCTTTAGTTGCCCATGACCATCAGAAAGATAAATTACTCCTCTGGGCACAAAAGCATAAAGCATTATTAGAACAACACACTCTCTACGGAACGGGTACTACTGGGCATCTTCTGACAAAAGCATTAGGACAAAAAATGACATGCTTACTCAGCGGCCCAATGGGAGGAGATCAACAATTAGGCGCAAAGATTTCTGAAGGAGAAATAGATATTTTAGTGTTTTTTTGGGATCCACTCGAACAACAACCCCATGACCCTGATATTAAAGCGCTCTTGCGAATAGCTGCTGTCTGGAACGTCCCTGTCGCTTGTAACGAATCATCAGCCGATTTTATGATTAGCTCTACGCTGATGCACAAGGAGTACACTCACGGCATTCCTGATTATCAGAATTATCTTGCGTCAAGAATCAAACAATATGATCTAGATGAATAATGCGGCATGTGATGCTTGACTGCTATCAAGCACTTAAGCGCTGACGAAGAGACTCGCTATGCCGATACACGTTGTTCAAGAAATTGAACGATATCACTGGATTCATATAGCCAACGCACATTGCCCGCTTCTTCAATGCGTAAACAAGGAACTTGTACTTTGCCTCCACCCTGCTCTAGTTCCCCTCTGAACTGTTGGTACTTGCCAATATCTTTAATATTCACATTGACATTCAGACGATGAAGGGCTCGACGAGTTTTAACACAAAAAGGACAGGCAAAAAGCTGGTAAAGCGATAGCCCTTCCATTGATTGTTGGGCAACCGCCTGTTCTTGGATCGATCGATTCACGGCTTTTGGCCTAGTTAACCAACTAATAAAAACGATCAATGCTCCAATAGCATTTCTAAAAAATTTTAATAACATAACGCAACTAACAACAATTTACCAAATAAAGAAAAAATACATCTGTGGCGTAATATATCTAAAAAGATCACATGAAGAAATATATAAACCACGAATGCACTAACGTTACGATTGCGCCACTCACCGCTATCGCAATAAAGCTAACCCCCAAACCAATCGAAATAAAAATACCATCGCGCTCAAGCATTCCAATGCCAATAAAAAACATAGCAAATGCGGGGAGATAATTACTTAAGGGAAACGGTATCGCCACAATAATGGCAAGCACTAGCATGACTAACCCCAAAAAACGTTGCGCCATTTTGGATGACATCAATAACCAACGAGTTTTCACAAACAATTCCAACCATTCAACTTTCGGCACCACCCGACTCCCTATTGATTTTAGATGCTTTGCTTGAATTCTCTTCCGATGAATGAAGGCTGGAAACACGGGGGTTTTGAAACCGAACAATAATTGTATGCTCGGGTAGATCATAAGCAATCCAGCTAGAACAGATATACCGGGTAACAAATATAAAACAGCAAATATCAATAGTATGCCAGCATAAGAACGTTCTTTGAATTGCCCAAGAAAATGCCCAAAATCAACATTTTCATCTGGTATTTCACATAACAACTCACTCAATAAAATGGATGTTTTTATGTTTAACGGTTGAAATGATGTGGCAATAGACATCTATAGCAAAGCTCCTTAATAGGTAGTTAATAAGAAGACCTTGATACACGTTAAAAGATAACAATAAAGTTTTATTCTTACTTTCTTTTCCCTGTTCTAAAAAAATAAACATATCAATCAGCAAAAATTTATTGTGTGTTTTTTTGAACGGGCTCACCTTATTTCCCTATTCCCACCAACAAAAGCCTTTTCCGAAAAACAGGAAAAAGCTTCTAAATATTAGACAAACGCTACAAAAACTAGGAATCTGTCCATTCAGTTAACATAAACAGGAGCATTACGATGCAAAAAGTACAAATTTTAAGCGTTTCGTCATATTTACCCGAAGAAATTTTACCGTCAGATGGGTTATTCGAAGAATTCAAATCCGAAAGCCAATATGGCATTCCAACGAATTGGATGAGCCATGATATGGGCATTAGAGAAAGGCGTATTTCTCAATCAACGTTAAAACCATCCGATTTGGCCGTGTACGCAGCTGAAAAGGCAATAAAAAAAGCGGGCATAGACGCTAAAGATATTGATATGGTTATCTATTGTGGCATTGAAAGAGACCGCCCGGAACCCGCAACAGCTCATACTATCGCTAACCAATTCAATATCAATGCAAAGCATACTTTTGATGTCGCCAATGCATGTTATGGATTCATTGAAGGTATGAAAATTGGAACAAACTTTATCTCATGTGGATTAGTTGAAAACGCTTTAATAGTCACCTCTGAAACGCTTTCTCGAATCATTGAACCCGTGATCGAAAAGCTGAAGCAAGGCATGTCGATTGAAGAAGCAAAAAAATATATTGGTTTTCTATCTGTAGGTGATGCTGGGGGCGCAGTAATACTCAGTAAATCACTAAATGGCACAACAGGGTTTGAAACGTTTAATACCATAACCGCTTCAAAGCACGTCGAAAAATGCCACTATAGCTTTTCTAAAGAAGGAGAATTCCAAGGTGTCATGGCAATGGGGAACTTAGCCGCATTGATGGTCAAGAATCATACTGATTTAATTCAATCGACATTGAAACAAATTGGTCAAGAGCGATTTGATTTTTTACTCTCTCACCAAATTGGTAAAAGACCCTATGAGCGACTCTCTGAGTTAGATTGTATTAAAGATGGCGAATTAATTAAAACTTATGACTATTTAGGTAATATTGCGTCAGCAACTTTCCCAGTAAGCTTTGAAAAACTCACCAAACATGATAATTTAGAGGCGGGTAGCAAAGTTGGCGGTTGTTTTGCTGGGTCCGGGATCGTAATCGGGCAAATTGCTTACACAATTTAATTAAATAATCTTAGGATAATTATTATGTGGTTTCTGCTCGTTCCAGCCTTAATTAGCTTTTCAATCAAATGGTTCTTTTTGCTTGCGAGCAGAGATTCGCTTAAAAGTGGAAACTTCACTACCCTTCTCGCCGTCTGCGCCCTTCATAGTCTATGTGAAGTTTTTACGTTCGGCTCATTCCTATTGGGTGCCGATGCTGAATTACTGTTCAGGTTCTATTATGTGGCATTAACTTGGTGGGTCACTTATTCATTCATCTATGCCTCGGAGGCCTCGAGGACATTTTCTAGCATTATTCACAACATCGCGATTTCAATATCCATAATTATCACCTTGTTGTTCGTATTCTCAGATATCATCATCTCAGGGTATTACTACAATGGATACTCTTTAACCGCTCATAAAGAACAAGGTTACTGGATCTTCCAAATCCACGCATTAGTCTTCATTTTCACGTCTCTGGGCATACTAGCCAAAGAGGCCTTTTTCACGAAAACGACGCCAGAATCCAAGACACAAAGCTTTTTTGTATTTTGGGCATTACTCACACCTTTTTTGAGCCTTGCCGCTTTAATCATCACCATGCAAATGGGCTACAAAGTCAATGCGTTAATGATCATACCGGTGACAACTGCTATTTTCTTTTTATTGATCATAAAAAGCGAGCCTGAGCATGATTTAACAGATTTCAAACGGTTTATCCCTTTCTCTCCTGAAAATAGGTTTGCTAGAAAAATGAACCGTTTAGCGATTGACAGCTTTAAAGAAAAAACAGGTATTAAAGATTCAACATCTGAGTTTCAAAAGTTACTTCTTGAGTACCAAAAGAATAAAGGCTGTAATAAACATCAAGCAGCAAAAAATTTAGGGATTTCTCAATCTACTTTCTACTCTAAACTCAGCGCTCTTGAAGTTGAGTGGAAAGATAAACGTAAAAATTAACCGATAAGAACGTTTGACTCCTAAATAACCAGCACCTATTTCTGATAAATAGGTGCTTTCATGGATAGAAAATCATTTAATACATCATGTGGCTCATACTGACTCCTGCTTTAATAGGCTTACTATTGAAGTTATTTTTTTTATACTTCA
Source organism: Arenicella sp. (assembly GCA_050633585.1). Taxonomy (GTDB): domain Bacteria; phylum Pseudomonadota; class Gammaproteobacteria; order Arenicellales; family Arenicellaceae; genus CALKZN01. Next base: position 4,125 of record JBOEGT010000073.1, read on the forward strand.
ATCTAAAACTGTTAACTAAAAAACCGCTACTTACGATACTGGGGGTTAGCGTTTTGCTTAGCGCGGTTGAGTTAGCGGTATTAATGACTTTTTTTCAAGGACAAGATATTGATATCTTATTTAGGCTTTATTACGTCGCGTCTATATGGTGGGCCGGTATTGCTTTAGCATACGTTTGTCATATCACTCGCCTCATGAGGTACATCGTACTTCCTGTGATAAGCCTTCTTATAGTCATGTCATATTTATTTATATTTACTGACTTAATTATTAGCGGATATCGAAGTGCTGGATATGCACCAACAGCAATAAAAAATCACTATTATTGGATTTTTCAAATTTTTGCAATCAGCTCGATCTCCGTTTCCATTTTATTACTAATCAAAAAATCTTTTTTCTCACATGTTCAACTTGAAGAAAAAATGAAATATATTTATTTGCTAATGGCATTTTTATTACCATTTGCAACCATAGTCACCATAGTCACATTGATGCAAATAGGCATCAACATCAATGCTGCCGCCATCTTACCCACCGTAACCACAATCTTTGTTTTCTTTATGATAAGAAGTGAACAAGGGCATGGATTGATCGACTTTCGAAAGTTCATTCCCTGCTCACCCGAAAAACAATTTTCTACGGAAGTGGCACACATAGCGAAACTCTATTCTTTGAATAAAGTGTCATTTAAAGATGCAAAGCTCATGAATGAAGCGGCACTCACAAAGTATGCCGTAGCCATTTCAAAGAAGTCTTCCATACCTGAAATGGCAGATAAATTCGACATTCCGAAGTCCACTTTATACTCTCTGATCAACAAACATAATCTATCTAACGCGAAACAAAAATAAATAATCGACATATGCGACATTAACATTAGCGTTCTTGAATTTTCATCAACAAAGGATATTGAAAAAGCAACGAATCATGTTAAAGTGAAAAGCAGTAGTAAGTAGTAGGGGTGGTGCTGGTCAAGGGTTGTTATAGACCAGTTTGGTTATTACATTTCACATAGAGGATCATGCGAGAATTGCTTATTACGGCACTTCATCATCAGCCAATTCATTAATTTTTCACTCAAGACTGAGCTCAAAATCAGGCACTATTCTTTATTCTTAAAGGATATGCCCTTTATTGTACTGAGTTAGCTGTACCTTGAGTCTCGTCGCTTCTTAGTCGCGAAAGTTAAGAAAAATTTGAGCAATACTTAAAACCGTTATTGAAATTTACAACTCCCATTTCTATTCAATACTGAATACTCGCTGAGTAAACCAACAGCAGCTTTTCCCTCCAAAAGTGAAAGTGCCGCCATGGCCATGCTTAGCAAATAATAAAAGTGAGTTTTCACAAGACTAACCTTGCGATGCTCTAATAATAAATATGGAATTTAAGGAGTTTATATGACAACTAACAACACCCGAGACCTCACTAACGTAACGGCTGACACAACGGTATTGCATAACTTGGTTCAAGCGGCTATTGAGGTGGAATTGTTCACTATCCCTCTCTACATGACGACCCTGTATTCAATTCAAGGCCTGTATACCACATCAGACAGTACGCAGCAGCTTTGGCCTGGTCTACGTCCAAAATCTAAGGCTGACAGCCCTGCTCAAAAAGCTTATAACGTTATATTCAGTGTTTATATTCAAGAAATGTTGCACTTACAATTAATTAGCAACATTGCGACAGGATTAGGCCACAATCCTAAGCTACCGGTACCTACATACTCTGGTGGCAGCACTATCCCATGCATTGGTGATTTATCAAACATTCCTGAATTTAAAGACGTTAAAGTCACACTAGGCCCACTGAATCAAAACCAAATTGATCTATTCATTGCGATAGAACTTCCCGATTGGGACGCCTTAAATCCATCGCAAAAGAAACCCGATGTGCCTTTTGCATCAGGTGTCGGCAGCAAAACAACTAACTTGCCAGCATTTGGCACTATTGGCCATTTATATGAATGCATCGAAGAATATTTAAACCTTCAATATGACGATGGTTCTACACTATTTGACCATGTGTATGTACAAAACTCTGTACAAGTTGATTTGTTTGATTTTCATCAAAAGTATCATGAAAAATCGGAATATCCTGGCTTTGCTACGCGTTTAACTAGGTCATTCGAAACACACATTATTGACCAATTTATTAATAAAGAAATCAATCAAGTTCTCCCAGAATCTTTTGAAAATGAAATAAAAAAGTTAGTCGATACCGTGGCCGACAATCAACTCAATAAAGCAATTGATAAAGCGCGCATTATGGATATGATCACCGCTATTTTGGACCAAGGTGAAGGCGCTAGCAGCAGTGAAACAGGCGTTCCATCAAGATATGCACCCGTGAAAGAAAACATTGAGGCTGATCGAGGCGAAGATGATGCTTGTGTTCGAGCGCTATGGGATCAACAAAGCCACTATGATCGCTTTGTTGAAGTCAAAAACTGGATGAATCAAGGACAAATTCAAACATGGCCAGAATGGATTGCTCAAAACAGTTCAACCTCAACACCTTGGACTCAAAATGACCTCTTAGCAGATCCAGCGACCGCGACAACTGAAGAAAAAGCCATGGCGGCACAACGCGCAAACGCAATGAATGCTACTACTACAGCCCCTGAGCTAAACAATGCCCTTAACCTAAGCTTTGTTAATCTATTAGCCTCCATGGAAATCTCATGGACAGATCAACGTTGGGACTCTATTGGCAACACGAATATTAGCCCTCAACCACAAGTCACCTCACTATTTCCATTTGCTGCGATGCAAGCACTCTACACACGCGTTTCCACAATCTGGGCTACTGGTGGAACACCGGAGTTTTTAGCGGTAACGCCAAGCGGCGATAAAAACCTTCATGCATGCCAAGGCCTAGACCCAAATAACCCTGGGAAAAATAATTGTGCTACCGCTGTGCCACACACCTGTGCTGGCGCAAATAGTTGTCAAAATCAAGGGGGATGTGGATACCCATCAACATTTTGGCCCGGAGACAATCAACAAGAAGGAGATGGAGGCTGCGGCGCACCTATTCCAGTCTCGCAAGTATTGCACAACTTACCTAGCCCTCTTCCAAGCTCTCCGACACTCAGCCCAGAGCCCGCTGTAGGAGATTCCGTCTATGACACAGCCTGGGATGTATTCATTCAAGGCATTACCACAGAGCCCAAACCCACTAAACCTGCGCCAAACAACCTTCGTTTAGTATTGCCACCAAGTTAATGGTTCCGCTGATGGACAGACAATCTCCTACAACAGCAGCAGGCATCATGTCTGCTGCTCATCAGCTGGGTTATGGTATTGGCTTAAGGTCCAAGCACTATCACGACATATTAAGTGCGATAGATGGCCGCTATGAATCTGACTATGCCCTACCTGATTGGTATGAAGTGATCAGTGAAAATTACCTAGACAATCATGGCTACAGCCGCTCCGTGCTATTAAAAATAGCCGAACGATACCCTATTGTCATGCATGGGGTCTCTTTGTCTATTGGCAGTACGGACCCACTAAACACGACATATTTACAGCAACTCAAACAACTGAGCATCGACTTAGAGCCTGCATGGATATCCGACCATATTTGTTGGACAGGCGTAAACAACCTCAATAGCCATGATTTATTGCCTATTCCGCTCAACCATGAAAGCCTCGAACATCTTGTTGATCGAGTGATACAAGTACAAGACTTTTTACAACGTCCGATCGTATTAGAAAACCCTAGCACCTACATTAATTTTACAGATAGCGACATACCTGAATGGCAGTTCTTAAATGAACTGGTTTCTCGCACGGACTGCAAACTACTGTTAGACGTCAATAATGTCTATGTATCGGCGTTTAATTTAGGTTTTGATGCACATGAGTATGTTCAACAGATAAACCATCAGGCTATCGTACAACTTCATTTAGCTGGAGCAACGCATTGCGGTACACACCTGATTGACACGCATGATCAAGCCGTTACCGAACCCGTTTGGGAACTCTATAGCATGGCCCAAGAACTCACTGGCGGCGTGGCAAGTTTATTAGAATGGGATAGCAATATTCCTGAGTTCTCTGATATGTTGGCCGAACTAGATAAAGCCAGAAAAATAGCTGAAACTGATTTTTCAACGTGTCAAAAATCAAATCTGTTTAACGTGAATACCGGAGGCGAAGCAACCCCCCAATCGCCTGTGTCTAATCCGGTTAATTTTGTGATGGATTAGCCCGCCAGAGATGACATAGTGAAAAAACCATTTTCGACTCTTCAAAAACAGCTGCTACACGCCATTGTGGCTCCAATAAACTCATCAGCATCACAACAAGGTGCACGTTTACTCAATAAAGCAGCTAGGCTAACAGCAGAGGAATCGCTTGCAATTTATCAACACGGATACTTCGCACGATTGACTGATTGTTTAGCGGCTGATTTTCCACTTTTAAAACGTTTTCTAGGCGATGAAATTTTCTCTAAATTTTCCTATGAATACCTTCATCAACACCCATCGCAAACACCTAGCTTGTTCAATCTTGGCAGCCAGTTCCCTGACTTTTTAAAATCCACGCAACCCGATGTGAGTCAACTATCTACCTCTCAACAAACACTTGCTCAACTCCCCATAGAACTCGCAGCATTTGAAAGGTATCGTATTGAAAGCATGCGATCTGAAGGTGTAGAAACACAAACCACTGAACAACAAAACCAGATCAACAGCATTGATTACACACAAATTTCAACCATCAGCTCTCTGGATGTAAAGACACCGAAGACATTGCGTTTGATGAAATCCAACTTTGATTTAACAAGCCTTGCTCAACAAGCTTTGACTGGCAATGAATCGATTGAATATCCAGCGATCAATGAAAGTTATTTAGCCATTAGTCGCCATTTTTACCAACTTCAATTGACCCGATTAGACGAGTGGCAGTTTCTTTTTTTAGACACCGCAACACAGCAAGTCTCTAGCATAGAAAAAGTGGTCAGCTCCATTGCACCTACATTATCACTGCCTCCTGAAGCGATATATGCGCGATTAACCCTTTGGCTACCCATTGCGGTAGCGAAAGGGTTTATCACATTCCAATTGATTGAATAATTAACGCCTACTGAATAAAACTCTAATTATTCAACGAACTAACGACTAGCAGGCTTGGTCGAAAATTTTCCCGCTTTCAAACTCAAAATTTGCAGGCATACCTTCTGGCTCAGAAAACACGTATTTAATTTTACGAATACTCAATGAAGCCATCGCAATGCCGTCGGGATATTCCACTTCATGTCTTAATACTACTTTTCCGCTCATCGGCTTAGCAAAACCTTTAGTAATGACGGCAGCAGTATTTTCCATAAAGTACACAGTCACGACATATTCACCCTCGGTGTTTGTGTACCAAAAAATTTGAGGTTTAACCACCTCAGCTATATCAGTTTCAACATCTAAAACACTAAATTTAAAATCCATAATTTTTTCCTATATCAAATGTTACGCTTTAACAAACATCACAACACCACTGTTTGAAAAGCTATATTGAACGAAGCACTTTGTCTGAGCAAAGTACGCTTAAAAACTATCAAACTTAAAAACATCTATGTTTAAGGCTATCTCGTTGATTATCCATCAACTAATACACTATAAACAAGAATGCCTATTCAAATCAATTTCTCTTTATTTGTTAATTAAACATTAATGATCTATTAAAGTGATTTGACGGGCAACGCCGTCGAGTGCTTCAACTCTTCCATGACAAAACTTGCACTAATATCCAACAAATTCGCTTTTATCAATTTTTTATATAAAGCATCATACCCCGGCATATCGGTGACATGTGCCTTCAGTAAGTAATCATAGTTACCACTAATGCGATAAATTTCCGTGACTTCTGGAATATGTTCGATTGACTCTTTAAAGTTATTCACCCAAGAAGCGATATGTTGATTAGTCCGTATGGTAATGAATACCGTCAAAGGAACATTAAGCTTTTCGGCATTCATCATCACAACACGTTTACGAATAACATCATCATTTTCTAACTTTTGAATACGGCGCCAACAAGCTGTCTTCGAAATAGACACCTTCTCTGCAATAGCGCCGACGGAAATAGTGGCATCTTCTTGTAACAGGTTGATGATAGTTTTATCAATACGATCTATAGCCATACAAACACCTAAAATAAATTTATATTTCACCAAAAGCCATAAAAATGGAATTTAGTTTCTTTTTTTGTCGTATTTGATTATATATTAAAAACTTATTCCCACATATTTCAGATCATAATGTGTCATATAGAAATTAATGAGGTTTAAAAGCAATGACACTTACATACCAACACCTTAGAGAGAACTTAATCGGGGAATATCAAGAAATAAACACCCCCTTCGGCACCAAACCCCTCGTCTATGCTGACTACACGGCATCTGGGAGAAGCCTAAAGTTTATCGAAAACTTCATCACTCATAATGTTCTCCCCCACTATGCAAACACCCACACAGACAGCTCTTTCACAGGAAGACAAACCTCAGCATTGCGGGAACAAGCCAGGACTATCATCAAGCAAGCAATAGGTGTTCATGATGAGCACCACATCATCTTCTGCGGATCGGGTGCAACTTCGGCATTAGACAAAATCATTGGATTGTTAGGTTTACGCACAGCAAACACCTTCATGCAGAACACCGATGACAGCGCCAAAAATGATGCATTAAAACCCATTGTTTTTTTGGGAGCTTATGAGCACCACTCCAACGAATTGCCTTGGCGAGAAAGCGCAGCGGACGTAGTGACTATCCCACTATTAGAGAATGGTTCAATCGATTTAGACGAACTTGAGATACAACTCCAAAAATTCAAGCATAGACCACTCAAAATAGGCAGTTTCTCAGCAGCATCAAACGTGACAGGAATCAAAACTGACATAAAAAGCATCGCAGCTTTACTCCATAGCCATGGCGCGCTGGCTTTCGCGGATTACGCAGCCGGAGCACCTTACTTATCTATCAATATGCAAGGAGACGCTGATAAAAACAATGGCTTAGACGCGGCATTCATTTCACCTCACAAATTCGTGGGAGGCCCAGGCACTAGTGGAATTTTAGCCGTACATAAAGATCTATGTACCAATCCAGTCCCTGTTGTGCAAGGCGGAGGTACCGTGTCTTATGTCACTCCTGAAACGCATACTTACATTCAATCAGGCGTCAGGCGTGAAGAAGCAGGAACACCTGGTATTATTGAATCTATCCGAACAGGCTTAGTCTTCAAAGTGCAACAAGATATTGGCACGCACAATATAGCGCATCAAGAATCTAGCTATATCCAACGAGCCATCGATCACTGGGCAGAGAACCCTAACGTAAAAGTGCTGGGCAATCTCAAAGCTGAAAGGCTTGCCATTGCCTCCTTGCAATTTTTTCACAAAGACAAAGAATTACACTATGGCTTTATCACGGCCCTTTTCAATGACCTTTTTGGGATACAAGTTCGCGGCGGTTGTTCCTGTGCAGGACCATATGGCCATGATTTGCTTGAATTATCCTCAGAAAAAACACATAAAATCCAACAACGTGTGCTCACAGGCAACACTGTTTTTAGACCGGGTTGGGTAAGGCTCAACTTCAATTACTTCATCAGTGAAAATCAATTTCAATTTTTGCTCAAGGCAATCGACTTAGTCGCCGAGTTCGCATGGAAACTCTTGCCATACTACCAATACAACTCTCATCAAGGCATCTGGCTATATCAAGGGGAAAAAACTGAATTACCAGTTAGTCTATTGAATAACAGTTATTTACAGCCGTCAAAGTCGAGCTTCGTACATAATGAACCAAATTTCGATGCCTTACTCGAACAAGCAAAGCAGGAATTATGTGCGCAAAGAAATCATCAAGATAAAAAATCGCTACCTGAAGCAATAGAAAAAGACAGCTTTTACTGGTTTTACAAACCTGAGGAGCTAGATTCTCACACTAAGATCTGAGCAATCTGCCGACAATTCCCCTCACAGTAATGGGCAACTCACTCATAGAGTACGACTAAAATAAGGCCAGAGTTTATCAACTGTTAAGATCACTCTGGCCTTACTAGCCACCCTGTCTAGTCCAACCTGCCTAGTCTACACTTGCTTTTTCCCAGGCAAACGCTGAAAAAGGCGTATCAATGGGCGTTTGGGCAATGTGATTAACATAATTACTCATAACCTTTTGAGACACGCCTAAAATTATTTCTAACAACTGCTGCTCTCCGTAACCCGCTGCAAAAAAAGTGTTAAGCTCGTTCTTCGCTAACACGCCACGTTTTCGCACGATTTTCAGTGTAGTGTCATGCAACACTTGAAGCTTTTCAGTTGGCATTGACGCTTGATGACGCAATGCATCAGTAAGATGTGCATCAACATCCATAGAATGGGCAATCGCGGTGTGTGCAGGCACGCAATAATGACAATCATGTTCTACATTAATCGTTTGCCAAACCACAGTTCGCTCTTCATCATCAAAAGACGTGCTCATAAACAACGCATGAAGTGTTTGATACGCTTCCAACAACGCAGGAGCACCGGCCATAACACCATGCAGATTCGGCACCATACCAAAATCTTTCACTGACTTTTCTAACAATGGCTTACTGGCCTTAGGGGCTGACGTTAAATCATAAATACTGACTGTCTTCATCTTTCAATCTCCAAAACTCACATCAATAGTTAAATTCGAGATAGCAGTGTATCTAAGTGAAAAATCAACAATTGCAATTTTCTCTGGACTGCTTGAACAATCAAAAACCTACTGCCAGCGCTTGAATAAACCATTCTAAACCTACCCCCGCAAACAACACATTGTTCACCAAAGCATGGTAAATCCTCATAGAGCAGCACTCACTGTGTACTCAACCACAAATAGCCTGTAGACTCCGCTGCCTTAATTCTTATACCGCCAGCTTTAACATCAGGACACCCCTTTGATCTCTCTCGCAAACATCACCATACAATTTGGTTCAGAGCCTTTATTCGAAAATATTTCGGCAAAATTCGACAATGGCAATCGCTACGGCTTAATTGGTGCTAATGGTTGTGGCAAATCGACGTTAATGAAAATCATGAGCGGAGAATTAGAACCAACCGCTGGCAATATATCAGTCACTCCTGGCGACAAACTGGGTACTTTGAATCAAGACCAATTTGCTTTTGAGCAATACAGCGTGATTGATGCCGTGATCATGGGTGACAAAGAGTTATGGGCCATTAAATGCGAACGTGATCGCATTTACGCCCTACCTGACATGTCTGAAGCCGATGGCATGAAGGTCGGTGAGCTAGAATCTGAATTTGCCGACATGGATGGCTACACCGCGGAAAGCCGCGCGGGGGAGATTCTGCTCAATGCGGGCATTGAAGAAGCATTACACTTTGGACTAATGAGTGAAGTCGCTCCCGGTCGAAAGCTCCGTGTATTACTCGCTCAAGCCTTATTCGCTAACCCAGACATCCTATTGCTCGACGAGCCTACCAACAACCTAGATATCGATACCATCAACTGGTTGACGATTGAACTCAATAAACGCAGCTGCACCATGGTGATTATCTCGCACGATAGACACTTTTTAAATTCGATCTGCACGCACATGGCCGACATTGACTATGGCGAATTGCGCATTTATCCAGGCAACTATGAATATTTTCTGTCTGCATCCAGCTTAATTCGAGAGCAATTACTCGCCGGAAATAGCAAAAAAAGTGCAGAAATTGAAGAACTGCAAGACTTTGTTAACCGTTTTGGTGCCAACGCTTCCAAAGCTAAACAAGCCAGCTCTCGCGCTAAAAAGCTCGATAAAATTAAACTAGATGAAGTGAAATCATCGAGCAGAATGACGCCAAGATTAGCGTTTACACAACATAAAAAGTTACATCGAAATGCGCTAGAACTAGAAAAATTATCACATGGCTTTAACGGGACAACCTTATTTACCACTGATAACATCATTCTCGCGGCGGGCTCTCGCTTAGCGGTGTTAGGCGAAAATGGCTCCGGCAAAACGACACTCCTACGTTGCCTAATGGATCAATTCACGCCTAATAGTGGCAGCTATAAATGGTCTGAAAATGCCGCCATTGGCTACTGCCCTCAAGATAACACTCTCGACTTTGACAATGACATGACAATCTTTGATTGGATGTCACAATGGCGCACACCAAAGCATGATGACTTGAAAGTGCGTGGCTTATTAGGTCGCCTATTGTTTACCGAAGACGACTTCAACAAAAAAGCCAAGGTGTGCTCTGGTGGTGAAAAAAACCGTCTACTCTTCGGCAAGCTTATGATGCAAGACACCAATGTCTTGATTTTAGATGAGCCCACCAATCACATGGACATGGAAGCGATTGAAGCACTCAACAATGCCTTAAAAGAGTATGAAGGCACCTTGATTTTTGTCAGCCATGATCGCGAATTCGTATCAACACTTGCCAATCAAATACTTGAAATCAAAGACAAACAGACCATCCTTTTTGGCGGCACTTACGACGAATACCAAGCCAGCAAAGGGCTAACCTGAATTTAAGGGAACAACTTGAACAAATAAAATTCTAAGATGGATAGTTCAAACGAAGAAATGGTGCCCGAGTCCGAACAGCTCAAACTATATAAAATAAGACTTTAGAGGCGTTTTGGCGTAACTTAAATGCACTAAGCCGCCCAAAAAAGCCATTATTAAGTCTTTTTTAACGTATTGCGTGAATGTTTTAACAAAAAAACTCAATCATCGCGATGTATTTGACACCGTTCAACAACTCTTTGTCTTAAGTTCGTTTACATCTTTCCTGAATCACAGTGATTCTGACTATTTGACAAAGAATAATTCCCTAGCAAATTATTAGAAGAAAATAATACTTCTAGCTTTTGTTGAGAAATGATTCCTTTTTCTAAAATAATTTCGTGCAAAGTTTTATTAGATATTAAAGCTTCTTTAGCTATTTCAGCAGATTTTTCATAGCCTATTTCTGGGACTAATGCGATGACAGAAACCAAACTCTCATCTAATAACTTTTTACATCGCACTAAGTCTAGCTCAATTCCATTGACACACCGTGTTGTAAGCACTTCCAGTGCATTAGTTAACAATCTCATGGAAGATAAAATATTATACCCAAGCACGGGTTCCATAGCATTTAATTGCAACTGCCCAGACTCAGCTGCCATAGTCACAGTTAAATCATTACCTATTACTTGATATGCTACTTGATTCACAACTTCTGGAATAACCGGGTTAACTTTTCCAGGCATTATAGAAGACCCTGCCTGAACAGTAGGTAAAATAATTTCACCAATACCCGCTCGAGGGCCGCTTGATAGCAATCGGAGGTCATTGCAAATTTTCGAAATTTTGACGGATATTCTTTTTAGAATACCTGAGAATGCAACAAAAGCGCCTAAGTCAGAAGACGCTCCTACAAGATCATTTGTCAGCGTTAATGAGTAGCCTGACACTTCCTTTAGATAAGCTATGGCCTTTGAAGAATAACCAGTTGGAGCATTAATTCCTGTTCCTACAGCAGTGCCACCTAAATTAATTTCACAAAGCAATTTTGCAACCTCTTTCAAACGCTGAATATCCTCTGAAATAGTATTTGCAAATGACAAAAACTCTGAAGAGACCGTGATCGGCACAGCATCTTGCAATTGGGTGCGGCCAACTTTCAACACGCCTTCAAATGTTTCCGCCCTATCAGTAAAAGCATCTACTAACTTTAGTTGAGCTGACAGTAAATCGGGGAGAGACTGTAAAATAGCTAACTTTAAAGATGTTGGGTATACATCATTTGTTGATTGCGATGCATTAACATCATCATTTGGGTGTAAAAAATGATATTGATTCTTTTTATAGCCTAACTTCAATAAAGCAATATTTGCTATCACTTCATTTGCATTCATATTTGTCGATGTTCCAGCGCCTCCTTGTATCATATCAACAACAAAGTGCTCGTGATGAGAACCGTCAATAATCTCTTCACAAACATCAATAATAGCAGCAGCCTTACTACAAGAAATTTTTCCTAACTCAGCATTTGCTAATGCCGCTGATTTTTTAACCATGGCCAAAGCTTTAATAATTTCTGGAAAATCATTAAGGCGGACATCTGTTATAGGAAAATTTATTAAAGCAAGTGCTGTTTGCTCTCCATACATACTTCTATTTTTCATGAACTTTAGGGTAATTTTTAATTTGAAAGCATTTAAATAAAATCAACTTTCTATTCACTTTTTAATAGTGTGGTGTTAAGTTAAACGCAGAAGTGAATGAATGACGGGTAACACTTTCATAGCTAATATTGTTCATCAATTAAGTTCATATAAAAGATGCTTAAATGCTTAGATATAAAAGATAAATTAGCAGCTGAAAAATATACAAAAATTCATATGCTTAATCTAGCTGGGATAACGCTGTAACAATAATTTCGATTTTTCTACCGGGCCTGAGCTTTACTTGGCCACAAGCACGTGCAGGAGCACACCCTTCAGGAATCCAAGCATCCCAAACCTCATTCATTTCATCAAAGTCAGTTATATCTGGCAACCAAACGATAGCTTGTAAAATTTGTTGACGTGACGATCCCGCTTCTGCAAGTAAAGTATCTACCCTCGATAAGCAATCTTTAGTCTGAGCGCCAATCGTTTTACCACTACCAACCTGACCACACAAATAAACCACTCCATTATGTTTAACGATTTTGCTCATTCGAGCTGATGTATGCCGCCTTTCAATCATGTAATTTCTCCGTTGAAATAATAAAGGTATGCAAACCTTTTAATGTCATAGTTTAGAAAAGCGCTTAGTGCAAAGACTAGCAGTAATATTTTTACGTACTTTATTGCTGTTTGTAACAAAACCTTTAAAAGATGCAACGCCATTAAAGTACAATTCTTGAATAGTAAAGAAGTAATACAAAAACATAGAACAGGCAAATATTGACATACCTGTGATTACCTAACATCCAAAAGCCACAATGAATTGATAATCACATTTAACGCTAATAGCTAAACTGGATTGTTAATTAACCTTTTCCCACAAACACTTTATCCAGCCCATAGAATCGATCCAATACCAACATAACAATAAGGGTCAAGATAATCAGCACTGTTGACACAGAAGCAATTAATGGGTCAATCGTTTGTTCAATATGGTGATACATTTTCACAGGCAGTGTTTGAGTAGAAGGAGAAGAGACGAATACACTCATCGTTAGCTCATCAAAGCTAGTAATAAACGAAAGGATCCACCCTCCAGCAATACCCGGTAAAATCAGAGGCAAAGTAATCCTATGAAAAACAGTAAACCTAGATGCTCCAAGTGTTAATGCGGCAGATTCAGCTTCGGTTGAAAGCCCTGTCGCAGCAGAAAGTGCTAAGCGTAAAGCATATGGCGTAACCAAAATTACGTGAGCAGCCGCAAGACCATAGAATGATCCACCTAAACCAATTTGTGAATAAAACTGTAGAAATGCAACACCTAAAACCAGGTGTGGAATCATCAACGGAGACAAAAGAAAAGCCGATATAATATCGCGCCCAGGGAACCTATGCCTTGCGATAGCAAGTGCGGATGGCACGGCGATAATCACCGCGACCGTAGCAGACACAAGCGCCAGCCAAGTAGAAACCCAGAATGCATTAATAAAATCAGGGTTATCTAAAATGGCACGAAACCATCTAAGAGATAAACCATCTGTTGGCAACGATAAATAACCCTTACCAGTGAAAGATACCGCCACTACCATAGCAAGCGGTGCCAATATAAAGATTATGAAAATAGCATGAAAAATAAGTGCAGTGAGACTAAGGCGTTTCATTACGTTCTCCTATTCAAAAATTTTGGCAAAACGCCGCTCAATAAACTTGTTATAGCTGACGATAATAGCGATATTGGCGATCAATAATAAAACCGCTATTGTTGCTCCAAGTGGCCAGTTAAGCGTACTCAGATATTCATCATAAGCCGCAGTGGCGACGACTTTCATTCGTCGGCCACCAATGATCGCTGGCGTGGCAAAAGCACTCGCGGTTAACGCAAAAACAATCAAACTGCCAGACAATATCCCTGGAATCGCTTGCGGGAGCGTAATACGCCACAATACGGTAGATTTAGAGGCGCCTAAACTTAGACCAGCATCTTCTGTTTGAGGGTCAATTTTTTGTATTGATGCCCACACAGAGATAACCATAAATGGCACCAGCACATGTACAAGTGCAATAGTCATTCCAGTAAATGTAAACATTAAACTAACAGGCTCTTCACCAAAGCCCAACGCTTGAGAGACCATTGTTAAGATACCGTTACCTCCAAAGAATAGAGCCCAACCTAAGGTGCGAACTACAACAGAAATCAACAAAGGGCCGAGAATGATAAGGAGGAAAATTGACCTCCACTTCGCACTCAATCGCGACAGGATATACGCTTCCGGTACACCAATTAGGACACAAATAATCGTGACCAATACCGATAAACCAAAAGTGCGAGCAAATATCTTATGAAAATAACTATCACTTAACACTTCAGTATAGTTGGCAATGGTCCAGTCTGTCTGAATGCCTGAGTTAAAATCATAGGAATGTAAGCTGAGCAAAAAAGTCATCAGCATAGGAACGCAGAGAAGTACTGAAAAAAAGATGACTCCCGGCCCCGTGAGAAGATAAGGCGTTTTATTACGACGTGCCAAGTTCATTATGCGACTCCTGCATACATAGTAATTGCATCATCAGGCCAGCTGAGCCAAGCAACGTCACCTTTTGCATAACCAGCTTGGCCGGTATTAGGCTGTGTCACAAACAACTCACCCATGCTACTCGTTACTCTATATAACCAGTTTGCACCCAGAAAAATTGCGGCATCAACCCGAACTTCATGGCCCGATGTATCACTTGACATGTAAAATTTTTCTGGCCGAATCGACAATGTCACACTTGACTGACCAGTATGACTGATAGTGTCAATATTAAGACGAGTGCCTCCAGCTGTGACTTCATTATCCCCGGTTATGACCCCAGAAATAAGGTTCGTTTTACCAACAAAATCAGAGACAAATGTATTGATTGGCCTCTCATATAGATCAAGAGGTGCAGCGATTTGAGAAACGTCCCCCTGCTTCATTACAACAATTCGATCACTCATCGACAGCGCTTCTTCTTGGTCATGCGTTACCAAAATTGTAGTCACGCCCAAATCTTGTTGCAAAAGACGCAATTCAATCCGCATTTCCTCACGCAGCTTAGCATCCAAGTTTGACAACGGCTCATCAAGTAATAAAACAGGTGGCTCAATCACTAACGCTCTTGCCAATGCCACCCTTTGTCGTTGCCCACCTGACATATCTTTAGGATATCGATCTGCAAACTGCGTCAATTTAACTTGGTTCAAAGCCTGTCGAGCACGTTCCAACCTCTCAGTTTTTTCTACACCTTTCATCTCAAGCCCAAAAGCAACATTTTCAGTAGCTGTCATATGAGGAAATAAAGCATAACTTTGGAAGACAATACCCAAACCACGCTTATTAGGTGCTAAATGCGTAATATCCATACCATCTAGACAAATTTTTCCAGATGTTGGCTCCAAAAGCCCAGCAATCATTTGTAGTGTTGTTGTCTTTCCGCAACCAGATGGGCCAAGCAGCGAAATAAATTCACCACGTTCAACACTTAACGTCATGTCACGTACAGCCACAAATTCATTAAATTTTTTTTGTAAAGTTTCAAGGGTTAAAAAAGCCATAAATAGGTCCTGCTAAAAGAAAAAATGGCGCGTATTGCAAAGTGATAATACGCGCCGAACTAGGGGGAGGTTTAGCGTTCGATGCGACGAGTCCACTGCTTAGTCCAATTTCCACGAGCTGCATTGACAGTCGTGTAATCAATTGTGACTAATTTATCAACACGTTCTGGGCCGACAGGCAATGCACCAACCTGCTCTTCCGTTAACTCAGTATTGCGATTTACAGGCCCCCACCCCTTCTCCAGCGCCAAGGCTTTTTGTGTTTCTGCAGATACCATAAATTTAAGGAAGTCCTGAGCCAACTCTGGCACATCAGAATCAACAACTGGGCACCCAGTAATTAACAAATTAACGGCACCTTCTTTTGGATAAGAGAATCCTCCAGGGAAGCCGGTATCAGCTAATGACTTCAATCGTCCACTTCCCCATATAGACAATGCTATTTCACCGCTTTGAAAAAGTTCAGACATTTTTCCAGAAGAAGGTTCATAAACCAGAACATTCTTATCTATTTTAGATTCAAACATCTCGAACCCAGGCTCAATATTAGTTTCGCCACCACCATTAATCTTGGCCGCCATAATTAATGCATGCAAACCATACCCATTGGTAATTGGCGGGACTGAAAGTACTCCTTTATATTTTGGATCAGCTAAATCTGACCAAGAACTAGGCGCATCCCACCCTTTTTTTGCAAAGTAATCTTTATTATAAGCAAAGCCAGTTGCGACAATGCCAACCCCAACGGCTTTATTTTCAGGCATACGAGCGGCGTTGTAGAGATCAGAAAAAGTACTGTCATCAACCTTCTCACAATAACCAAAATTAATCGCCTGCGTCATTGGACCATCATCTATGATAGCGACATCAATCTCTTGTGATGACTCTTGCGCACGCAGTTTAGCTAGTGTATCGGTCGATTTACCAGGTACGTAAACAACTTTAGCTCCTGTCTTTTTTTCCCACTGTGGAATAAATACTTTCTTAAACAAGGTCTCTGTCGAACCTCCATATGCAGCTAAGTAGAGTGTTTTCTCTTCAGCATATGAAATCGAACTTACAAGAGCCAAGGCAGTGGCTGTGATGAGTGGTTTATACATATTCATTATCCTCTTTTTAGTTTTGTTTGGAATAATTTTACAGAACTAAAAACTTATTCCTAATTCTAATTACATATGCATTTATGTTGAAATGTTATAGCGTTGTAATTTTTCAACTCAAACATAAAAGAACGATAAATTGCGAAGTAAGGACAGTCAGCAAACAATATCGTCCCACTTTCAAATAATTCATACAGGTTTCAACTTCTCATCAAAAAGCCCTCCTTACAGCTTAAGAAACAAGATATATTTATACTTCTATTCTTAATGCAAACTAATTTAGCAAAACGTTAACAGCAAATATCCCATAGTTTTCAAAGCTAGAGGTCAATTTGAAAAACGGTGAACATTCAAATAATAAGCTTCAATATATCCATTAAAAACTTCATAAACAGTCATACTGACAATTTAGGAAAAGTGTATTTTAATGAGTTTTTAAATATTTCACCTCTTCACAAAACCGACTAAAAAACACTGAAACTATTCAATTTCTCCAACTAATCATTTGCTACTTCCTCAGAAACAACCTGTGAAAAAACCTCATAAAATGCATCTATCATAGTATTTCTAGACGCTTGCATTGACGATAAAGCCTTGAATGAAAAAGGCGTTACTGGTTCAAATGGCCGCACGACAAGACCGTTATCGACTAGAGTTGAGGCAGTCATTGGATCAATAATTGAAATACCGCACCCATCAAGCACCAAAGAAGCAAGCATTTTACTTTCTAACACCTCTAGCTTTATATTTCTTTTGACACCAGCCGCTTCAAATATCGAATCTAACTTAAATCGAACTTTAGAATTAATACCAAGAGAAATAAAAGGTTCGTCGACTAGGTGTTTTGCTTCAATAACATCTATTTCAGAAAGTCTATGCCCTGGAGGAAGAATACACACGCAGTTCAAATGATATTCAGGCCCCTTGCGTAATGAAGGAGCTGACAATGTAGTTTCAACAAACCCAATATCACACTGCAAAGAAGTTAATAACTTAATGATATCTGTTGAGTGTTGAGCTTGAATGTGGACTTTTATTTCAGGATATAACTTTATAAAACTCGCTATAACTTTCGGCATAATGCTAAAGCCTACTGCAGGCAAACATGCAATCTTGATTACACCAATCTCCCTTTTTTTGATATGTTCAGCTGCTTGCTCAAGCCTTTCCAGACCTATATATGACCTTCGTACTTCTTCAAAAAAACTTAAACCATCATCATTAGCAAATACTCTGCCATTGCGTCGATCGAATAATTTAAAACCTAGCTCACTCTCGAGATCCTTGATTAACCGGCTCACTGCTGGTTGAGAAATATACATATAAGTAGCCGCTTCACTAATGCTCCCATTAATTATGACTGCACGAAAAGCTTCAATCATTCGAAAAGTTAACATTGTAATTACCTCATAGTAGCTGCCCTACACCATATAATATTTAAACATACCTTTCAATTATTAAACTTTTTTATTTATACATATACTCATTATTTAGCATAAAAAACTCAATAAACTCCATACACAGTTAACTGCAGAATAATTATTGAAATTTGCTGTTTAAAAGTATTTTTTATGAATTTTTTTATACCTATCACCATAAAGTTCACCCCTAGCAAAATTAGCAGTGGCACTAAAAAGTAGAGTGTAGATTCGAAAAAAAGAATATCAAAATACATATAAGTTGAATAAACCTTACGAAAATCAAACATGAGGCAAACTATATAACTTAAGTCTCGAGATATGAGACAGGCAAAAATGTCCTGCCAAGGTAGTATTACATGATAAAAAGTGAATACCCTTACAATCAATAGATGCGCAGGAACAAATACGGCTACTTAACAGACAATGCAATCACGACTGATAAAACTATTTCCCTATTAATAAACATCTAACAACATACTATGGCCCACTCAGAGAAAAAATACTAACGAGTAATATCAGAGCTAGCATCCTTAATTTCAACCTTTGCTATGCTCTGAAGTTAAACGACTATAATTTACAGGCTAACCTTATTGGATTAAGGTATTACACTGCTTTTCAAATACTTATGTCACTTCTCTAGAATAAGAGATTACTTAACGTGCAGAGGCCGCAGCTAAAATTAACTCACTACCAATTTCATCTTTATATAAATTCCAAACGGGCTTCATCACTTCAACCCAAGCCTTACGTTCTTCTAGTGACATAGTATGAATCTCACTTTTACCAGAAGCCAAAATTTTATTTTTATCTGCAATGCTTTTTTCAAGAGCTACTTTGTTACCATAATCAATCGCTTCAGCTAAGGCTTTATCTAAAATGATTCGAACATCACTGGGAATACCCTCCCAAAACACCTTATTAGTCACTATCATATAACCCAAATAACCATGATTTGACTCAACAATAAAAGGCTGATGCTCAAAAAATTTCTTTGAATAAATATTTGACCATGTATTTTCCTGCCCATCCACTTCATTATCCTCAAGCAAAGAATACACATGTTTGAATGATTTTTTGAGAGGAGTCGCACCTACTTGCTTAAATTGTGATTCCAAAACATCTGAATTCATTATTCGAAACCTTTTTCCTTTAACATCAGTTGGTACTTTTAAGGAAGAATTCATTGATAATTGCTTCATCCCATTATCAAGAAAACCAAGCCCAAGTAAACCTTGAGGTTCTACAAGCCTTAATAAACGATCTCCATAAGCTCCTCGCAAAAAGTTAGATGCAGCCTCAGGCGTAACAAACAAAAAAGGCAAATCCATTACTTGCAAACGCGTCGTGTATTTTTTTAAAATTGACATTGCTGGAGCAGCCATTTCCACTGTGTTTTTCAACAGTTCATCAACAGATCCATTATCATCAAATAGTGTTGAATTAGGGTACACCTCAACTACAACTTTATCGTTACCCAACCTCTCTGACACCAACTGCTTGAAGCGATTAGCCATTTTTCCTTTCGGCGTATCTTCATCAACAGTATGAGAAAAGCGTATCTTAATTGGTTCCGCGTTAACGGTGTTTACCGCAAAGAAGACCAAAAAAAACAGCACTATTAATAAACTGGATTTCATAAAATGATGAGACTTACTTTTAGAACAAGTCCATGGATTGAGACTATTGATTAACTTCATAACTTCACCTCTCTACTATGTAATCAACCTAATTAAATATAGGTATCAACTGATAACAACACAGCAAATGACATAATTCAAATACTATTGAATTAAGAAGGTATAACCAAATATTATGAATATACACTATAAAACTTCACTTACATTTAACTAAAAAATCAACGTTAAGGGAAAATCATGTCTTAAGGGATTTCAAGGCGAAAGTTGTGATCATAAACATCAATGGCTCATTTCCATTGATAAATATGTTGCTTAACGGACTAATATCATAAGCAAAAAACTATAAGAAGGGGAATTACTCACTTAAATCGAAATAGCCATCGAACTTTGGCCAATACGATTCACCCTAAAAGTATTTTGGTGGTCAAATTGAATAAATACATAACATTTACACATACCAATGAAAGAAATTGCTATTTGATTTATAAAAATCGCAACGTATCATTTATACGATCCTGATAAAACACACATCAACGTTAAGGACAAATAAATGACATTGCCCACATTTTATAACGACCCTTTTAAGATCAATGCTCTATTTAATCCTAAGTTCATCGTGATGGTGTTAACCACGCATATTTATCATGTTTTCATTCTGAAAATGATAGAAAGAATAACAAATGAGGAACTACATGTTCACCAGAACTTCTAAAGATAAAGCTCAAACAGTCTGCATCTTCTTTGAAGATAAAAAGATATTTGTACGAGAAAACCTGAACGTTGCAGCTGCTTTACTTGAAGCAGGTATTGATCATTTTCGTGAAACACCCGTATCCGGAGCTTCACGCGCACCATTTTGCATGATGGGTGTTTGTTTCGATTGTTTATTGACTATTGATGAACTAAATAACCAACAATCCTGCATGATAAAAGTAAGGGAAGGCATGCAGATTAAACGCCCAGTTCGTATAGCCGAATCTGCAAGTACATCGATACCAAAGCAAGAGAAATAAAATGACTGATACATACGATATTATAATAGTTGGAGCAGGACCTGCTGGAATGGCAGCAGCAACTCAGGCATCAAAGTATAGTGACAGCATTCTAATACTTGATGAACAAACAGCCCCTGGCGGCCAAATATATAGGGCTATAGAGGCAATGAAAAATCGAAACAGAGTTGAACTTGGTGACTCATATCATTCAGGGTTGGCACTTGCAGAAAAATTTCGTGGTAGAAGCAAAACTGAAAATATCAAATACATCCCTAAAGCATCAGTTTGGAAGGTTTCAAATAACAAT
This sequence comes from Arenicella sp., assembly GCA_050633585.1. Lineage (GTDB taxonomy): Bacteria > Pseudomonadota > Gammaproteobacteria > Arenicellales > Arenicellaceae > CALKZN01. The sequence continues at coordinate 25,327 of JBOEGT010000073.1, forward strand.
GAAGTTGGCTTTTCAGCAAAAGGCATGGCTCAAACTGTTTATGGAAAAGAAATTATCATTGCTACAGGAGCTTTAGAAAGACCTTTTCCTGTACCAGGTTGGACGCTACAAGGAGTAATGACAATTGGAGCAGCTCAGATACTATTAAAAGAATCTGAACTCGCTATTGAAGACGCTATATTCGCCGGATGTGGGCCACTTTTTTATTTAGTAATTTATCAGTACTTAACGGCTGGAATACCCATCAAAGCAGTTATCGACCTAACGCCAAAGATTAACTATCTAAAGGCTCTACCTCACCTACCGAATGCTTTGCCTGCACTGCCAAAAATATTTGAAGGTTGGCAGTGGAAAAGAAGAATTATTCAATCGAAAGTTCCTTTTATTACTGGAGCAACAGAATTAGAAATTATTGGAAAAACATCAGTAACAGGCATAAAATATAAAAACAACTCTACATGGAAGGAACTCCAAGCTAAACATATCCTGCTTCATCAAGGAGTTGTGCCCAATATAAATATTAGTTTAGCCGCAGGTTGTGATAGCAATTGGAATTCACGTCAAGCTTGCTGGAATATCACCGTCGATAATTGGTTTCAATCAAGCATTAAGGGAATAAGGGTCGCTGGTGATGGAACATCGATTGGTGGGGCTAAAGCAGCAGAGCAGAGAGGCCACATAGCAGCTCTTGGTGCATTAACTCAACTTAAAAAAATCACCCCTAAGGAACGTGATATTTCCGCAACCCCTCATAGATCAGTTTTAAAATCTGAAATGCGTTCAAGACCTTTTCTTGATGCCTTATTTAAACCTGCTGAAAACTTCAGAATCCCGAAGCATGACAAAACTATTATCTGTAGATGCGAAGAGTTAACCGCTGGAGAGATTCGCGAAGTTGTTAAAACTGGTTTCGATGAGCCTAATAAATTAAAAAGCTTCAACAGATGTGGCATGGGTCCTTGCCAAGGGAGGTTTTGTGGACTCACTGTATCAGAATTAATATCGAATACTCTAAAAAAACCAGTGAATGACATTGGCTACTATCGATTACGCCCGCCCATTAAGCCCCTATTCTTGCATGAGCTAGCCAACCTTCATAAAGCCTCAGAGGATTAAAGTCATGAACTCAAAATCTACATCAAAAAACGCTAATATTGCCGATGTTGTCATCATTGGAGGCGGATTACATGGCTGTTCGACAGCACTTCATCTTGCTATGCAAGGCATATCTGTCATTGTAATCGAAAAAGATTATGTCGGCAGGCATGCTTCTGGTGTTAATGCTGGAGGCGTAAGGCGGTTAGGAAGAGATTTCGCTGAAATTCCTCTGGCAGTAGAATCAGCCAAAATGTGGCAAAAAATTGAATCCCTTGTAGATAGTGATTGTGGCTTTATCTCTTCAAGGCAAATAAAAGTTGCCGAAACAGAAGAACACTTAGAACAATTAAAAAGCCGTGTGGAACATGTTTGTAAAATGGGTTTTAATCATGAAAAAATCATTGATCAAAATACCCTTCGAGAAAAAGTACCTGTCATATCTGATCACTGTGTAGGAGGGTTAATTGTTGAAGGAGATGGGTCAGCAAATCCTTTTCGAACAAGCCAAGCATTCAAAAAAAAATGTATCAGTCTCGGCGTACAAATTAAAGAAAAAGTAGAAGTTCTAAATATTAAGAAAAATGGAAATATCTGGAAAATTTCCACTAGCAAAGGCCAATTTGAGTCTCCCATTTTTGTAAACAGCTCTGGTGCATGGGGTGGTAAAATCGCAGAAACTCTTGGTGAACCTGTCCCTATTGAGGCTCGAGCACCAATGTTAATGATTACGAATCGTCTTCCACACTTTATTGACGCAGTAGTTGGTGTCCAAGGAAAACCACTGTCTTTCAAACAGTTTCAAAATGGCACTGTCATGATTGGTGGAGGACATGTAGGAACAGCGAATACTGTAACCAATGAAACGCAGCTAAATGACAAGGGTTTAGCGATTAACGCCAGTATAGCTATTTCTCTATTCCCAATAATACGAAATGCACGAGTAGTAAGATCTTGGGCAGGAATTGAAGGATACTTACCTGATAATATCCCTGTTATTAGCAAAAGTAATATTGATGGTGCTTTTCACAGTTTTGGCTATTCAGCACATGGCTTTCAACTAGCACCAATTGCAGGAAAAATCCTGAGTGAATTAATTATTGATGGAAAAAGCGAACTACCTATAGAGCCCTTTAATATCAACCGCTTTTCAAGTACAAGCTATACAAGCGCTAAAATCCAGTGATAATGGATGTAGCAAACCCTCACAGATAAACATTAAAACTCAATATACAAACTCTTGTGCAGTTAAATAAAGGAGTCAAAGCCCTTTAACTTCATTTTGAGAATAATAAAAGGCAAGAGTTGAGTTATAAACAACAACACAAACAAATAAACTTCTGATATGGATATTTAAAACTAAGAAATGG
>JBOEGT010000074.1:0-5108 GCA_050633585.1 Arenicella sp.
ATACATGAGTGTAGATTTCAGTAGTTTCGACATTAGAATGCCCAAGCAATTCCTGTACTGTTCGAATATCATTGCCTTGTTCTAATAGCCTTGTGGCAAACGAGTGACGAAATGTGTGGCAGTTAGCGTGCTTTGAAATATGGCAAGTATGGATAGCCTTTTTAACGTTTCTTTGTAAAGAGCGGTCATAAACATGGTGCCTTCTTTCAATCCCAGAACGAGGATCACGCGAATACTTATACGAAGGAAATAAAAATTGCCATGCCAACTCTTTTGCTGCCGATGGATATTTTCTGTCTAATGCATTTGGCATCGCGACTTCTCCATAGCCGTTTTTCAAGTCAGATTCGTGTAAACGCATCACCGTAATAATTTGTTCATGCAATTGATCAACTAAAATTTCTGGCAAAATAGTCCGTCTATCTTTTCCACCTTTACCTGAACGCACAACAATCATGTGTTGATCAAAGTCTATATCTTTTATCCGCAAAGAAATTGCTTCACTAGTGCGTAACCCCGCGCCATACATGATCGACGCAATAAGTTGCCAAGGGTGGCTAAGTCGTTCAATGACAGCCGTTGCTTCTTTATGTGAAAAGACAACAGGCACACGTCTAGATACTCTCGCTTTTGAAACTGAGATATTTCCAAGCTTTTGTTTAAGAAACTGGTTATAAAGAAATGCAAGTGCGTTCAAGGCAACTTTTTGTGTGCCAACGCTGACGTTCTCCACAACTGCAAGATGATGAAGAAACTGCTCAACATGCATTGAGTTCATGTCTTTTGGATGTTGCTTATTATGATAAAAAATATATCGTTTGACCCATAAACAATAAGTGTTTTCAGTTTTATAAGCTAAATTTCGTGCTCGAATAAAAGCTATTAATTGATGCATGAATTTAACTGGTTTTTGAGGCAGCGGGCCTCGAATATCATTCATATCCATATGTGTACTCTCCTTTTTAAAATATCTAAATCCTTTTAGTATTTAATTAATATGACATATCCGACTTGAAAAAAATCCGACTGTCGGGCTAATATGTCAGCAAATAACGGTTAAGTTGTTGAAAATAAATAAACAAAATTTATTTTTATATTAAAACCGACAACTTATTATCCCGACTTCATGTCGGTCTAATAGAGCTAAATAGTAGGTAAAAACGGGGTAAACATATGAAAATAAAAGGGAAAGTTCAAAGTCGGTTTTTACGGAAAATCGGGAATAAACGACACATTGTTATCCGACAAGAAGTCGGAGAATAAACTGTTAGTTGCCTTATTAATCTCACAAACCACGGAGTAGAATTTTGATAAAAAGAATTGGTCACCGCTACATAGATGTAGATTCTGGGAAAACTTTAGATGGATGGTATCCACTGAACACTAAGGAGATTCTGCGTTCATGCCCAGCGGAAAATGTAGGCCTCATTCGCGGTGAGACTTTTGAGATAGAAATAGATCCTGTTTCTTCTCCAGAATCTACAGAAGATGCATATCTTAGGCTTCATCTTTTATCAGAGCGGTCATTTAAACCCAACAGCATCAATCTAGAAGGTATTTTTGGACTACTCCCAAATGTAGCGTGGACCAACGCTGGTCCAATTCTACCGGAATTTGTAAACAAGTTGAGAGCAAAACTTGCTAGTGAGTATTTTTACGTACAGGTAACGTCGATTGACAAGTTTCCTAGAATGACAGACTACATAACGCCAGAAGGTATTCGAATTGGTGATGCAGATCGAGTTCGCCTAGGTGCTCATTTAGCATCTGGAACTACCGTGATGCACGAAGGGTTTGTAAATTTTAATGCAGGAACTCTGGGAAGTTCAATGGTTGAAGGTCGCGTAACTCCTGGTGTTTTGGTCGGAGTTAATTCCGATGTAGGTGCTGGCTCTTCAATTATGGGAACCCTTTCAGGTGGTGGAAAGCAAGTAAACTCAATAGGTGAAAGGTCTCTATTAGGTGCAAACGCTGGTATTGGTATTTCGCTTGGTGATGACTGCATTGTTGAAGCTGGTTTGTATGTTACTGCTGGCACAAAGGTTAAGACACCTGATGGAGACGTAGTGTCCGCAAGGAATCTATCGGGGAAATCAAATTTATTATTCCGGAGAAACAGCCAAACTGGGCAGGTAGAAGTATTACCTACAAATTCAAAAGTATGGGGTGGCTTAAATTCAGCACTTCATAGCAACGACTAGCAACTAACAAGTACGTGCAGCTGACCAACAAAAGCAGGGCTCCTTACGTCACCCCACTTTTGTCGGCAACTGACGTAGGCGTTATGTGTAGATGAAAGAGCACCACTGTGTTTCAAGACTGGGAGAACATTTTGTTCTCTATGAAAATAATGAAGGTGTTCATATTTGTCCTGCATGTGGTAGCGCAGAACTAAATTCACCTGCTTATGACAGTAATGGCGAGCCTTCATTTCAAATGTGTTCTTGTGGCTTTGAGTTTGGCTTCGATGATGAGCCAAGTGCTTCTCCTCAAGCGATAGAGAGTATCGTAAAAAGCTGGGAACGTTGGAGAGCAAAAGTAATCAAAAGGTCTTCATATTTGGAGTCAACTTTGACTAAATGTGAAAACAACTTAAAAAATCTTGGTATAAGCTTAAGATTTGATTTAATACCAACTAAAGATGAATAAAACACATAACAAGCAGTTGAAAAATGGACAGCGTAAACGCTGCCCTTTAGCAGGGCGTTATATGTATTTAGACTATGATCGAAGATAAACAAAAATTTAATAAGGCTCTATCAATCGTTTTACAAGCCGAAGGGGTTAGTTTAGAGGCTGGTGGAGAGCTCTATATCCGATCTTTAGAAGGTGAAAGCTGGTGTGTTGGAACTCTTGATCGATACGGTGATATTAATGAAGAAACAGAGTATAAAAATGATCTGAATGGAGCGTTAGACCATTTTCATAAGCTTAACGATAAAAATAGTTTTTGTTTTGGCTAAAGCTCTAGGCTTAAAGTGTGGCAATAAAAACATATAACAAGTCAAATCACAAGGACGCCAAACCGTTGGTTTGTCTCCCATGTTTGAGGCGTTATACACATGAAAATTGATATTGAGCAAATAGATAAGCGGTGCAGATTTGAAGCCGATAAAACAATCGAAAATGCACTGAAGCTTGACAAAAGCCTCAATCAAATTGTAAGAGCAGAGCTTCAGTCTGGGAATTTGATTAAAGACGTTTCCATTGGGTGGCCTGAAAAAGAGAGTGTTGTAGTCTCATTTAGTAAAGGCATATCTGCCGATCATTCCACAGGGGGAAATGTAGAGTATACTTTTGTAAATGATATTCGTTATTGGATTCATGAATATACAACGACTACTAATCCAAAGCATCTAGTAATAGGTTGAAAAATGTATAACAAGCCGATTAATTCGTTCGTTTCACTCACTGGACAGAAAAACCGCTGTGCGATTTTCTGCCCATTATCGGAACGTTATGAGTTCGAAATCATAAAATAAATGGTTTTATTAATATCAATATTTTTTTCTGTAACTTGGGTATTTGGAATGGAGTATTACAGAGGTAGACCATCAACAAATGGAAAAATTTCACTTTACTTACAATTTATAAACCCAATAATTGCAATTTGTATACTGGCAATTGGTTTTATATTTAATTCATAAAATACTATGTGAGTAACTATGCAAACTAAAAAGACGCATAACAAGTCAGTCAACTCGCTCATTTCATTCGCTGGACAGAAAAGTCGCGGTGCGATTTTCTGCCCGTTACTGAGGCGTTACGTGTCACCAATAATTAAGTCATGATGATATGAAGAAGAGCATAGAAAAAGGAGACCTGATCAAATCGAACCCTTTAGAAGGGTTTTGGGTATGTTCTATTGTTCTTAGTTATCAGCCCAAGAGTGACGACTTCAATGCTATGAGTCAGTCATGTTGCAATAACTAATGCTGTTTTTGATCATGACTTTGAATTTTCAGAAATACGAGCAGATAAACTGAAAATCGCCTACACAAAGAACCAAGAAGGTAATCTGGTGCCTTGTATCGAAATTTATGCGTCAAAACTAGTCAAAGAAATTGAAATTATTGGGCAATTTGACGCGGATTCTTACTATCCATATAGTCTTGAATTCCAAATTGGCAATGGCTTTGATGGTGGGTGGCCACAGTGCGGTCCGATAAAAAAATCATTAGGCTATCAAGCAGTTCATCAATGGCGTGCGGTCAACGATCGAGAGGCATGGCTAAAGGATACTGCGGCAGCAGAAAAATCACATATTGAAATGTTGGAGCGCCTCAAGCAGAGCCGAGCGTTATGAGTATTAAAAGTAATTAAGGACATATAATGGATATTGTTTTAAGACGAAAAATAAAATACACACTATACTGGAGCTCAGTGCTGTTGCTTCTCATTTTTGTTGCTACCAAATATGTACTTCCTTCAAGTGGTAATATTGATTTAGCAAATAAGCTGTGGCCTATCGTTGAACATTTGAAGTATCCAATGTTGATAGGATTTGTTACAGGCTTAATTCTGCATAAATGTGATATTTGTAATAAACAGTTACTTGGGTTTGTGTTCACTAAGAAATGCTGTAGGTGTAATGGAAACTCATAACAAGCCAAATCACAAGGAGGCCAAACCGGTGGTTTGTCGCCCATGTTTGAGGCGTTAAGCATCATTGAGGCTAATTATGTATGATGACAAATATTGGAATGAACGTTATAGAAGTGAAGAATTTTTATATGGACTTGAACCAAATTCATTCCTAGCTGAGCACTCAAATTTACTTAATGGGAAGGTTCTGTCACTGTCAGAGGGTGAAGGTAGAAATGCCGTATTTCTTGCTTCTCAGGGGTTGGAAGTTTATGGAGTAGATCTTTCAGAGGTAGCACTAAATAAGGCACAAGCTTTAGCAAAATCGAGAAATGTAGAGATTCAAACAGAAGTCACTGACCTCGCAGAATTTGAACCTCAAAAAGATTTTTATGATGCTGTTATCTCTATTTCAGCCCATCTTCCTAGTGTAATTAGAAATAGACTCTACCCCTTAGTTGAAAAGAGCTTGAAACCAGGCGGAATCATAATTTTAGAGGCATATTCCGAAAATCAACTTGCTC
>JBOEGT010000075.1:0-1511 GCA_050633585.1 Arenicella sp.
AATGATTCCCGCTGCTATTTTAAATATTAACCCCATACTTTCTCCTTAATATAAGAAATGCTCAACACATTTTCGTTTCTGACCTTCTTGTTAAATATTTAATCACTTTCGTTCTTCTTATTTGAAACAATAAAACCAAAGGTAAACAATACTAAAAGTATTATCCCCCAAGCAACGGCTGCCCATTTGTGCCCAACTGTTTTAAACCAAAGCAATATCAATAACCATCAGGTGAGACAGTCTTATCAAGTACGATATATTGATCTCGCTTTCATACAAAAGATAGAAAAGAATAACCAGCATCCTAACTATTCAAAGAAATATTTTCATTCGCACATATAACGTCCGAATCAATGATTCACTTTTCTCATAGCGGAAAATAAGTGCTGCCTTCGCGCATTAGACGAGTAATTATTCATGCACATACGCCCATTTCCCTATTCGTTCCAACACACCACCATATCCCCTTTCTGGATAATTTTGCATAGGTAGGTAAAAGAATATGTCGAAATTGAATCCAGCAGAAGGAGTAAAAACTTCTAAAACCCAAGGGTTTCCTTCATACTCCTTAGCTTTTTCACCTGAATAGAAATTATAGTCTGGATAGGCACCCATTCCAGTATTCGGAATTTCTGATAAATATTCTGGTACCAAGCTGCTTAGATTACTAGGAGCATGCCCATTCGTTTTTTCGTAACCCTCGATTGCCGAAATAATTGGCTTACTTCTCTCAGCAAGTTCGGAAAACTCACTCATTCTTAACCAATTACCAGATAAAATCATCAAAACACCAGCGAAAAAGAATACCAAAGAAAATAAACTTATCTTCAAACACCTCTTTTTCCAGCGGGTAAGAATACCAACCAATCCACCAAACATAGCTAACAACGCGAGTAGCAAAGGAAAAATCCAGATTAACGAGATCCAAAGTAAAATATCAGTTCCGTTTTTGGAAGTTGCATACCATTCAGAAATTACAAATATACTATTAACCAAAACACCCATAATTGCTCCGTTTAAAATAGTAGCAATATAAGAATCTCGAATTTTCATTTTTGTCTAACGCTCAGTTGAAGGACGGCTACAAGCCGTCGATTTTGAATTTCTTGTCATTAACTCTATTAAACAAAGAATTAAAAATAAACAAGAAGCTGTCATTAAAGCCCATCCAGCTTGTAGCGGCTTACCAATAGTAAAAACTAATTCGTAAGATGAAAAAACAAACCATATGCTAAATAAAGTTTGCGTAACTAGTCTTAATATTTGCATCCAAGAACTAAAGTGAGGCAATAAAGAAAAAAAAAGTGGAATAAAAAACATTATTGGAATCAATAAACTCCAAAATGACACTTCTACTCCTTCACCAAGGAACAGCTCAGAAACAACGACATTTTTATTGATACTTTCAGAGTGAGAAATTACTTCGCCGGTATTTTTATTTACTGTCGCAAGGGTTTTCATAGAGCATTGAGATAAAGGCAAAAACATACAAACCACTATCACCAAGCTAA
>JBOEGT010000076.1:0-39157 GCA_050633585.1 Arenicella sp.
GTTTCCAGTGTTTTTTTCAGGTGTTGCGGAATCAAATTCGTTATTGACAATAAAATGAATGATCAAACTTCTCAACCGAGGAATTTTGGTATTTGACAAATCATTAAATTGATAGAAAAGCCTAGCTATCAGTCAATAATATGACATGATGCGTACATCTTTTCTTGTATATTTTATATACAGTTGCGCTTTTCATACAGCTATCATTTTCTTTGTTGTGTGAAGGGAAGGTGTCAGCCAAATGATGTTAATGTCGATTTTTCTTATTCCTATCTTGTGAATATTCAAATAGTGGTCTATTTTTTCAAAATATTGATTGTTGTGCTTTTCATGTTGCCTATTAGCATCAGTTTTGCTGATGATAGAGGGCCGTTCAATGTTGTATTTTTGGGTGTCGATGGAGCGCCTTTGGAAAACATAAAGCGACATGTGAGGTTAGTGTCAGCTACTTCAGATTCGGTCAAATTTAATGCATTAAAGGAGTCTGAACGCCAACGCTTGCGAGATAGAGCGCCACTAGAAATTAAACAAGCTTTAGAGCCTTTCGGCTATTACAATGCCGTGATTGACGAAAAATTCGACATAAACACTGAGATGTTGATATATCGTATTGTGTTGAACCAGCCTGTTCGGATTAGGCGTGTGAATATTCGATTGAGCGCATTATCAGAGCAACAAATGGAGTTTGTTAATTGGCAACGAAACTATGGGTTGTTAGCGGGGCAAATATTAGATCAAGCTGTCTATGAAAAAGAAAAAAAACAGCTTTTATCAACGGCCATCAAATTAGGTTATTTTGATGCAAAGTTTAGTCAACATAACATTGTTATTAATGAGGCTCGCACTGTTGCAGAGATAAACTTAAGCTTTGATAGTGGCGTTCGTTATGTGGTTGATTCAGTCAATATTCAGTGGCAATCGACTGAAAAATTAATCGAATCTCAAGGAGTCTTCAATCACCAGGAAGCGCTTGAAGATGATATTTTAAATGCCTTAATACGCGTCAATAAAGGTGAAAAATATGATGTAGCCAACCTGACAGAGACTCAACAACGTTTAACGTCATCTCCCTACTTTTCATCTGTTGAGGTTAGATCAGGTGTTGTCGATAAAAAGACCAATACGGTGCCTATTGACATCGTGTTAACGCCGAGTAAGCGGCAGGCCTATCATGTGGAAGTGGGTGCAGGAACCGATACTGGTGCCCGCGGGGGCATTGGATATGAAAACCGACGTATCAATCAACGAGGTCATACTTTTAGTGCGAGGTTAGGTGGTTCAGACATAAAACGTTCTGCAATTGTGAATTACCGCGTGCCAAAACCGGGAAGAGAGCTAAACAATTTTAACCTCTTTGCGACTTTAGAAGATGAGGACGGAGAGACACGCCGCTTTCAGTTAAGCAAAGCCGGGGTTGAGCAATCGTTCGGATGGAAAAAAGGCATTATTTCGTTTGGTCTGACGGCAAGTCGTGAAAAATTTACGCGCCTTAATGAAGAGCAAGCCGAATTTGAGCGTACTGTTGATTTGTTGATGCCAAGCGTTGAATGGGAGAGAACCCAGAGCGATGACCTCTATTTTCCAACCAAGGGCTGGAGTGTAGGAGTCAAATTGAGCATTGCGGATGATCGCGCGCTTTCAGATATTAGTTTGGCTCAGAGTGTATTCAATATCAAAGGGCTCTATCCTTTGGGTGTTGGGAGTGTGAAGACACGTTTGAAACTTGCAAGCAGCTTGATAGATGACTCAATTGATTTACCAGAATCACTGGGTTTTTTAGCGGGTGGTGATGACAGCATTAGAGGATATCGATATGAAAGTATTGGAGTGACTCGTAATGGTGAAGTGACAGGAGCAAAAAATTTAATTACCGCGAGTTTGGAGTATCAGCACCCATTAAAAAACGGCTTCGCGATCGCTACTTTTATCGATGCGGGAGATGCTTTTGATGGAAGTCCTGATTATAAAAAAGGCATTGGTGTCGGCGTGCGTTGGCGGCTTCCATTTGGCGCATTAAAGTTTGATTTGGCGTCTGCATTGGATCGTGACGGTAACCCATTAAGATTGCATTTCAACTTTGGAACCGATCTATGAAGGCGTTTTTAAAGTGGTTGAGTGTGAGCATCGGGGGGCTAGTGCTGCTGTGTGCCCTTTTCTTGTATTGGTTGTGCAACACTCAAAGTGGTTTACGTTGGATAGTGTCGCAAGTGCCAGAAGACATTCTACATCTGGATTCAATGACGGGTGATCTCCATCACTTTTCTTTTCAAGGTTTGACTGTTGCGTCAGGGGATGGGGCTTTAACAATACACGTCAAGCGGGGCGAATTACGTTTTACCTTGTCTGAGTTATTGAGAAAAAAACTGTCTATTCGTGCATTGAAAGCGAATCAAGTTTCAGTGATTGTTGCGACGACCGATAAGAAATCAGCCGTTGATTTTCAGCCTTGGAAAGGTGTTCATTTACCGATTGATCTTTCATTGAAGGCGTTAATGGTTGACGATATAGTGTTCTTTGAAGGTGTTCAGTTAACGGGGAGAATAACGCGAGTTTTGGGGTCTGCGTCGATTGCTGACGACATCTTAGAATTATCGTCATTGCGTGTCGAGCAAGACAAGAGTTTTGCGACTCTTGAAGGTCGTGTTGACCTTTCTGCCTCTCAAGATGGAAAGGTGTCACTTAGGCATTCAGTTTATTGGCTCAAGGATGGTTTAGCGCAAGATAAACGTGAGGAATCGCTTCGAGCACCAGCGCTATCGGGAACAGAAAAATCGTCTGCGCACGTGTTTAATGACAAGGTGATTAAAACCTCTGGTGTGATACAGGGGCGTTGGAAATCACTCGATGTATCACAAACTGTCGATAGCCCTTGGCCAGTTAATATCGAGTCAAATATTAAAAATATTCTCAGTCATCATATTCAATGGGATGCGAAAATCACTACTCAAGCACAGGGTGACCTACCTGTATTTGATCAACGTGTAGATTTCAACGGTGGAGAGATAGTGAGCCAAGGTTCTATCTCTCCAGCATTAGGTTTGCAGGGAGTGAAAACATCATTAAAGGGAAGGGTTGAAGCGGGAAATCAGGAGTTTTCAAACTGGTTTTTTGATGTGGATGTGCTATTTGATAACAACCAGCTTCAAGTGAACCGGTTCTCAGTCAATGAAAAGCGTCACAACACATTGTCAGTTGAAAACATGGCGTCGCAGCAATTAACGCATTTTGACATGAAAGGCACTGTGAAAAATGTGAGTGACTTTTTAAGGCAGCCAGTCGTCTTGTCTGAAAACGCAATTGGGGATGTGAGTTTAAAGGGCCAGTGGCGCAATGCGCGTTGGCCGTTAAATAGTGGATCTCCAGATGTTCAAACGAATGGTGAGTTTGTTATTAGCGGTTCTAGTGCAAACTATGCAATTGATACGGCGTTAACAGGTAACGTAAAAGATGCTGCGTTGAATGCCGAGGCTCAGTTACTCGTTAATCGCAAAGCGCTCTTGTTGCAAAGGTTAAGCGTAAGATCAGGTAAAACAAAGGTAGATGTCAGTGGTTCTATCGGTTCAAATATTCAGCTGGATTGGCAATTAGATTCCCCCGATATTTCAGAACTTGTTCCGGTGATCCGAGGCGATATCATCAGCCAAGGGAGTTTATCAGGCTCTCGAGATAAGCCTTCCGTCAAGTTTGATATCACGTCTAAACAACTAGGTCTTGCTGGCTATACGGCGGAAGCCATCGTTGTTGATGTCGATGCCTCGTTAGCGAGTACGGTAGAAAAAATAAGTGCGCAGGTGTCGGCTAAAAATATTCAAAATAACACATCAACCCTTATTTCCACTGCCTCAATGAATGTGGATGGTGTACTGACTGATCACGACATAAAGGCAAGGGCGGAGTTAGTCAATGATGCACACTTAACGTTGCATGCTAGTGGAGGATGGCATGAGCAGCAGTGGTTGGGGAAAGTTTCTTCTGTTAAATTTTCTGACCCGATACTTGCCTTATGGGAACTAGTTGATCCGCTAGAAATGAGAGTGTCTAGTCAAACGTTTGACGTAGCCAAAGGATGTTTGCGGAATGAAAAAGAATCATCTCTCTCGGTGCCTCAGCTGTTGTGTTTTCATGCGAGAAAGAACGACAGTGAAATCCATTTTGATGGGCAGATTGAAGCATTCAATGTAGATAACCTGAATCCACTGTTTAGTGCATCTGGATTGGCTCTTCAAGGTTCTCTTAATGGCAATTTTCACTATACGGAAAAAAACGGTTCTGTTGCAGTGATCAACAGTGATATACAGTCCAATAATATATCTTTGTTTTGGAGCGAAACAGTTGGCGCTAACATTGAACGTAAATCGCTTGATATAGAACAAGTTAACCTTCAGGTAGCTCAACAAGATTCATTAGTTTTTGATGTGTTTGTTGACTTGCCAGGTAGTGATGTCCTTAGTACAAACATTCATGTTGAGTCGGTTGTGGGAGCAGTTGATTTTCAACAATCGGCTATATCTGGAAAGATGAATTTACTCATTGAGCACTTGGAGGCATTGCCTACGTCACTGCTGAATGAGTTGTCGTTGAATGGGCAGCTAAAGGCAGATGCATTCATTAATGGCACATTAAGTTCGCCTGAGCTTATGGCTACGGTGGATGTCAGGGATGCGAGTGCTAAAGTTAGTCAGCTGGGCTTATTACTACAAGATATTCAACTAAGGGCTCGCACTGAAAATCAGTCCCGAATTACAGTAGATGGTCAGGTGACGTCTGGTAATGGCTTGCTTAACATCACGGGTGATGTGGACTTATCTTCATTGCAAACGCCTCGAATTGACATTGAATTACGTGGTAAGAGTGTTCAATTAGCCAACACGCCTGAATTAGCGGTGACTGGCGATGTGGATGTGCAGTTGGCGATAGATAAACAGCTAATTAATTTATCAGGTGATGTCAATATTGTTGATGCAGAGCTAGATTTTCAAGTGTCTGAGACTGCCGTATTGGCATCAAACGATGTGGTTTTGTTAGGTGTTGAAGACAAAAAATCTATTATCAAGCAACAATTGGATTTAACAGTAGATCTCGGTCAAAAAACGCATATACAGGCTCAAGGCCTTGATGCCATGCTACGGGGTAAAGTTCGTGTTTTTCAAGTGCCAGAGGGAATTATTCGTGCTGAAGGAGAAATCGCTATTGAGCAAGGAAAGTATATGGCGTATGGGCAAGACTTGGAGATTAATGATGGTCGATTAGTGTTTAATGGTGGGAGTGTTGATGAACCCAATATAGAGTTGAGAGCACTGAAAGTAGTTGACTCTACAACAGCAGGTGTGAGTGTTGGCGGTTCAGCAAGCTCTCCACGACTGAGTTTGTTTTCCTCGCCGTCAATGCCGGATCAAGATATTTTATCTTTCTTAGTCTTTGGCAAAGCTGTCAGTGCTTTAGGTTCTCAAGATTTAATTACATTAGCGAGAATTGCGAATTCATTGCGAGGTGATGGGCAAAGTAATGTCACTGACATCACTCAAGGGATACAAAAAAGGTTAGGCTTAACGGATTTTGATTTGCAGTTTTCAGATCAGGCAGCCAGTATTACTGCGGGAAAACAGTTGTCCTCGAAATTTTATATTGGCTATGGTTTTGGTTTATTGGATGCAACTCAATCCTTATTTTTGCGCTATAAACTGAATGATGCGTGGTCCATTAAAGCGGATGTAGGTGCTGATAGTGGCGCTGATTTGAGGTACGAAATAGAACGTTGAGAAGTAAGTGTGGTTAGGTGCCTTATGCTATTTTGGCTTTTTAGGGTGTGTCCTTTCGATTTCTATTCGTAAACCATCACCAGATTTGGCAACCTCAAGAAAAGCAACACAGAGTGAGACAAACATTGATGCTATGCTAGTTCCAAAGGCAATTTTCCCGAACAGCTCTGAACCCAGCAACAAGGCGCTAATCGAGATGGTGCATAAAATAAATGCCAAAATGCCGAATAATTGCATATATCGGATCAGTTTTATGCGGATGAGTAAGCCTTGAATCTGTTGTTCTCTGTTTTCGTCGTAATGATCATCAATGACTTTATTAAGCTGCCGAATGATGTTCGCGATAGCTAAGTAGCGATTTGTGTAGGCTAAGAAAAGTAAAGAAATGCCTGGAAATAAAATGGCGGGGTCGGAAATGTTTAAAGTCATATGCTGAGGTGCGTTTTCGTTAAAACGGTTTGACGACGGCTAAAATAACGATGGCTATTAATAAGACGACAGGGAGTTCGTTAAACCATCGATAAAAGACATGTCCATGAGTATTTTGGTCAGCAGCAAACTGACGCATTAACTTACCACAATAAATATGGTACCCGACTAAAGCCGCAACCAGTACTAATTTTATATGCAGCCAGCCTCCATTGAAGCCTATTCGGGTTGCCAAGTAAAAGCCTAGAATGATAGTGGCTGCCATGCTAGGGGTCATGATGCCTCTATAGAGTTTGCGTTCCATGACTTTAAAGCGATCTTTGCTGACTTGATCTTCAGCCATTGAGTGATAGACGAATAAGCGAGGTAGATAAAACAGTGCTGCAAACCAGCAAATGATGGCAATGAGGTGGAAAGCTTTTATCCAGATATACATAATTTACCTTACATCAATAGTTCAGTCATGGTTTGAGCATAGTATACCGTTTTCACTTCTGGCTTAAGGTAAATAATCATTCAATAGAGTGTCAAGAAATTGATAGCCTTTTGCTGTCGGATATATCCGGTTGTCTTGTGCCTGATTTAACATTAGAAGCCCGGAATCAATATGCTGCTGAATGGTGGGCTCAATGTGCTCAAAATGAATGCCAGTCCTTTGAGAAAATAACGATTGTTTAAACCCGTGTTTTAAGCGAAGTGCATTCAGCATGAATTCGAAAGCGATACTATCGTGTTTAATGGTGTCATTCGATCCAAGGCGTTGTTCGTTTGCCGCCGTTTGGAGGTAGCGTTTTGGTTGTTTTTGTTTCCAAAAGCGTTTTAGTTGTCCTTTTTCTGTGGTTATTTTGCCATGAGCGCCAGCGCCAATGGCTAAATAATCGCCGAATTGCCAATAATTGAGATTGTGTCTGCATTGTTTGTTCGGTTTGGCATAAGCGGAGACCTCATATTGCTCATAACCTGCCGAGGTTAAACGCTGTTGAATGGCTGATTGCATTTCCCAAGCCTTGTCGGTGTTGGGTAGTTTAGGAGGTTGTTTATAAAATAATGTATTAGGTTCAAGCGTAAGTTGATAGGCTGATAAGTGTGTAGGAGACAAGCTAATGGCTTGTTGAATATCTTCAATTGATTGTTCGAGTGTTTGGCTTGGCAGAGCAAACATGATATCGATATTAAAGTTTTCAAACCCTGCTAAGCGTGCGGATTCAGCGGCTGTCATTGCATCTTTCTGATTATGAATGCGTCCAATTTTTTTGAGTAACGTATTATTGTAGCTTTGAGTGCCGATGGAAAGGCGGTTTATGCCAGCTTCACGATAAGCTGTAAACTTGAGTTGTTCGCTACTGCTGGGGTTTGCTTCAAGTGTAATTTCGGCGTCAGTAATATCAAGACGCTTACCAACTTCAGATAGTAATACATGGTAAGCATGAGCAGAAAACAATGAAGGGGTTCCTCCGCCAATAAATATAGAGGCTATTTTCCTGGAGGCTGCTTTTTGAAATAAATATAGGTCTTGATCCAGGTCATTCAGTAATGCTTGTACATAGGCGTTTTCGTCAAAATGTTGTTGATTATCATGGGAATTAAAGTCGCAATAAGGACATTTTTTCTCACACCAAGGGATATGAATGTATAAACTAAGGGGTATGTCTGCAAATTTTATCATTCATTTATTATCTAATAATGGCAATTAATATGCATATTTTTTATAAATAATTGAGTGTAAATACTTGAACCAAGGTCCTGTTAGGCTTAATGTCCGCTTTTCGTAATACCACGCGTGAGAGGCGTACGAAATTGAACATTATTTGTTTAGATTTAGAGGGTGTGCTAATTCCTGAGATTTGGATTAGTACAGCTGAGAAAGCGGGCATTGAAGAATTGAAAGCAACTACCCGCGATATTCCAGATTATGATGAGTTGATGCGTTTTAGATTGGATTTGGTTGAAAGGCATGATCTTCGCATCCATGATATCCAAGAAGTGATTGATACATTAACGCCTTTAGAAGGCGCGCAAGAGTTTATGACTCAATTGCGTAAGGATTACCAAGTTATCATCCTTTCCGATACGTTTGCGCAATTTGCTAAACCGATGATGCGCCAGCTAGATTGGCCAACGATTTTATGTCATGAGTTAGTCATTGATGAAGCAGGCCGAATTACGGATTATAAGTTGCGTCAACAAGACCAGAAACGTAAAGCTGTTCAAGCTTTTCATGGTTTGAATTTAAACGTGGTTGCGGCAGGCGATTCTTATAACGACACAACGATGTTGTCAGAAGCTGATGGCGGTATTTTATATTGCCCTCCACAGAATGTGATTGACGAGTTTCCTCAGTTCCCCGTGACAACTGACTATGATGGTTTGCGCGCGGAGATTGATGCGGCAATTAATCGCATCGAAGCCTCGCAAAGAGAAGACTAGATTTTCTATCTATAAACCGCGTTTAATTGCGCGGTTTTTTCTCAGAGTGTGTTTATCAGGTTTTTTCCCACCAAAGGGGTTTTTAGGTTGAGCTCGCATTTGGGCTGCTACTTCTTCGCGGCGTTTGACGCTTTCAGCGCTTTCAGTGTATAAATTTTGGGCTATTTTTGCGGGTTGTCGATGAGTTAGTACGCCTTTAATCTCAATTATATATTGAAAAGCGCCTTTTTGAATTTCTAATAAGTCCCCTGTTTTTACGATGGCAGCAGGCTTAACTGATTTTCGTTGGCTTGAAGAGGTGATCATTTTGATATGGCCACCTTTGATAGCGGCGGTTGCCAAAGCTCGGGTTTTGAAAAAACGAGAAACCCAAAGCCATTTGTCTAATCTTAGTGTGTTTTCGTATTCCATTGGTTTTAAGAATCGGCTGATATAAACATTAAACTTTATAGGAATTTCATCAATTTAGGGATCATTGGCGTATAATAACATCAAGTTCATGGATTATATGCTTAAGGTTGAGCAATGAAGTCGAAGGTTAAAATGAGAATGTTGGTGAAAAAATTCACAAATTTAATACAGAGTAAATGGCACGTCTCTTTCGTCGTCTTACTATGTGTTGCCAATTATTCGATGCCTGCTAATGCGCAAGTCATAGGTGCGTCATTAGAGGCAAATGTGTCAGAGGGCAAATCTACTGAAAATCGGTCAGCACTGATTGACCCTCCTCGGTTATTGAATGAGGCAACGGCCGCGAGAGCGAATTTTTCATTAAGTGATGATTTGCAGTTTAAACCTGGTAAAGCGTTGGATCAAAATAATTATATTGCCAAAGCTCAAATTTGGTCAAAGGGAGTATGGGGTCTTTCGGGAAATATCCAAGAGAATGATCTTAATGTGTTTGGCTTGCCGAAAGAGAGTGATTCAAAGCGAATTGATGTTAATCGAAAGGTGTTGAAATCAACAAGTTCAGATAGCTTTCTTGCGCTGGGTCTTGGGTGGCAAAGTTATACCGTTGAAAACTTGATTGAATCGGATGGCTTGAATTTGTCGCTACTTGGCCAGTATTCTTTTACCGATAACTTCTTGTTCTATGGTAATGGAACTGTTTTTCAAAGTTTTGATACTTCTTACAGTGATGATTTTAGTGGTTATCAATTGGAGGCGGGATTAAATTACAATGTTGGTTCTCGGTTGTCATTTTCGGCTGGCGTTAGAGTATATGATCTTGAAGGCCAACAAAATTTACAAGAGCGCCGTAGTTTTTCATCAAGTGTGCTGATAGGGACAAGCCTGTCTTTTTAACGCTAGTGTAAATAAGCTTAGGGATAGGGAGTGGCGCTGGTTCCGTTGATACGAATTCTGAGTCATCTATTGATAGATATGAGCTTCTTTTGCCTGTCATGCTAAGATGAGACAAACTCTCTAATATTTTTTCTAAAGCACCTATCTTGAGTAATCTATCAGACCAACTGCGCAAAAGCTTGCTTGAACAGAATGTCGAAAATCAATTAGACGCTCAACTTCTTAATGCAGCTATTAGTCTTGTCTTTGTTCAGGGGGCAGAAACTCCCAACGAAACCAAGCAAGGAAAATGGTCCAATATGCAATTACTATTTATGCAGCGTGCTGAACATCCAAAAGACCCATGGTCTGGGCATATTGCTTTTCCAGGTGGCGGTGTTGAGTCGTTTGATGGTAATACGCTTTCAGCGGCGATTAGAGAGACACATGAAGAAATGGGTTTTGTATTAAGCCAAGAAAGTTGGGTGGGAGGTATGAAGCCTATTTATGGACCCGTCCTTGGCAATCAAAAAGAAGTATGTGTGTACCCTCATGTGTTTTTGTTGGATAAGATGCCGGTTCTTGAATTGAATGAAGAAGCTCAATCGGCTTTTTGGGTTCCTATCGATCGTTTAATGGTTGAAAAGTTTGTGTTTGATTTTGAACATCCATTTAAACCTGACCAAAAAATGTATGGCATTGATTTGGGGTTAAATCTGGATGCCCCATTATGGGGGCTGAGTTTGTCGGTGTTATACAATTTTTTTCAAGTTGCAGGTTGGCCCGTTGAGCAAGAAATGATAACTTTTTATTCGTAAGTTTTTTTAGGTTGTGAGAGGTAAGCGTGCCCCGAGAATTGATTGGAATTATTGGTTGTGGTGATGTCGGTTTGCGCATTGCTAAGCGTCTTGTGAAGCATGGAATTGAGAAGAGTTCGATCATTCCGATAGTTCGGTCTGAAGTCAGTCAGCAAGCATTAATTGAGTTAGGTTTTATGGCCGTTGCATGTGACTTTGATGACACTTGTCTTGCTGATTCTGATACGTTTGCTCATTTAACGTCATTATATTACTTAGTTCCTCCGCAAAAAAAAGGAGAAAGAGACCAACGTTCGAGAGCGTTGATTGAGGTGTTAAAAAAGCAAAATAGTCTACTTTCAAAGGTAGTTCTCATTAGTACAACCGGTGTTTATGGCGATTGTTTGGGGGAGCAAGTAACGGAAAATACTCCGTTAAATCCAACGACTCCACGTAGTGTACGTCGTGCTGATATGGAGCAACAGTGGCGATCGTTTGCCGATGAACGTCAAATAATCATGAGTACCCTGCGAGTACCTGGTATCTATAGTTATTCGCGATTACCGAAAGCACGTCTCGAATCTCAGTCACCGATTGTTAACCCCGATGAATGTGGTTTTACAAACCGTATACATGCAGATGATTTAGCGATGATTTGTCATTCAGTGATGGATCTACAAACGAAGAGTGATGTCTATAACGCCACGGATGGGCACCCAGGGAAAATGTCTCAATATTTTTTGGATGTAGCTAAATTCTTAGGTATTTCAACTCCTCCTTTGTTGAGTTTTTCAGAAGCTGAAACGGTAGTGACGTCCGATATGATGTCTTATTTAAGAGAATCGAGAAAAATAGATAATCGTAAATTGTTAGATGAATTTAATTTGAAATTAGCTTACGAAGACTATCGCGAAGGCATACGTTTTTAGGTTACACTAGCATTAGACATTACTTGAATGTCATAAAATAAAAATAAAAAATAGTGTGGGGTGACGATGGAAGAAGTAAGCATTGTGGTCCGGTGGGCTCATTTGTTGTTAGGCATAACATGGATAGGAGTGTTGTATTATTTTAACTTTGTTCAAGGAGGTTTTTTTAATACGGCAGAGCAACAAGTATTGAAAAAAACATCTTCAGGCCTAACGCCTTGTACGTTAAGGTGGTTTCGATGGTCGACTACGTTAATTTTTGGTTTCGCCATTTATTTGTTATGGAAGGTTGATGGCTTATTTAACCATTACATATTAGTCACAGCTATGATGGTGTTGTTTATGTTTTTAAACGTCCGCCTTATCATTTGGCCAGCTCAGCAAATTGCACTAGGTTTTAAGCAAGGTGACCGAATGCTTGCTGCTGAACGAGCGATTCTAGCATCTAGAACCAATGCATTATTTTACTTGCCTATGGCGTATTGCATGATTGCGTCCATGAATAAAGGATATTTGCCTGAGCATATGCTGTCTGGGTCTAATGCTTCGGGCTTGGACTTTAACCTTTCGATAGCATTGTTTGCGATTGTTGCCCTGGAGTTGAATGTCATTTTTGGTAAACGAAGCATCAAAACATCAATGCGAACAGTCGTTCAAACAAGTATGGCGCTCACAGGTGTGCTATTTGTAAGTTTGGTGTATTTATAATCTAGTGCAGAATTAAAGTTTCTAGAGAGTCGGGTAACGTCAATATGGAGATTTTTAAATATACTAAACTGGCGTCTGAGTCTGGTAAAGAAAGTGTCATTGGTCTCGTCATTTTTGCCGCGATAGCAATGTTTGTTATGTATAAGCTGAGCACGCGACCGGAAGGTTTGTTTTCAAAATCGAACGTTCTAATATTGGGCGGGTTAGCCTTGTTTGCTGTGATTGCAGCGAAGAGTGTTATTTCGAGACTGCAATCTTCTGGCGCATGGGAAATTATTGTTGATGATAAAATGCTTCACTGGAGAGGTCCTGAGGGAATTGATCACAGTTTTATTGTGAATTTTGATCAAATTCAAATGGTCAGAGTGACGCTGTCTGATGATATGAATTCAGCGAGTTATGATTTACTTATGGAAAACGGTGAACAAAAAAAACTCTCTGAGGAAACGGGCATGGATTTTGATCAGTTTCTCAAGGCGTTATCGGATAGAGGTGTCAAGATTGAAACGGTTGAAGATCGTTCATATCACTAGTAAATCAGAATGTACTTTTCTTGGTATGTATAGATGTCTGGTCCATCAATTGTCATTTTAACCGGGGCCGGTATCTCGGCTGAGTCAGGTATTAAAACTTTTCGTGCGAGTGATGGCTTATGGGAAGATCATCGTATTGAAGATGTTGCTTCACCCGAAGGTTTTGTGAGAGATCCCGTGCTAGTTCAGCAGTTCTATAATGCTAGGCGCCAGCAATTATTGAGTGCTGAGATTGAAGAAAACTCAGCGCATATTGCTTTGGCGCAACTTGAGAAAGAGTTTTCGGGTGGTGTTATGTTAATTACGCAAAATATTGATAATTTGCATGAGCGTGCTGGCAGCCAGCATGTGTTCCACATGCATGGTGAACTGCTAAAAAAGCGATGCCAGCGGACAGAGATAGTTTACGATTGTATGGATGACATCTCGGTTAATGATCGGTGTGATTGTTGTTCTCTGTCAGGCAATTTGCGTCCTCATATCGTTTGGTTTGGTGAAATGCCTTTTTATATGGACGAAATATATACCGCGCTTGAGCAGTGTGATCTTTTTGTCGCTATTGGCACGTCGGGACATGTGTATCCAGCCGCGGGGTTTGTAGAAATGGCTGCAAATTCTGGTGCAACAACATTAGAGATTAACTTGGAGAGATCAAAAATAGCGAGCAATTTTGAGCATGGCATGTATGGACTTGCGAGTGAGCAAGTACCACTGTGGGTCAATTCAATATTAACAATGTCGGCGAATTAAGCCTATATGTTTGACAGTTTTGTGCCTTTTTGAGTTTTGTTATTAGCCGCGACGTCTACTCAAGAGCAATTTTATGGCACCGATTAAGCTTAAAAGTAAGGCTTATATAGCCTTGAAGTGAGTTTCTTCGATTTTGAGCTTATGGATAGGCTTTGTTAGCGCTAACTTTAAGCAAGTCCTCTTTGGCATGATGCCAAAATATTGCAATATTTCATCACCGTGCGGACCAATCCTTTTGGATCGGTTTGGGCGAATTTAGGCGTCATAGTTTGCTATTTAAGGCATCTTAAATAGATGAAAAAATTCAGGATGAATCCGCATTTTATATAACACACTGAGTGTTTTGGCGTCGTTGATTTCACCCGTACTTATTTTTTCTTCAATGTCGGAAATAGAGAGCCAATGAGATTCTATTTGTTCTTCAGCATCAAAATTAGTGGCTGTTTTAGTGAGATGTTTTGCTGCAAATAAATGTAATACTTCATCGCAAAAGCCAGGTGCTGTCACAATGGAGCCAAGTTCGAACCATGTGTCAGCAACAAAGCCGGTTTCTTCCTCAAGTTCTCGCTTTGCTGTTACGAGTGGGGACTCATTTGGCTCTAAACATCCCGCTGGAAACTCCCAAATGTCATGGCCAATAGCTGGGCGCGGTTGGGTGATTAGGCATAAACGGTCTTCTGTGTCGATAGCGACCATCACAGATCCGCCTGGATGAGCGACAACGTCATAGTAGGTGTGTTGATTCTCAGGTAGTGAGACCTTCTGTTTGTACAAAGAAATATGATTGCCTTTGTGAATCAGTTGTTTGTCGCTCATTAGGGGTAATCTTGAAACGAATCTTTAGTTAAATGTTAATAAACTAGGTTGGTAGTTTTCAGGTGCGGTAAAACCCAGTAAATTGAGGGTGGTGGCAGCGATATGAGTTAGTCCGGCATCAGATGGTGGTGTCAGTGTGTATTCACCTTGATAGCTAGGGTCGACAATGGCAAAAGGTACTTTGCTGAGAGTGTGTGAGGTTTTCGGTGTTTTGATGCCGTCCTTCTCAGTGTACATGATGTCGGCATTGCCATGGTCTGCAGTGACAATTAAGACACCATTTAATTCTGTGATGGTATCAATTAGGCGGCCTATACATTTATCAACGACTTCCATGCTTTCTATCGTCGCTGCAAGGTTTCCAGTATGTCCCACCATGTCACCATTGGCTAAATTTAAACGGCCATAACGGAAATTGCCATTTTTCATCAGGTCGATTGTTTTGTCAGTGATTTCATCTGCTTTCATCGCAGGAGCTTCGTCGAAAGGGATGTTGTCAGAAGGGATTTCTACATATGTTTCTAATGATTCGTCAAAGTAGCCAGAACGATTTCCGTTCCAGAAAAAGGTAACGTGACCGTATTTTTGAGTTTCAGAAATAGCGAAAGACCTGACTCCCGCGTTGCATAAATACTCGCCAATTGTGTTGTCTATTTTGGGAGGGTTAACTAAGTAGTTCTCCGGAATAAATTCATCGCCATCATATTGCAGCATGCCAGCATAAAACACGTCAGGTGCTTGTCGTGATTCAGTATGGCGTTCAAATTTTTCAAAATTGGCTCGTTCAAAGGCAAGAGAAATTTCCATCGCACGGTCACCTCGGAAGTTGAACATGGCAACGGCATCACCATTATTGACTTGACCAAGCGGCTTTCCATCTTTAGCGATAACGAAGCGCTCTAAATATTGGTCGCCTTTGTCTGAATTTTTATACATGGTTTCTACTGCTTCAGCGGCACTAGAAAACTGCGGACCTATGCCATGGACATGGCAGTCGTACCCACGTTTAACCATATCCCAGTCAGCTTCATAGCGGTCCATAGTGATGCGCATACGACCTCCGCCCGAAGCAATGCGGAAGTTTGCGTTGTATTGTTGATTGATTTCACTGAGTTTTTTTTCTGTAGCCGCTATATATGGCAATGCAGAACGACCAGGTACATCACGGCCATCCAGTAAAATGTGAATGGCACAACTGTGGACACCTTCTAGAGCTGCTTGATCTAATAATTCATATAAGTGGTCTGTATGGGAGTGGATATTCCCATCTGAATGCAAGCCAAGAAAATGGAGTGTGCTTTGCTTTCCCGTCTCGATTAACTGAGCCCAAGCATCCGTCTGGAAAATGCTTCTGTCGGCAATGGATTCGTTAACAAGTTTTGCACCTTGAGCGAATATTCTTCCAGCGCCTAAAGCATTGTGGCCGACTTCGCTGTTCCCCATGTCGTCATCGCTAGGCAAGCCTACGGAAGTGCCATGGGCGAGTAATTCGCTATAGTGTTGGCTTTGTATCAATGAATCCAGGTGGGGCGTTCGAGCTTCACTGACTGCGTTACTTGCGTGTGCTGGTGCGATGCCAACGCCATCACAAACGAGTACGACAACAGGTCCCGGACGGCCATTAAATGAAGGGTGTTTTTCTAAACTTTTTTTTAAACTAGAAGTCATAGTGTTTAATATATCAGTTGAAGGTTAATAGTCGCGCTCTAGTTTTTGAATGAGGTCGGTCAGTGCTTTTGCACGATGACTTATTTGCTTTTTTTCGGCAGGTTCGAGCTCTGCTGATGTTTTATGAAGCTCTGGGATCCAGAAAATCGGGTCGTAACCGAAGCCATTGCTTCCTTGGGCTTGTTTGAGTATTTCGCCATGCCAACTTGCTTGGCTGATAATAGGATTCGGGTCGTTAGCAAATCGAACAAAAGCCAAGGCGCATTGAAATCGTGCTCGGCGATCATTTTGGTTGTGCAGCTCGTGAATCAGTTTGTTGTTATTCGCCTGGTCATTGCCGTGTTCTCCTGCGTAGCGAGCAGAAAAAATGCCCGGAGAACCATTGAGTGCCATGGCTTCAAGTCCGGAATCATCTGCAATCGCTGCTAAACCAGTTTCTTGTGAGGCATGCCGAGCTTTGATAATGGCATTTTCAACAAAACTCAGGCCATCTTCAGCAACATCGCTGACATTTAGTTGTGTTTGCGGAATGATGTGGAAGCCTAAGGGGTCCAGTGCGCCTTTAAATTCTGCAATTTTTCCGCGGTTTCCCGATGCTAAGACAACATCAATAGCCATAATTACGTGTGTTGTTGAGTTGTGTGAACCTTAAGATACGGAGCGTTGCTCTTCAATTAATTCGTGAATACCTTTTTGTGCCAGTGTCAGTAGCTGTTGCAGGTGTTCGCTTGAAAAAGGCTCCCCTTCTGCGGTACCTTGAATTTCTATGAAGCGTCCATGTTCATCCATGACAACATTCATGTCAGTTTCAGCAGTAGAATCTTCGGCGTAATCAATGTCCAATACTGGGGTGTCTTTCACTACACCAACCGAGACGGCAGCAATATGGAATTTAATGGGGTTTTCCTTGAGCTTCCCATTTGCCATGAGCTGGCGGATAGCTTCTTGTAATGCCACAAATGCTCCTGTAATGGATGCCGTTCGAGTGCCGCCATCTGCTTGCAAGACATCACAGTCAATGGTGATAGTGTTTTCGCCTAGTGTTTCTAAATCTATTGCCGCTCTAAGTGATCGGCCAATTAATCTTTGGATTTCTTGTGTGCGTCCTGATTGTTTGCCTCGGGCTGCTTCTCTTCCCATTCTTGAATGGGTTGATCTGGGGAGCATCCCGTATTCAGCGGTTACCCAGCCTTGCCCTTGTCCTTTTAAGAAGCGTGGAACCTTGTTCTCAATTGATGCATTGCATAACACTTTTGTGTTGCCGCACGAAATAAGGACAGAGCCTTCTGCATGCATCGTGAAGTCTTTGATGATGGATATTGAACGCAGCTCATCAGCTGCGCGGTTGTTAGATCTAGTCATAATTGAGAGATGTGATGACGCGTGATTGAAGTCTTAAAAGGCTCTTTAAGACATAAGGGCGCCATAACATGCAGCAATGGCGGTTACATTGTCACTGGGCTTAGGGTTTCGCTTTTCTAATACTTCAAGGAGTTTCTCTAGGCTTATTTGAGGGTTCTTGAAGCTAATGGACTTGAGGTCGCTTAATTTAATCGTATGCCATGCGCCATCTGAGCATAAAAACAATAAGTCACCTTGTTCGAGCTTTAAAGGTTCGTTCAAGGTAGGTACAGGTGCTTCAGCGCCACCTACGCAACGATTGATTGGGGCATTTTTTTTGAAGCCTTTAGCAACGTGGTCAGTCGTATGAAATGCAATCATGCCATCTCGCATCAAATACATGCGGCTATCGCCAACATGACACCATGTCACTAAATCGCCATGAATAATAGCAATGACACAGGTAGTTTTGGGCTCTAACTGCATTTTCCCTGCTTCTACGGCTGCTTTATGAATGGCTCTATGCGCGGACGCAATCGCATAGCTAAAAAATGATTTATGATCTTGAATCTGCTCCATTGTTGCACTGATAAAGCAATCTTTAACGGTGTCCACCAACGTTTGTGAAGCAATTTCGCCGCCAGAGTGGCCGCCAAGTCCGTCAGCAACGACTAATAAGGCAGCATTGGGTCTTGTAACAATCTCAGCAGCATCCTCGTTGTTTTTTCGTTTACCTACACGGCTATCTTTGCCGAATGAAATTGTTGTAGTCATTTTGCCGTTAACCTCGCTATAAATTCATTAGTGGTTTGCGGACGTCGATCCTGGTTCATGTTGCATGCAGCATCAATAGTCAGGAGGAACTGCCGGCGATATCTGTCGACATGTGTCTCAACTAAAGGTTGAACAGTATCTTTTTTACGTCGTTTAACTGCCGAAAGTGGCGTTGAGTGAGTGATACAAGCCCGCATGGCCATGCCAATAGAATAAAGATCAGAAGCAAAGTTCAGAGGTCTTCTTTCGTGTTGTTCAGGCGATGAATAGCCATGGGTGAGTGTTTGTAATTTAGGTATGCGTTTTTCATCTAACTCAAAAGCTGCGCCCAAGTCTAAAATGAGTGGATCGCCACTGGCTCGAAGTAGAATATTGCTTGGTTTAATATCAAGGTGTAAATAGCCTTTGTTATGAACTTCTTTGAGTCCTGCTAACACCATGCTAAACACGGTAAGTAAAAATGACTCACTTGGAGCGACATCGGTATTTTTGATAAACCAGCGTAGATCTTTGCCTGGTTGGAAATCCATCACTAAGTATGCGGTGTTGTTTTGCCGAAAAAAGTTTTTAACAGGAACAATATTGTGATGGTGCATTTGAGATAAAGTGAAACCTTCATCAAAAAAACGTTTCAAGCCATGTTTATATTTTTTTTCAGCATCTTTCGGGTGAACCCCCAATGAGCCATCACGCTTGCGGCGCATGCAGTTAGGTGCATAATATTCTTTGATAGCAACCACACCGCCGGACTCAGGATCTTTAGCAGCATAGACAACACTAAACCCTCCCATGCCAAGTACTTTGATGATTTCGTAATCACGAATTTTATCACCAGCAGACAATGGGATTTGGGTTAGAGATTTATTTGCTTTTTTATCAAGCACTTTCATCGTTGTTATTATAGATAAGCTGAGGTGTTTTGAATAGTGTCAGAGTATAGAATACGCAATCAATCGCGCATAGGGAATGAAAAAATCGTTATAATCATGCCATTGAACCATATTTCCCAATAAATGGAATAACTTTCTTTTATGAAATCACCTCAGCGTAATCGAACCACATCTAGTATGACAGCATTCGGTGCTGCGAAAACCACTTCTACTAATGGCACTTATCATTGTGAGATTCGATGCGTGAATCATCGTTTTTTAGATATTCACTTTCGTTTGCCTGAAGAATTGCGAGTTTATGAGGCTGATTTTCGTGAGTTGTTAGCCGCCTCATTAAATAGAGGGCGAGTCGATTGTTCGATAAAACGCGAAGAACTGGTCGGGTCGGCAGCGCATACTGAGTTAAATGTGGCTGTGCTGTCTGATTTGTTAGCAAAAGCGAAATCAGTTGCAGATATTGATAGCTCAATTGCTCCTTTGGGTATGGCTGAAGTGTTACGCTGGCCTGGGGTGATGGGTGCGCCTGAAGTCGATGCAGAATCGATTAAAGCGGATGGAGTAGACTTATTGCAAAAAGCAATTGGTGCGGTCAAAGATGCTCGCTTGAATGAAGGTCAAAAGTTGCACGAACTGATACAACAACGCGTTAATGATATGAGGAAAATCGTCGATCAAGTGCAGGCGAGATTGCCAGAGCTTAATGAGCAATATCGCCAACGGCTTGAGGATAAGCTGGAATCCGTGAGAGATAGCATGGAAGAAAGTCGAATTGAGCAGGAAATGGTGTTGTTTTTGAATAAAACAGACGTGATGGAAGAGCTTGATCGCCTGCATGTGCATTTTGACGAAGTAGCGACTACGTTGAATAATGATAAGCCTAAAGGGCGACGTTTAGATTTTTTAATGCAAGAATTGAATCGTGAAACAAATACGCTGGGCTCAAAATCGCAAGATGCACAATTAACACAGCAAAGTGTTGAACTTAAAGTGTTAGTTGAGCAAATGCGTGAACAGGTGCAAAATATTGAATAGGATGACTGTTATTTCCTTAAAATAAGCCATGTTTTGATACCGATAGGCTCTTCGTAGCAGATAGGTGTGCTGCTTAGGCAATATGCAAATAAGCAGGAAGAACAGATCAAGTTTTTTGAGAATGTTAAATTAGCGAGATTAGACTTGATTTTATCGTATTGCTATAATTCTTACTGCGTTCAAAGGAATCATGGATAAAAAGGGAGAAAAAAATGAAAAATACATTAATTGGGTTATTGTTATTAATCCTTTCATCAACGGCTGTTGCAAAAGATGTTGACAGGGAGTTCAGGGAAGCTGAGAAGGAATTTAAGCAATTTATGACGCTCTCAAAGCGTGCAATAGCCGTAAATAAGACGTCGGTGGATAAGCTGGTTGACTCAGTATGCCAAGTTGATGTTGAAAAAAAAGCGAGCCCTGAAGCTAAGCTAGTAGAACGAATGGTAGCGAGCGTTGCACGTCGTGTAGACACGATGAAAGGCGAAATTGCAAAGAAATATGGTGAAGCTAGTCGTACTTGCGAACAATTTCGACAGGATTTTTCAGGTGCGGAATATAAAGGTCAACGCCAAAAGTGCCATATCATGGAGGGTAAGATGAAAAAACAACTAAAAACAGTTGTTGATGCTGCCAATGGCCAGCTTCGTGGAGCGAATGATCCCAAATTTAAGGCACTGATTGCCTACGGTGAAAAAAAACATCGAGAATTTGGTGGTCGCTGTGACTTAACTGAAAAAGTCGTTGGCAATGTAAGTGGTAATAAAAGTGGTAAGGGAAGATTGGATTGTCTGATGCTGCGTAGCTGTGAAGTGGTTGATTTCAAACCCACGCACTGGAGTGGGTCATCGAATTATGCAAGCCGTTATCTTCCTGGCGTTAAAGCGATGTTTGAGACGGCAAATACAAAAAATGGGCGAAAAAAATTGCTGCAACGTAAAGGGATGACTGATTATAAAATTGATCGTGGTTTGCAGTGTAATGCGCGAGGATGGAAGGCTCGAATTCGAAAGTATCGTTTTAAACTATGTAGTTAACGATGTTTCACTGTGACTCTCCGCTTGGCAGTGCTTGCGAATGGGTGTTTGGGTCTCAGTGGAGTCATTTATTTACGAAAAGAGTGCTAATGAAAATTTCTGGGTGAAAT
This sequence comes from Arenicella sp., assembly GCA_050633585.1. Classification (GTDB taxonomy): domain Bacteria; phylum Pseudomonadota; class Gammaproteobacteria; order Arenicellales; family Arenicellaceae; genus CALKZN01. Next base: position 21,282 of record JBOEGT010000076.1, read on the forward strand.
TGAGGTTAAGCATCGTCTACAGAACTAAGAATATGCTATATTGTTCCTCAGTTTGTTGCCATTTAATTCTTTTCTATACGTAATACTTCATGCAAGGTAAGCTCCTCATTTTATCTGCTCCATCAGGTGCAGGAAAAACCAGTTTGTCTCGTGCATTAATTGAAGCTACACCAGACACCAAGATGTCCGTTTCACATACAACGCGAGCATGTCGTGTGGGTGAAAAGCACGAGGTTGATTATTTTTTTATTGACCATGTAGAGTTTCAGCGCATGATCGAAGCAGATGAATTTTTAGAGTATGCACAAGTGTATGATCAATTTTATGGGACGGGCCGTGAAAGTGTGAAAAAAATGCTTGATAACGGCTTGAATGTCCTATTAGATGTTGATTGGCAGGGTGCAAGGCAAGTAAAAAAGTTGATGTCTGAAGCAATTAGTGTTTCAATCCTGCCCCCCTCTCGTGAAGAATTAGAGAAGCGTTTATACGATCGAGGTCGAGATCCTGCGGATGTGATTGAAAAACGCATGCAACAAGCAGAATCGGAAATGAGTCATTGCCGAGAGGCTGACTATATTATTTTAAATGATGATTTTGATTTGGCTTTGCAAGATCTGCGTTATGTGATGCAAGGCCAAGCAGACAAGGTTCGCGAACTGTCGATTGATATTGAGAGTTTATTGGAACCTGTAGTAATTAATTAAGCTTTAAATAGCGGAGCAAAAGTATGGCACGAGTGACCATTGAAGATTGCCTAGGCAATGTAGATAATCGATTTCAACTAGTTTTGGTTGCGACTAAGCGCGCACGTCAAATTTTATTGGGCGGCCAGCCTACAGTTGAAGAAGATAACGATAAACCAACGGTGTTAGCATTAAGAGAAATTGCTGCGGGGCATGTGACTCGTGAAATTTTGAAACAACCTGATTTTAATGCATCGCTTGAAGGAGATCTTTTTGAAGACGAAGAAGAGCAAGCTGAAGGTGAAAACCTTGATGAAGAACTTCTAGCGAGTGTTGAAGCAGTTTTAGGTGACGCGCCTAAAGCGGACGTTGTTGCAGGTGACGCAACTGATGTCGTTGACGAATCTACACAAGCAGGTTAATTCATATTTGGAGCCTGTCACTGACAGGCTCCCCAAAAACCCACACAAACTGTTTAGCCAGTTGTGTGATAAAAAGCTAGTCGATTATCTCGACAAGGATGCTTTAGCGTTGGTGCGTAAAGCATATGCTTTTGCGTCGGATGCCTATCATGGAAAAACTCGTCAGCATAATGAGAGTTTTATTATTCACCCGATACAGGTGGCTACCGTATTAGCGGAATTGAAGTTAGATGAAAGTTCAATTTGTGCGGCTATCTTATATGATGTTCTTGAAAATGAAGAAATCAATCGTGACGATTTAGTTGAGGCTTTTACAGAGGATATCGCCGTACTGGTATCTGGAATCAGTAAAATTAACCGCTTAAACTTTTCAAGTAGGGAGCAAGCGGAGGCTGAAAATATTCGTAAAATGCTAATGGCAATGGCGAAAGATATTCGTGTCATTATCATTAAATTGGGTCAGCGTTTGTATACCATGCGAAATATTCATCGCCTTCCAGATGAAAAGCAACGTCGAGTATCTCTACAAACCTTAGAAATTTTTGCCCCGATGGCAAACCGCTTAGGTTTGCGTCATTGGAGTATTGAGTTACAGGAGCTTTGTTTTAAGCAAATTTACCCGAAGCGCTACAAAGCATTGGTTGGTGCAATTAAAAAAAGAGATGGAAATCGTAGTGCGAAAGTACGGAAAATGCGCGCAGATATCCAAAAATCAATCGATGCGGCAGGTATTCTTGCTGAAGTGTCAGGGCGGCGCAAAAGCCCTTATAGTATTTATAAAAAAATGGTGCGCAAAAAACGCACCTTTGAAGAGCTTAATGATTTATATGCATTTCGCGTATTAGTGGATAACGTTGATGACTGTTATCGCGTTCTAGGTGTTATACATAATCACTATAAGCCGATTCCTGGACGCTTTGTTGACTATGTCGCGATTCCCAAAGCAAATGGATATCAGTCCTTACATACTGTGGTGTTCGGTCCTTTTGGCGATAATATCGAAGTGCAAATCCGCACTCAGGGAATGCATCGTACTGCAGAAGCCGGTGTAGCAGCACATTGGTTGTATAAGTCAGACAGCTCTAAACGCAATACTGAGTCTATTAACTTGTCTCGTCAATGGTTGATTGATTTACTCGACCCAAATAGCCATTCAAGCAATCCCACTGAGTTTTTAGAGCACTTAAAGACAGACCTTTATGTGGATAAAGTGTATGTCTTTACGCCGGATGGAGATATTAAAAAACTGCCTCATGGTGCAACAGCATTAGACTTTGCATATGCTGTGCATACAGGCGTTGGATCCAAAAGTAAGAGCGCTATTATCAATTCTAAAGAAGCATTACTATCGACGGAATTGAAAAATGGAGATCATATTCAAATTGTGACAAGCAGTGCAGCAACTCCTGTACTTGCATGGTTGAACTTTGCGGTGACGGGCCGCGCAAGAGCGCAAATTCGTGCACATTTAAATTCGCAAAGTAATGGATCTGCCCTGAAGATTGGCAAAAAGCTTTTCAAGCAAGAGCTCCGTAAGCAACGGCTGCGCAAAAAACATATTTCCGAAGACAATAAACAGCGGCTGTTGAATAGTTTAGAGATTCAAAGTTGGGATGATTTATTGATCGAAATTGGCCGTGGTAAACGAATAGCGAGCTTGGTGATTGGACAGTTGTTGCCAGAAGGTGAGCAACTAAAGGTGACAACTAAACAAGCGAAAAATAAATCAAAGGCCGTGGTTATTAAAGGCACAGAAGGTCTAGTGGTGAATTATTCGCGTTGTTGTTTTCCAATTCCTGGCGATTCGATTGTCGGTGTTGTTACCAGTGGAAGTGGTTTGGTAATTCATACGTTAAATTGTTCAAACTTTTCTAGTATGCAGCTGCAGGTTGATAAATCTGTTCCTTTGGAATGGGGCGATGATATTCAAAAAGAATTTTCCGCGAAACTACGTGTCTTTGTGAGGAATCAACGCAATATGTTTGCCAGAATTGCGACTATTATTGCTGAGCAAGGCTGTAATATATTAGATGTTGAAACAGCTGAATCCACCGAAGAGTTCCAACCTATTGAGATAGTATTGGCGGTCAAGGATCGAGTTCATTTGGCGCAGGTAATTCGCCAGGTGCGACAAGATGAGAATGTACAACGTGTTTATCGACAGCAAGGTTAAATTATTTCATTATTAAATGAATTGTGACGATCAAAATATTTTAGAAAGATAGGAATAAATGATGACAAAAAAAATTATTGCCACAGACCAAGCACCTCAAGCCATTGGTAGTTATTCACAAGCGGTTCAAGCAGGTGGTTTTTTGTTCGCATCTGGCCAAATTGCCTTAGACCCTCAAACGGGAGACATGGTAAACGATGACTTTCAAACGGAAGCTAGACGTGTATTTGATAATGTTAAAGGCATTGCTGAAGCGGCTTCGCTAAGTTTGGCAGATGTTGTTAAATTAACCGTTTATATCACGGACTTATCTGACTTCGCGACACTCAACGAAGTGATGGGGGAATACTTTGATGAACCCTACCCAGCCCGGGCCGCTGTGCAAGTAGCGGCGTTGCCACGTGGAGCGACGGTTGAAGTGGACGCGACTTTTTTGTCAAATTAACTGAACAATAACTTAATGCATTATAGCGGAGCTAATGGGCTCCGTTTTTTGTGTCTGTTTATGTTTGTTTTTTTCAGCATTAGCAACATCGTAAGCTAGCGCTTGCCAGACTTTGAGCATTTTGAAATATATATTTTGTTGCTCAGGAAAAAAAGATAATTCAATATGTTGGCAAATTTCATCGAGAATTTCAGCAATTGCCATGGCGCGATGACGGCACTGATGTCTGCTAAAAATAAAATCTGTCGTCATTAGGTTGAGTTTGGCGATTAAATTATCCAAGGGTATATTGTTATTCATAATTATTTTCTATGGCGGTGTAGACTGCTCAAAAGTGATGTTTTAAAAACGATTTCACCAGGAGTTAATGCATGAGTTCACGCGCTATTAATGCGAGAGACGATGTTCTATTCGAGTTTCTAGTGATTGAATCTTTAGCCGCTAACAAAAATAAGTCATGACTTAACTGTTGTTTTGCGAGGGCAGAATCAAAACATAGTTCATTTGCACAAATATTATTGGTTTGTATCGCATGCTTTACGGTGGCTACATGCCAAGGTAGGACGTAATGCGTATTCCTCGTGTTTAACTCGATAAACTTATTTGTCATGGTTTTATACTGTTGCAAATGATAATCATTATCATTTAATAAACTAGGATAAATTGCAAGTGAATTTATTGAAAAAAAGGATTTGCGCACTGAATTCGTGCCAACGTAGAGAAAATCTCTACTTTACATCGGCTTTTTGTAGTACAACATCGGCATGGAACCATTAATGCAAACAACGAACGACTTAAGAAAAGTTCATGTCACTCAGTTTTCAGGAGTGGGTGAGAAAATGGCGGAAAAACTCGCTAAGTTGAATTTGCTGAATGCGCAAGACGTGTTATTTCACTTACCCTTCCGATACGAGGATAGAACTCGATATAGTGAATTAAACAGTGTTTTACCGAATACATCCGTACTTGCTCGGGGAGAAATTGTAGAGGTAGTGCAACTGCCATATGGTCGACGTAGCTTGGTGGTTCAAATTAATGATGGCAGTGCGCGTTTAACGATACGGTTATTTCATTACTCTTATACACAAAGACAAGCGTTTATCGTTGGTCGTTGGGTGGAGTGTTTTGGGGAGGTTGTACTTCGGCCGACAGGGAAGGAGATGATTCACCCCGAATACCAGATCACAACTGATAAGCCCGATAAGCCAAAAAACGACCGATTAACACCCGTCTACCCCAGCACAGAAGGCGTAAGTCAGCACTTGTTGAGAAAATTAAGTCAGCAAGCACTAGAGAAATACTTACCTCAGGTCAGAGAGTTGCTACCTGAGAAGCTAATCAAGCGTTATCAATTTTGCTCGCTAGCGGAGGCTTTGCAAGCTCTGCACAGGCCGAAGGTGGGTGTGGATTTAGAAGCGATGCTAGAAACCGACTCACCGCCTTTTGAACGGTTAATTTGCGAAGAACTGTTAAGTTTTCATTTGGGCATGCAGCAAGTGAGAGCGGAACGACAAAAAGAACAGTCGGCGGCGTTAAATGCCCCTGAAAGTGATCAATTAATTCAACAGTTCACTCATCATCTAACATTTAAACTCACTGGCGCTCAGCAAAGAGCTGCGACAGAAATTATAGACGACTTGAAGAAATCACAACCAATGATGAGGTTGGTGCAGGGTGATGTCGGTTCAGGTAAGACGGTAGTAGCCGCTATTTCAGTGTTGCAAGCAGTGGGTGCCGGTAAGCAAGTTGCCGTTATGGCGCCTACAGAACTTTTAGCGGAACAACTGTTTAGGCATTTAACAACCTGGTTGGCTGATTTAGGTATTGAAGTTGGCTGGTTAGCGGGGAAAGTCACCGTGGCTAAGAGGCGTCCCATTTTGGCTGCTTTACATTCAGGTGAACTGAAAGTGTTGGTCGGGACACATGCCTTATTTCAAAAAGGGGTTGAATTTAATAATTTGGGCTTGGTTATTATTGATGAACAACATCGTTTTGGCGTCGGTCAGCGTTTGGCGCTGCGTGAAAAAGCTACCGATATTGTACCTCATCAATTAGTGATGACAGCCACACCTATTCCTAGAACGCTGGCAATGAGCTTGTATGCAGATATTGATGTATCAACTATTGATGAGTTGCCGCCAGGTAGAATTCCAATAGAAACGGTCGTTATCAATGCAGATATTAAGCGTGATCTAGTGATTGATCGTGTGCATAAAGCTTGCCTAAGTAAAACGCAAGTCTATTGGGTCTGCAGTTTGATTGATGAGTCAGAGCATTTAAGTGCACAAGCCGTTGTGGATGTGGAACAAGAGCTGAGCCAGCGTTTAGTGGGGGTACGGATAGGCGTTATTCATGGGCGCCTCAAACCGGCTGAAAAAGAAGACATGATGCGCCAATTTCGGGATCATGAGGTTGATTTATTATTAGCGACTACCGTGATTGAAGTCGGTGTAGATGTCCCTAATGCAAGCCTGATGATTATTGAAAATTCAGAACGAATGGGTTTGTCTCAATTGCATCAGCTCCGTGGTCGTGTTGGTAGAGGTAGTCAAAAGTCAGCATGTGTATTGTTGTACCGTGCACCGTTGTCTGAGAATGCTAAAACGCGTTTACAAACCATGCGTAATACGAATGATGGCTTTGAAATAGCGAGGAAAGATTTAGCGCTTAGAGGGCCTGGAGAATTACTCGGCGTCAGACAAACAGGTGCAGTCAATATGCGAGTAGCTAATTTGGTTCGAGATCAACATTGGCTGCAAACTGTTGAAAAAGAGGCTGAATGGTTGGCCGAAAATTATCCAGATAGAGTAAAATTATTATTAAATCGCTGGTTAGCCTACCAACAGCAATATGCCAATGCGTGATCACACTAACATCAGTTAGCTTGCCGTTTAGTCATAGGTTGGAAAGTGCCATAGCGATCGCTTATGATGAATTGCCTATTAAATAACTGCTAATATCATGATGAAATTGCCATTGCTTGGCTATGTGCCTAAGAAATATAAAAGCTTGATTCGAGAGAAGGCAATTAGTCGTGCACGAACTCGCATTATTGTGGCTGGGGGTGACCCCTCAACGTTTAGTCAAGAAGACCTAGAAGTCGTCGTCAGAGAAGAGGAAGATAACATCAAAAATGGCGTGAAAGAGAAAGGTTTATTAGCGGTATTGGCACTTTTAGGACTTAACTTTTTAGGTTAATTAAACGCTATGTTGAAGCAAATTTTTCGATTAACTTTTTTGACGTTTATTTGGAAAAAATATCAACGCATTATTGTCTCAACAATATCGTTATTCGTTTTTTTCTGGTTGGTCAACTTCGCGCATGCAGAGTATTTGTCATTTGCTGAGTTTCAATCAGAAGATGCACAAATTAGCTTAAGTTTTTTTATTAAGTGGCTGTGTTTAGTCGTCGGAGCAATCATTTATATTATTTATCACTTTGTACGTGCGGATAAAAAACCTTTAAAAGTGAAAGAAATGCATAGCAAAAAAGTAGGTCTTAATGACCTAGATGGCATAGACCCATTTGATGCGATTCGTCATAAAGATAAATTGCGCACGAGAGCTGAAATTATGTTGGAAAGTGAATCAAGAAGTGGCAAGGGGCGTTAAGCCATTATGCTTCAATTAATGACAACGTTGCTTTAACCGTCGTCCCCTCCCCTTCTTTACTGTGAATTTCTAGCGAGCCTAGATGAGCTTTGGCGATTGCTTCACAGAGGTATAAGCCGAGACCAAACCCTCCTGTTTCTCTCTGTCTTGCTTGGTCAATGCGGTAAAAGGGCTCAACGAGTCGATCGAGTACATCAGTAGGTATGCCTATACCCTGATCTATTACACAAATAACGAGTGTTTGTTCATTGAGTTCAATTTTGACGCGAGGAGCATGCTTGTTTTCAGTTGAATACTGTAATGCATTCTTGAGTAAGTTTTTAACTAACAGCTTTGTCCTTATTGGGTCAATGTTCACAAAAGGTGTGTTTTCTAGTGCGATGAATTGGATGGTGTCATCTGAGAAATTTTCATTGATGACATCATTGACCAGAGCATTAATATCGACCACTTGTCTGGCAAGAGGCGCGTCTTCGCTAAGCCTTTCCGCTTCGGTTAGATCGGTGATAATGTTTTCCATTTCTAAAATATCTTCTAATAAACTTTCACGGTGTTTGTCAGCTTCAATTAACGATGTTGCAATTTTTGCATGCGTTAAAGGCGTCCTCAGTTCGTGGCTAATGCCGAGTAACAAACTGCGTTTAGAGCTGATTAGACGATCAAGGTCCCCAGCCATGTTATCGACTTGAACGGCTAATTGACCAAGCTCATCTTGACGCTTGCTATTAATTCGGGCTTTGAAATTTCCTTGACTAACCTCTTGAACAACATGCTTGATAGCGGCGACTGGGGAAAACAAGTAGCGAATAGCGAGGTATAACCCCACAATAAATAAGGCTGCTATGATGATGAAGTGCCAACCAAAGTGACCACGGTGGTTGTCAACTTCGTAGAGAATGGTAGCGCTGGGTGTTGTGACTTTATAAACATTGTTTTTGATGCCTTTTGCAATTTGTATGTTGATAGGAGGGCTTTTGTGATGTTTTTTAGGGTGTTTGAGATGAAACGAGTCATGCATTAATTCAGAAAATCGATAATCTGTTTCATCGAGAAGTACGCCTTCTGAAGACCAGCGCTTATTTTGCGTAGTAATGTGAATCCTCATTCCTGTGCGCTGTGCGATTCTTGATGCTCTATTAAAGTTGACTTGTTGTGTCTTGCGTTCCAAGATAATGTGGGTCATGCGCATCAAGGAGCCCGCTTGGAGTGTTTGTATTTCATTTTTTAGTGAATGACCGACGCCTAGGCGTAGTAAGCTCATCAGTAAAACGAACCCTGCGATGAAAATGAATAATAATCTGACTGATAGTGATTTGGGGATGAGAGCGGTCATGAGTTTATTGGCTCAGTTTCGGGGATAAAGCTATAGCCTGCGCCCCAAACGGTTTTAATATAGTCAAGTGGTGCTATTTTTTTGCGCAAACGACTAATCGAAATATCAACCGAGCGTGAAAATAACTCAACTTCTATGCCTTTTAAGGCATTTAAAATTTCATCTCTGGAAAAATTTTTTCGCGGAGATTGCGCTAATAGAGTCAGCAACTGGTATTCGGCTGTTGTGAGGGCGATAGGGGCATTATCTAGTTCAACGAGCCGCAAATGTGTGTCAATTGTGAGGCGTTTAAACGCTAGTATATGTTGATTTTGAGTCGAATAATGGTGTGATCGCTTTAAAAGGTTTTGTATTCTGATGATCAGTTCTCGAGGCTCAAATGGTTTTGATAAATAATCGTCAGCGCCTAATTCTAGGCCAATGACACGATCCATCGCTTCGCCTCGCGCAGTGAGCATGATGATTGGAACGGCACTTTTTTGACGAATGCGGCGGCATACTTCAAAGCCATCGATATCTGGCATCATGACATCCAAAATGATTAAATCGATATCTTCGTTTTCAAAGGTTTGAAGTGCTTTTTTAGGATGTAATGAATGCGATAAGCGTAATTGGTGCTGAGAGAACTGTGAAAAATATTCCCCCAACACCTCGCCAAGTTTTCGGTCATCATCAATGAGCAAAATTTTTGACATACGTATTTCTTAATGTTGTGTATTGCTATTTTTCATGGAAAGATACTTTATTTTTTCTATGCTGTTTTATCGAGTTACGCAGCATTTTATGCAACATGGGTTTAATACGGTCTCGTTGTTGACTGTCTAATGAGTTATAAAAAGTGACAAATGTAGCGACGACATTTTTATTTTTTTCACGTTTCTTTTCATGCATTTTATCAATCACATGGTTTACATCGTCAACTGAAATTGACTCCTTTGTGAATAAACTTGCAAAGGGGCCGTTTTCGGCATGTTTAGTATGCTCTTTATCGGTTTTATTTTCTTTGTGGAGTTGTTTTCTTTTCTCTCGTTTTTCACGACGTTCAGCGCGCAATGCTTGTTTCTCATCAATGAATGCACGGAAAAGATTTTGTTGATTGTCGTTGAGCGATAGTTTCTCGGTAACACGTGAGACTATCTTTTCTGGTTTGTGAGATTTTGCATGTGCAATACTTGCGATGGCAATGCTTGCGGTTAGAATGGCTAATAGAATAATTTTCATGTTAATACCTTGTTTAATTAAGTCATGCCATAGTACAAAGCTAAAGTCATAGTGTATTGTCAGAATTGTTCCAAGTCGTAACAATATGTAACACTCGATGTAATGGTGAAATGAAGCGTATTAACTGATAAGGTTTGCGCCATAAAACTCCTTCTAAAGAAACTAGAATTTCAGCATAAATCATGAAACAGCGTATATTTGATTATGTCCAATTAATGCGAGCAGATAAGCCAATTGGAACGTTATTGTTATTGTGGCCAACTGTCTGGGCCTTATGGCTTTCAGGCGGTGAGCACTCAACGTATGGTTGGCACTTTGTTAGCATGAACCCCCATGTTGTCATTGTCTTTTTATTGGGCGTATTTCTGATGCGCTCAGCGGGCTGTGTCATTAATGATTTTGCAGATCGAGATTTTGATAGGCATGTTGAGAGGACCAAAGACAGACCGTTAACTGCCGGTCGAGTGAGCAGTTTTGAAGCATTGGCACTATTCGCTGTGCTATCTTTTATGGCCTTCATATTAGTGTTGACGCTAGATCCAAGCGTGCGAATAAAGGTATTGATAGCGGCTGTTCCGGCACTCATTGTGGCAATCGCTTATCCTTTTATGAAGCGTTTTTTTGTCACGCCTCAACTGATATTAGGCATTGCCTTTTCATGCGGAATTCCAATGGCCTATTTGGCGCATGGCCAATCATTAGAATTCGGTGTTTGGCTGTTAATACTGGCGAACTTATGCTGGGTCGTTGCCTATGACACAGCTTATGCCATTGTCGATATTGAAGATGATCAAAAAGTAGGCATTTTATCATCCGCACGATTTTTTGAGGCTAATGATATAAAAATCATCGGTTTACTCCAGTGCGCAACGTTAATATTGTTATTTCTTGTTGGTTGGTTTTATGACTTAAACCGTTACTACTACGGCTTGTTGTTTGCGAATGGATTGTTTTTTGTTTATCAGCAATGGTTAATAAAGGACCGTGACCGAACCGCGTGTTTTAAAGCATTTTTAAACAATGCTTGGTTTGGCGGAGGCGTGTTTATTGCTATTGTCTTAGGCTCGCAAAAACTGTGGGTGTAGTTTTTCTAGAAGCATGATGTTAGTCAGCAGAGTTGGAAAATAAGTACTTTTCATGAGGAAAATGAAATTTGCTTTGTTTAACAAACGAGTTTGACTTAATTAGCTTAAGATCAGTGGTAGTCAATGAATGGATAGAAAAATGAATACCACACTTTATAGGTCGTTTCTGTTTTGTGTATCGGTGCTGTTGTTATCGGCATGCTCCACTAACCCTGTGACAGGTAAAAAAGACTTTGTCACGATGACAGAAGCTCAAGAAATTGATTTGGGCAATAACTATCATCAGGAAATTATTAAGCAATATCCGTTGTATGACAACCCCCCTTTGCAGGCCTATATCAATGACGTTGGGCAACGGTTGGCGTCAAAAAGTCACCGCAGTCACTTAGATTTCAAATTTTATTTGGTGGATAGCCCTGAGGTGAATGCTTTTGCTGTGCCTGGAGGGCACGTGTACATTACCCGTGGAATCATGTCTTATATGCAAGATGAAGCCCAACTTGCAGGAGTGATTGGGCATGAGATAGGCCATGTCACAGCCAGGCATAGCGTGAGACAAAATGCCCAATCGCAATTGACTGGTCTTTTGACAGCTGCAGTGGCAATTGGTACAGGCAGCCGCGAAGCGGCACAATTATCAAACACCCTTGGCGGTGCACTGGTGAGCGGTTACGGTAGGGAACACGAGTTAGAGTCTGATCGATTAGGCGCAGAATATTTAGCAAGGTCTGGTTATGACTCTAAAAAAATGATTGAAGTGGTTGGGATATTAAAGGACCAAGAACTCGCAAGTAAAGCACGAGCGAAAGCCGAAGGGAAGCAACCTCAGTCGTACCATGGACTGTTTGCTACTCACCCCAAAAATGATACTCGCTTGAAGCAGGTAGTTGCGGCGGCAGAGCAATATGAAGCACCTCAGAAGAACATAGCCAACCCTGAAAAATTTATGCGTTTAATGGATGGTGTCGTGTATGGCCAAAGTGAAGCTCAAGGCATCATTCAACAAAATAAGTTTTACCATAAAGACCTAGATTTTTATTTAGAATTTCCTCAAGGTTGGAGGATACAAAATCAAAGTCATCAAATTGTTGCGCAAGACCCTCGAACTCAACAGGCCATTATCTTTCAAATGCGAGGCTTAAAAGAACCGATATCTCCCGCGCAATACTTACAACGATCTTTCAATAGCTTTCGCTCAGGAAGGTCGGTCAATACCCATGAAGATAACGCTTATGCTGGTAGAGCTAAAATAGGAAGCGGTCAACACACTCGTGATGCAGTGGTGGGCACTGTTTATCGGGGTAATACCGCTTTTATCATGGTGGGTTTGGGTAATGCCAGTAGTTTGCCAGGGAATGCCCTACTAGCAACCATGTCTAAAGTTCGCAGATTGAATAAGGCAGATAAAAAGCAAGCGACAGAGAAAAAACTAAAAATCATTCGCGTGAAAAAAGGTCAAACATTTGCCAAACTGGCTAAACGAAGTAAAGGTCTAGGTGAATATGCGGAACAAGAATTACGTTTGCTCAATGGCATGTTTCCCGAGGGTGAGCCGCGACCGGGCCAATTAATTAAAATGGTTAAATGATTTTCGGTGTATAAATAGTAATATTGGGGTTGTCTGCGTGGGGTTTGCTGATAAGTATTCTGACGTTTGCCATTGTTCAGCGTCTACACTGTCTAAAAATTGTTTGACGGCATTGAACTCTTCAGGACCTTGTTGATGGCCACGATAACACAGTATTGAAATGACCCCGCGTTCAGAAAGGCAAGTCATGCCCTGTTTCACAGCTTTGAGCGTTGATGACCGTGTTGTGGTAATTGAGAGGTCTTGACTCTTGGGTAAAAAGCCAAGATTAAACATAATGACGTCAACACCACTGTTAATCTTGTTGTCATGAGGGTGTTGCCTGAGTTGTACTTCCTTCAACAAGTGTGCATGGCTATTGAGAATATATTCAACATGGCAAGGAAGTGGTTGTGCAGATAAAAGTTGTTGTGTTGCTTTAATCGCGTTGTGTTGAATATCAAAACACAGCAGCTTTTCGGACCTTTGTGCGAGAAATACACTATCACCGCCATTCCCACACGTTGCATCGATCGCAAGGAAAATGCCATCTTTTAAGGTTGCGAAATGCTCATCGATGAGTTTGTGAGCGTGTTTTGTTAAGTTCATGAGTGCAGTGTGGAAACGGGTGGAAAGTAGAGTTAGGAGGCTGAAAAATTTATTCTAGGCTCAAACCTAAGCCTGAATCTAGTTCAGGCATTGTATTCTTCAATGCTGAGCCGTCAACAAAATGTTGAGCAAGCGTTTTTGCATAATAAGGAATAGTGAGACAACCTTTGCTGCCGAAACCATTAAAACAATAGAGATTCTGGTGCTTTGGATGTTGACCAATAAACAGCTTTCGGTTGATGGTGGTTGGACGAATTCCCGCTTGATGCTCGATAACTGAGGCGTCAATATGTGTGAATTCTTCGAGGTTATTCATCAGCGAGTCTGAAACCTGTTGGTTAACGTCCAAAGAGCTGTCATGCCATTGATAGCTTGCACCAAGATATGCGCTGTTTTCATCTATGGGTAATAGCCAATTCCCCCAATTCAGCAGAGTGTTCACCGGTTTGGCTGTTTTAACAGTTAAAATTTCACCTTTCGCTAGCTTAAATGGCAAGTCTTGGAGCCAAGGGTTGTGAATGGCTTGGTGACCTTCACAAAAAATAATAGATCTTGCCGTGATGTGTTTTGAACTATCGCTGAGTGTGACAAGGTTGTTTGTAATCGAAATGTCGTCATATTTCAGCGATTTTTCAAGCATCGCGCCACGTTGTTGTAGCCATTTTTTTACCTCAACTAATAAAGGTTTTACATGGACTCGGTAGGACTGGTGAATGTTAGCAACACCTAAACCATTCTGCTTAAAGTCAGTGTGCGACGTGATAAGGGGCTCTAAAAAAGGTGAATATTCTTTTTGTTGTAGCCTTTTTTGGTAATAACTTTTTTGCCCTGGATTTTTGATGAGGCGAGCTTGAGGGATTAGGCTTATAAACTCTTGGCCAAAAGTTTCATGAAGTTGTGTATACGTGCTCTTTGCATGTTGTAGCAAATGACTGAAGTCTGACGTCAAATTGATTCTGTGTCCGGTAATCGGGTTAATAATGCCGGCCGCCACCGTTGATGAAGAGCCGATGTGGTGATTGTCAACGACAAGTACTTGTTGTTTTCTCTGAATCAGTTCCCATGCTAAAAGGCTTCCGGCAATACCTTGGCCAACAATAATGATATCGTAATGCAGTGGTGCGCAAGAGTTATTGTTCTTCTGGGCGTCGGTCATGATATGATTTTATCTGAGCTAAACGAAGAAACGGCGACGGAACGGACGAATAAGTGAGTTTATTTCAAAAACGGCGATTTTTGCCCTATTTTTTAACCCAGTTTTTGGGTGCGTTTAATGACAATGTGTTTAAAAATGCATTGGTCATTGTGTTTACTTACCATCTTGCGGCGAATAGTAACAACAGTGACGTGTTGGTCAATTTGGCAGCGATCATTTTTATTTTACCTTTTTTCTTGTTTTCGCCTTTTGCGGGGCAATTGGCCGATAAATATGAAAAAAGCCGTTTGATTCGGCGGATCAAAACCGCTGAAATTTGTATCATGCTGTTAGGCGCGATCGGTTTATATTGGCAATCGGTGCCATGGATGCTGTTTGTCTTGTTTTTAATGGGTACGCAATCCACTTTTTTTGGCCCAATTAAATATAGTATTTTGCCGCAGAGTTTAGCCAAGGAGGAGTTATTGCACGGCAACGCGATGGTTGAAGCGGGAACCTTCATTGCTATTTTGCTAGGGACGATTCTTGGTACAGTGTTGGCGGGTGGTGCAAACTTTGCTTTGCCTGTCACGATTGCTATTTTGTTTTTTGCGGTCTTAGGGCGTTGGGTGAGCCGTTCAATTCCAATTGCAGAGGCGGCAAACCCTCAGTTAGTCATTGATAAAAATCTGATACGTTCAGGGAAAGATATATTTAAAAACTTACACCAAAACCCACACCTATTCCTGACAGCGGTTGCCATTTCTTGGTTTTGGTTTTTTGGTGCACTATTTCTGACGCAACTACCTAATTTTGCTAAAAATACATTAGGAAGTTCACCTTACGTTGCCACAATTCTCATGTCGATGTTTTCCATTGGTATAGGCCTTGGTTCATTCCTTTGTTCGAAAATGTCGGGTAAAAAAGTAGAGATAGGTATTGTGCCTATTGGGGCCATTGGGATGACATTGGCGGGTCTATATATTGGTTGTGTCGACATTCAGTCAGTCGAAGCATCTAGCCATCTAAAAACACTGTTAGAAGGGAATGCATGGCAAATTTTTCAAGGTGTGATACAGGAAGTTTTCCAACGTGTTGATACGCTTCAAGTGATGTTAGGTTTGTTGATATTAGCTATTTCGGGTGGCTTATTTGTGGTGCCTTTATATGCGTACTTGCAAGCGCATTCATCGCCAGAAAATATCTCACGAAATTTCGCGGCATTGAACATGCTTAATGCTTTATTCATGGTCGTGGCCGGTATTTTTGCGATTGTAGTGTTTGCCTTGGGCAATTCCATTCAATCATTATTTATCATCACAGCGCTAATGAATGCTGCGGTAGCACTCTATGTTTTTGTGAGAGTGCCGGATTTTATCGTGCGTTTTGGAGCTTGGCTTATGGTGCATAGTCTTTATCGAATTGGTAAGCATGATTTGCACTATATTCCTCAGAAAGGGCCTGCGGTATTGGCTGCCAACCATGTCAGTTTTGTTGATCCCATTATTGTTGCGGCAGTCAGTGAGCGACCCGTGCGCTTTGTCATGTACTATAAAATTTATCAGCTTCCTATCATCCATTTTTTATTTAAAACAATGGGGGCGATTCCGATTGCTTCTGCCAAAGAAAATTCAGCGTTGTTAGACAAAGCCTACGAAGATATAGCCGAGGCCTTACAAAACGATGAACTCGTTTGTATTTTTCCTGAAGGAGGTTTGACGCCAGATGGTGAAATACAAATGTTCAAACGCGGCATTGAGAAAATCTTACAACGTACGCCAGTGCCAGTGGTGCCAATGGCCTTGCAAGGCTTGTGGGGAACATGGTTTTCGCGCGAAGGAGGTCGCGCAATGAAGGGCTTTCCAAGAAATTGGATGAAGAAAATTGATGTGATCACGGGAACTGTGTTGGAAGCAAATGACGCTGACTTAAGCACAATTGAAACGTGTGTTCGAACTCTGCGCCAAGACCGGAGATAGTTAACGTAGTCACATAACAATAGATAACGCTAAAGTAGAGGTTAGCATGAAGGCAAATGTAGCAGACACGACCCCAATCCAAGTTGAATTAGAGGCAGGCAAAAAATACGCATGGTGTACGTGCGGCTTATCGGCGAAACAACCTTATTGCGATGGTTCGCATAAAGAAACTGATTTTGTTCCTTTGATCTATCAAGCGAAAGAAACTGGCACTCAATGGCTTTGTATGTGTAAAAACACCAAAAAAGCACCCTTTTGTGACGGTTCTCACTCAGATGTGTAAATCATGCTAACGGTTTAGTGCGAGAGTTCGCTACAATAGCGTCCATTGATGTAGGGTTCTTTCCCATACGTCAAGATTTCAACCTAACGTATTAATTTGGAAGCGAGCGCTTTGGCAACCATTCGAGCACAAGTACCGATCAAAGTCGGCGATAAATCTAGCATTCCTGCTGAACTATTTAGTTTTGACGGCTTATCTGATCAGCGTGAGCATGTTGCTTTGCAATTTGTCGTAGAAAAACAATCCGAGACAGTACCGTTGGTACGTGTTCATTCTGAGTGTTTGACGGGAGATGTATTCAATTCATCGCGATGCGATTGCGGTGATCAATTAGCGGAATCCATTGAAAAAGTGTCAGCACATGGAGGCGTGATTCTTTACTTGCGACAAGAAGGTCGAGGCATTGGTTTGTACCCTAAAATTGATGCGTATGCACTGCAAGATGAAGGTTATGACACGTATGAGGCGAATGAAAAGCTAGGTTTCTTAGATGATGGTCGCAGCTTTTTAGTGGCTGCCGATATGTTAAAAGCCATGACAATTAATCAAGTGAAATTACTTACCAATAACCCTGAAAAAGAACGTTTGCTCAGAGATAATGGCATCGAGATCACGGAGACTGTTCCAACAGGTGTTTATAAGAAATGTGACAATATTGATTATTTAAAAACCAAACGAGAGAAAAAATCGCATAATTTAGACGTGTAAAAATAGCAACCAATGAATGCGATAAGAGGAAGAAATGCCTGATAGCTTGACTGAAATTGATGGGAAAAAGCGCTGCTGGTGGTGTGGGGACGATCCTGAGTATATGGCATATCATGATACTGAATGGGGAGTGCCAATTCATGATGATAGAAAACTCTTCGAATTACTCAATCTCGAAGGTGCGCAAGCAGGTTTAAGTTGGATTACCATTTTACGCAAGCGTGACACATACCGCGAAGCGTTTGATGATTTTGACCCCGAAAAAATTGCTCAATACGATCAAACTAAGATTGATGAGTTGTTAAATAACCCGGGGATTGTGAGGAATAAACTGAAAGTCAACGCCTTCATCACAAATGCCAAGCTATATATGGAGATGCAAGCGTCTGGAGAAAGTTTTTCGGAATATCTTTGGAGTTTTGTTGACGGGAAAACGATTAACAATGGCCTTAAAAGCCGTAGCGACGTTCAGGCAAATAGTCCTGAATCCGATGCAATGAGCAAGGCTTTAAAAAAGCGTGGTTTTAAGTTTATTGGCAGCACCATTTGCTATGCATTTATGCAGTCGGCTGGCATGGTCAATGATCATTTAGTGGATTGTTTTCGTCATAAAGAATGCTA
>JBOEGT010000077.1:0-978 GCA_050633585.1 Arenicella sp.
TTTCAATGGCTTCCCACATGCGGGTGACTTTACCTTCTGGTTCAATGCGCGCCAAAGAGCCTTGCACAATTTCTCCGTTCTCTTGGACCATTTCGTTCAATGTTTTCGGGTTAGCGAACGTCGCTCTTTGTGCGGTTAGGTGGTCACCGCGGTGAGTTGCATAGGAATTGAAATCTTCTTCCGGCAAACCCATTTTGGCTAAATATTCACCAGCAGCACTATCGCTCATGATGGCATTTGACGGTGACAGGTGATCAGTAGTGATATTGTCTCCTAAGATTGCCAAAGGACGCATTCCTGTTAATGTGCGTTTGCCGGCGAGTGCACCTTCCCAATAAGGTGGGCGGCGAATATAAGTGCTCATTTCGCGCCAATCATAAAGAGGGCTAATTTTTTCACCTTGCTCTACTTCAATGTTGAACATGGGTTCATAGACATTGCGGTATTGTTCTGGTTTGACGCTTTTTGCAACGATGGCGTCAATTTCTTCATCGCTTGGCCAAATATCTTTTAAGGTCACTGGGTTGCCATCTTGATCTTTGCCTAAAACATCTTTTTCGATATCAAATCGAATAGTCCCGGCAATCGCATAGGCGACTACCAGAGGGGGTGATGCTAAGAAGGCTTGTTTCGCGTAAGGGTGGATTCGACCGTCAAAATTTCGGTTGCCGGATAGCACGGCAGTGGCATATAGATCTCGATCTATGACTTCTTTTTGAATAGTTGGGTCCAATGCACCGCTCATGCCATTACACGTTGTGCACGCAAATGCGACAACACCAAAGCCTAAGTTCTCTAGTTCAGGTAATAGGCTAGCTTCTTCGAGATACAGTTGCACTGTTTTTGAACCGGGGGCGAGCGAACTTTTTACCCAAGGTTTGCGAGTTAAGCCTTTTTCATTAGCATTGCGAGCGATCAGACCTGCGGCGATCATATTGCGCGGATTACTTGTGTTTGTGCAGCTTGTAATGGCCGCAA
>JBOEGT010000078.1:0-8647 GCA_050633585.1 Arenicella sp.
TGGTGCCCAGGGACAGAATCGAACTGCCGACACGGGGATTTTCAGTCCCCTGCTCTACCGACTGAGCTACCTGGGCATCAGGTTAGCGCTAAAAGCGCTGGCACGAAGATGAAAATGTGTGCCGCTTGAGTAGGAGGCGAATTACAATGGAATGTGCCGCCTGAGTCAAGCCCGGTTTGCGTGTTTTTTGGATTATTTCAATTTGCGGGTAAAAGTTTGTGCTTGTTTATTCTGGTGCTACGAAATCTGCTGGTTTTTCAGAACCTTCGCCGAAGAGGAATTTTTCCATTTCTTGGGTGATGAATTCTTTTGATTTTGGGTCCATCGGGTTTAATCGATATTCGTTAATCAACATGGTTTGATGATTGACCCACATATTCCACGCATCTTGAGAAATGTTGTCGAAGACCTTTTTGCCGAGTTCACCAGGCCACGTCTGAAAAGCGAGACCTTCGGCTTCAACGTTGAGTTTTTTGCAAAATACAGTGCGTGACATGTTTGAAACTCCAAAATTAGTTCTATATAGCGAATATATCTATTATCGTATTTGCAGGCAGACAACTCAATGGCTATTGAGTAAAGATCAGTAATTAAAAGGCTAGTCAATCAGTGGTGTAGTCAACTTAACTCAGTGCGGTTAATAATTTTTTGACGGGAGCCGGTAAACCAACTTCAATCGGTTTGTGTAAATCGATCCATAGGGTGTTTTTGTCAGTGATGGGGTGGCTATTATCGCCATGGAGTTCTGCGACAACAGTTTGTATGTCAAGGTGATAATGACTGAAGGTGTGTCGTAACGAGGTGCCGTTTTTGAGTGTATCAATGCGAAGGCCGTATTCGTTATATATACAGTCGGTCACGCATGCGTCGGTGTTCAGTTCGGGTAAGCTCCATAAACCGCCCCAAATGCCATTGGGTGGGCGTTGTTCCAGTAAAATGTGTTGGTTTGCGTTTCGAATTATCACCATCTGGCATGACTTTGTTGGGATCTTTTTCTTTGGTTTTTTGCTAGGTAGCTCAGCTGTTCGACCTTCTTGAAAAGCCACGCAGTTGCTGTTGAGTGGACACTCTGTGCAATTAGGTTTGCTGCGCGTGCATAGCGTGGCGCCAAAATCCATGATGGCTTGTGTGTAAGTCGCAACATTTTGCTGGGGTGTGTGTTCGGTTGCGAGCTGCCAAAATTCTTTAGCCACTGCTGATTGTCCATACCATCCTTCAACGCCAAAAACGCGACTCAGGACGCGTTTGACGTTGCCATCGAGGATAGGGTGGCTCAGGGAAAAAGCGAAACTTAAAATAGCGCCTGCCGTTGAGCGACCAATGCCACTGAGGGACATCATCTCGTCGAGCGTTTGCGGAAACTCGCCCTGAAAGTCGTTGACGACCTGCTGTGCTGCTTTGTGTAAATTCCTTCCACGAGCGTAATATCCTAGCCCTGTCCACAGGTGAAGCACATCATCTATGCTGGCACTGGCTAATGCTTGCACGGTCGGGAAGCGTTGCATGAAGCGCTCAAAATAAGGGATGACGGTCGTCACCTGGGTTTGCTGCAACATGATTTCTGATACCCAGATTTTATAGGGGTCTGTGGTGCCTTGCCATGGTAGATCATGACGGCCATGTTGCAGATGCCATTGAATAATGTGGTTTGTGAATTCAGTCATTGGAAAGGTCGTTCCGTGGATAAAATCGAACAAATATATTGGGTGTGATAAGGGCTTATATCGGTATTTTGGTAGATCATAACCGTATTTATGTGAATGTAAGTAGCCTTTCAGTGGTTTTTATTTTCATGAGAAGGGATTAAAATAGCAATTATGCAAATACGATTAAATGGTGAGCCTTTCGAGGCGCAAGACGGTGTAACGATTTCTCATTTACTCACTTCGGTCGATGTGGGTGCGAAACGTTATGCAATTGAAGTGAATGAAATGATTGTGCCGCGCAGCCGTCATGATAGCCATGTGTTGTCAGAAGGCGACAAGGTCGAGGTTGTGGTGGCCATTGGCGGTGGTTAATTAGACGTAGGCTAATGATATTAGACACTTGAATTTGACACGCTTGTCTTGTTCACCTGATTCACTGATTTTTTTACTGTCTCAATAAGGCGTTTTGATACGTTTTAAGAGCATAACTCTTTTCTGAAGGTTCTCATGATAAAAGATACTCCGCTAGTCGTTGCAGGCTATGAATTTAAATCTCGTTTGTTGGTTGGCACTGGCAAATATAAAGACATGCAAGAAACCAAAGAGGCTATTGGTATGAGTGGTGCCGAAGTGGTGACGGTGTCTATTCGGCGAACCAATATTGGCCAAGATGAAAATGAAGAAAACTTACTCGACGTGATTTCTCCCGAAGAGTATGTCATTTTACCGAACACGGCAGGTTGTTATAACGCACAAGATGCCGTGCGAACTTGCCAATTAGCTCGTGAGCTTCTGGATGGTCATAATCTGGTGAAGCTGGAAGTGTTAGCTGATCAAAAAACGCTTTATCCGCAAATGCCTGAAACCTTAAAAGCGACAGAGATGCTTGTCAAAGATGGTTTTGATGTGATGGTTTATTGTAGCGATGATCCGATTCTTGCAAAAGAATTAGAAAACATGGGATGCGTCGCGGTTATGCCATTGGCTGCTCCTATCGGCTCAGGTTTAGGCGTTCAAAATCCCTATAATATTCAATTGATACTTGAAGAAGCGAATGTGCCTATCATTATTGATGCGGGCGTTGGCACGGCAAGTGATGCAGCCGTGGCAATGGAGCTAGGCTGTGATGGTGTGTTGATGAATACGGCGATTGCTGCGGCCAAAGATCCTGTGCTGATGGCCTCTGCTATGAAAAAAGGTGTTCAAGCGGGCCGTGAAGCCTACCTTGCGGGTCGAATGCCTCGTAAGCGTTATGCTAGTGCATCATCACCAATTGATGGGTTGGTGCAATCATAGTCACTGCTTTGAGCGTTATTTAAACCGCTAATACTCATATCTGAAAAAAATGAATATTTTGCAAATTATTTCTCGACAACACAACCGTAGTGGTAGTGGTGTGCAAATGATGCAGTTGTCATTGGAGTTGGCAAAACGGGGCCATAAGGTCACGGCGGCTTATCGCTATGATCCTACGCGTGATGATGATTTTGAGCCGTATAGAAACTCTCCAGTATCACTATTAAGGTTGCCATATACGACGACACGCCTTAGGGTAAAAAGTTTAATCGATATTTTCATGGTGCGTCGCTTAATCAAGCAAGGCAACTTTGATGTGATTCATACGCATAGTAACGTTGTGGATCATGTTTTTTTAGGCACGTTAGGTATGGATATTCCCATTGTTTCCAACCGAGGGATGAGTGCGAAGTTAAATTGGGCCAAAGGCTTTAAATATCGTTCAGATAAGATCAAACGCGCGATAGCTGTCTCCAAAGACATCAAAGACATCATGATGAAAACAGGTGGGATTGATTCGCATAAAATCGATGTGGTTTATGGCAGCGTTGATCCTGATCGTTTTAGCCCTGAGTTGTCAAAAAAAGCTCAACAAGCCGACGGCGATGAAGCCAATGTAGAAGCGGTGACACGAAGCCAGCTAAATATTCCCAAGGACGCGTTTGTGTATGGCTACACAGGTTCCATTGGTGGACGCAAAGGGATTAATTTCTTATTAGATGCATTTGCAAAAGTGCTGAAGGAAAAAGCTGATAATCTGCCGTATTTGTTGTTGGTGGGTTTTAGTGAGGAACAATTACGAAAATCAGGTATTGAGCTTGACCCTGAGGTCGCTAAAAATGTGGTGTGTGCAGGCTTCCAGCACCAGCCGGAGTATCACATGGCATTGTTTGACACGTTCGTGTTTCCAGGTGTACGAGATGAGGGTTTAACTGGCGCTATTCGTGAAGCGGTGAGTATGAAAATTCCTGCTATTTCGACCGATAATGGCGGTAACCGTGAGTTGGTGATTGATCAAGAGACTGGGCTGATGGTGCCAATACGTGACAGTCACGCATTGGCAAATGCCATGAAGTTTATGATGGATCACCCTGAAGAGCGGGATTCAATGGTTAGCAAGGCTTATCAAATTGTCATGGATTCTATGACGATTGAAAAACGCACTGATGCGATTGAAGCGCTTTATCGAGAATTAGTTGGCTAATTCTCGTTCATTCGTTAGTCGTTGCTAATGCTTTTGTCGGCGCTTTTCTTTGAACTCTGTTCGTTTGCGTTTATATGCCGCATAGCATTGTGCTAATTTATAAGCCCAAAGGTTGGTGTTAATGCCAACTGCATCGATGAGAGTGTCCATGTCGACACCTTCGTTTCTTTGGCTTAACAGCATGTAGTCGTAATAGTCTGAAAAATACCCAAGGCGTTTCTTTCCTTTGCAATCGATGAGAAATAAGGAGTCATTTGAGTCGACTAAAAAATTCCCAAAATTGGGGTCATCGTGTCGATAGCCTGAAAGGTGCAGTTGATTGAGCAGGGATAATATCTCAGGGAGTTTCGTGACATTGGATTCTGAACCTTCGCGAAATTCATAGATTAACCAAGAGTCGATCACCATACCGTTTTTTCGTTGTTCTAAGACGCAGATGGGTTTAACCGATTCAATGCCTTGTTGTTCAAAATCGCTCAGCGTTTCTTGAGCGCTTAATGCTTCACTTTTGCGAATCAGGCTTAGCGCCCGTATCCATTTGCGCCGGTTTTTATCCCTAGGCTGCTTGGCAATGACTTGCTTGCCAAGTAATTCACCTTGTTTGACTAGGCTGCGTTTATCGTCTTTTAAGGTGATAGGAAATGATTGAATGTGTGCTAGAAGGTCAGCAGCCTCTTGGAAGGGCTCTATTATTTTATGACTTGAGCAATCAGATTTTGGGAAGAAATATTTCCACATTAGCGTGTTGTTTGGGCTAGTGTTGAGTTGTTGTGAGTGCATAAGGTCGAATTTTACCCAAAAATTGCAAGAATATTCGGTTGTCTGCGAATAAGCAGGTAAAATCACGCCACACATTATATTTTACATTTATATTCGATTGATACGTGGCTTAACCGAGTGGTTATGCTGAAAATTTATAGACCAAATATGTCAGAGAATTCTCAAACACCTCAGGATAAACCTTTTTATCGCACTATTCGCAGCTTTGTAAAGCGTGAGGGCAAGCTTACCGTTGGCCAACAGAATGCCATTGATGAGTTATGGCCTAGCTTTGGTGTGAATTTAAGTGATCAACCGCTACGTTTTCCACAATTGTTTGAGCGTGATGGGCCGTTGGTGATGGAGATTGGTTTTGGTAATGGTCTGTCGTTATCGGAGATGGCTTTGTCGGCGCCTGAGACCAACTTTTTTGGTATTGAGGTGCACAAACCTGGCGTAGGAAGCTTACTGGTTCAAGTCAAAAAGCATGCGCTACAAAATGTTCGAGTATGCGCAGATGATGCCGTTGAACTGTTTAAGCAAGTGCCGGAAAATTCGATTGATCGGTTGCAAATTTTCTTCCCAGATCCATGGCATAAAAAGCGTCATCATAAGCGTCGTTTGATTCAATCATCTTTTGTTGCTCAAATCGTTGAAAAACTAAAACAAGGCGGGGTATTACATGTGGCGACAGATTGGGAGAATTATGCTGAGCATGTGATGGAAGTGTTGTGCGAGAACACAAGCTTAAAAAACCAAAGTGATCGAGCAGACGGATTCTCTGTCAAGCCAGAATACCGGCCTGAAACGAAGTATGAACGCCGCGGCTTAAATCTTGGGCATGGTGTGTGGGACCTTTTGTTTGAAAAGGTGTGACATCAAATAATGATATGAATATGGTATTCGTGTGAGTGATAAGCAAAAACAAACGGCTGAACATTTTTCTGGAGAGCACCCGCAATGGTGGGATCCTTATTCATGTCAGCCATATAAAATGGCGAATGAAGAAAAGCCTCGTTCTGGACAAGGGCATTTGCTTGAATATGCAAAAGTCTTAGGTTCTGCCCTGCTAGGCTTGCCTGCGATAAGCTATCAGTTTCTTACGTTAAAAAAATCACCGGCAAACATCGCGGCAAAAGACTTTGTCGGCTTAAGCATTAATGCCGATAAACCGCATCGAACGGCCACTCATGAAATGGTTGAAGATCTAGGTGTGCAAGAATTGTTACTGCGTGTGCCTAGCTGGGAAGTTAGTAATCTTGATGATTATGCTCGATACGTGGAAAGTTTCAAAAAACAAAATATCCTCATTAATATTCTTCAAAGCCGTGACAGTGTTAAAAATGTTACTGAATGGCAGCAACAGGTTCGTCAAATTATTGATGGCTTGCAAGATGTCAGTCAGACTTTTTGGATCGGCAATGCGATTAATCGCACTAAATGGGGGTGTGCGCATACAGGGCACTATTTTGAACTCCAAGAGGCGGTTGAGCAGTTGAGAAGTGATTTCCCTAAGGTGAAATTGCTGGGGTCATCTGTGATCGATTTTGAACCGCTGTTGAGCTGGCGTACCTTATGGAATGCACGAAAATTTCATCTTGATGGCACTGCTGCCTTGCTATATGTGAATCGTCGACATTCACCTTATGGCACACAATATAAAATCTTTGATTTAGAAAACAAACTTCGCCTTGCTAAAGCAATGACGTCTTTGAGCAATCGCAGTGATGACAAGCTATGGATTCCGGAAACAAATTGGCCATTGTTAGATACTAGACCTTATACGCCCAACTCGGGTCACCCTTCGCGTACCTGTGATGAACCTACCCAAGCTGAATATTTGAAGTTGTATTATCAAATTGCATGGCAAACGGGTTGGGTGGAAAAAGTGTACTGGTGGCAGTTGATTAATCCAGGCTATGGGCTCGTTGACTCTCGCAATGGCCTGAGAAAAATGCCGTCATACTATGCCTTCAAAGAATTATTCAATGACGGTGAGCTTGCGACAGATATTCCATTACGCTAATTATTGATCAGCTAGTGCTTAACACAAACAAGGTATTGTACTTAAAAGCAATCGCCAGGCACACAGACTGTCCCTTCCATGAGTACTCGCGCACTGCGGCTCATGATTGCTTTGACGGCTTTCCATTCACCGTTTATTTTAGTTGCTTCGGCGCCAACTCTGAGGGTTCCTGATGGGTGACCAAATGTTACCGAAGAGCGTTCACCGCCACCGGCGGCTATGTTTACAAGTGTTCCCGGAATAGCAGCAGCCGTACCAATAGCAACGGCTGCAGTGCCCATCATCGCATGATGTAATTTGCCCATCGATAGCGCGCGAACCACCAGATCAATATCGTCTTCACTCACATACTTGCCACTTGAAGAATCATACGCTTGAGGTGCTCCAATAAAAGCAACTTTAGGTGTGTGCTGGCGGCTTGCAGCTTCTTCAATAGTGGTAATCAAGCCCATACGAATCGCGCCATAAGCGCGAATAGTTTCGAATTTAGCGAGTGCTTTTTCGTCACTGTTGATGGCATCTTGTAATTCAGTCCCTGTATAGCCAATTTCAGAGGCGTTTAAGAAGATAGTCGGAATGCCAGCATTGATCAGGGTTGCCTTGAATATGCCAATGCCGGGCACCTCCAGGTCGTCAACCAAGTTGCCAGTGGGGAACATGGCTGCATCTGCGGCAGATGGATCCATAAAAGCAACTTCAACTTCTGCGGCTGGAAAAGTCACGCCATCTAATTCAAAATCACCCGTTTCTTGTACTTGATTATTGGTGATTGGTACTTGGGCAATGATGGTCTTCTTAATATTAGCTTGCCAAATACGAACGGTTGCCAAGCCATTTTCAGGAATACGATGTGCGTCAACCAAGCCATTACTGATAGCAAAAGAGCCAACAGCCGCGGTTAAATTTCCGCAGTTGCCACTCCAATCAACAAAAGGTTTATCTATGGATACTTGACCAAATAGGTAATCAACATCATGACCAGGTTCAGCGCTTTTTGATAAAATCACTGTTTTACTGGTGCTAGATGTTGCACCGCCCATGCCATCCGTTTGTTTGCCGTAGGGGTCAGGGCTACCAATCACCCGTAACAACAAAGCATCGCGAGCATCACCAGGCACTTGCGCAGATTCAGGCAGGTCTGTTAATTTGAAAAATACGCCTTTGCTGGTACCGCCACGCATATAAGTCGCGGGAATTTTAATTTGTGGAACGAACGCCATGCTATTTCTCCAAAAGGTCTACTCTATTGTGACGTAAGACTATGCAGCTGAGGATTCTTTACGCCGCTGAAGACTCTAAAAAGTCTTGCGCGAAGCGTTGCAAAACACCTCCAGCTTCGTAAATGGTTACTTCTTCAGCGGTGTCTAAGCGGCAAGTCATTGGGATCTCAACAACATCGCCATTGGTTTTATGAATGACTAATGTCAATGTAGCTCCAGGAGTTGGCTGGCCAACAACATCATAAGTCTCAGTGCCGTTTAAGCCCAGTATTTTACGGTTTAAGCCGTCTTGAAACTCTAATGGCAAAACACCCATACCAATTAAGTTGGTACGATGAATGCGTTCAAAGCCTTCAGCAACAATGGCTTCAACGCCTGCCAAGCGAACGCCTTTTGCAGCCCAGTCACGCGAAGAGCCTTGTCCATAATCAGCGCCAGCGATGATGATCAACGGTTGTTTGCGAGTCATATAGGTTTCAATGGCTTCCCACATGCG
>JBOEGT010000079.1:0-1005 GCA_050633585.1 Arenicella sp.
AGATGTGTATAAGAGACAGGTGAACAACTGGGGACTATTAGGCGACCCAAGCCTGCGCTTAATGCCTTAAGGCATATTAATTAAATATCAGCACTTCAGCATAAAAGGTGGCTATGGGTGGAATAACCATCATTTTGGTAATTTCTATTGCTTTCATGCACTTAATTTACTATTAAATCATGAAAGTTTAAGACCTTTGCAATACTCAACACAACATATTTAGAGGATAAAACCATATCTAGAATATTTAGTTTCTAATAAACTTCAATCACAAACTGAAATTCTCAGACTTTAGTCAATCTGTCAACTATGGCTCTAAAACTTCATCAATCTTCTTTTCGAATTAGCATGATTGCAATAATCAATTTTTAATTTCTCAGTCACTACACACCCTTTGAGTTATGTTGCTTTCTTACTGGCAATAATCATATAAACATTTTTGAAACAACGCTTCTGAGGATTTACGATGAACATGATCATACGGTTATTCATATTGACAACAGCTGTCATATTTCACTCAACAGCAACAGCGACTATAAAGGTTCAGTTTATTGAGAGCGCTCCTAAAGATTCTTTTGTTATCACCAATAATAGCAACGCTGTTCTAGAAAATATTACCTTAACATTGGATTTATCAAGCAGTGCGGGAAATCTAATTTTCGACACTTCAGCAAGTGGAGCAGGCGTTGAGGTATTCCAACCTTTCGAATTAAGCAAAGGCACAATCAATTTATCTAAAGGTACACATCAGGACGGTGTAGAAGACGGAGAGCAAGTGCTCGTTCTCGACATTCCAGCATTAAGCCCTCATGACACCGTTAGCTTTACCATTGATGTTGATGACCAGTTAACACAGAGCGCGCTCGGCCAAATCCGAGTCACCAGTGGAGAAATGGCTGGAGCCTCTGTGTCTTTGACGCATCAAGGCAAAACAAACAGTGCAACCTTTAATGATAAAAACATTGCTCTGCTCAATTAAACACCTACGCCGCTTGAGGGTTCTCC
>JBOEGT010000080.1:0-19402 GCA_050633585.1 Arenicella sp.
GAACGCTTGCCGATGGGACAGTGCTGAAGGGTAAAGTGGTCTTTTCAAAATATAAAGGGTCGGATATCAAACGATATTTGTATACCTATGGAAAGAAAGATGCAGGAATATTGGTGATGACGCAAATTGACTATGAACTTGCTAAAGAGGATGAGGCGATGATTAATCAGTTTTTTAAGACATTAAACGTGGATATTCAATAGCGCTGAGCGTTTAGTTCCAAGGTAATTTGGAGCGATTATTCCAGTACTGTCGTGGGGGTTGTGACAGATTGAATAAATTTTCAATGCTTTTTGCTGAGAGTGATAAATCGTTGGCTGTTAAATTGGATTGAAGTTGAGAGCCTGTGGATGCGCCACTTAGCGCAATATCAACAAAGTCTTGTTGAGCAACAAAGGCCATGCCTAATGCATCAATGGACGCGCTGTATTGAGACGCCATATTATGCAGATGTTCAATGTATGAGCTGTCTTTGAAGGAGTTTCGTGTAGTGAGCAACCCATTTGCAAGGCACTCTTTAGCGATAATTAGTGCTCCTTGGTTGTGGGCTTTTTGGAGTTGTGTGGTTGCGCTTGTTTCTAATATGTTAAACGTGGCTTGATAGGCGTTAAACAGTGGCGCGTCATTCACGGTTATGTTCATTGCATAGTCAAGCAATGCGCTTTGTTGTTCTCCACTTATTGAGGCTCCAATCCGGATGCCTTGGTCTTTGAGTTTATGCAGTTTCTCTAGGACTGAAATATCATCTAATACGCCTGAGTCGAAAGTGGCTGAATGGATTAAGTACACATCGAGGTGTTCGCGAAGCAGTGCAGATGTTTCTCGCCATTGATTGGATAAATTTTCCTCGCTGTGATCTTTTATTTCATGGATATCGGCATGTTTATTCCAATTGGCCGTATAGATATAGCCCCATTTTGAGCTGATGATCGATTGTTTTGCTCGTACAGGATTCTTCTCAAGCCATGTGGATAAGAATTTCTCGGCTAGACCGTAGGAACGAGCTGTATCAAAATACCGAACCCCTTGTTCCCATGCGATATTAAGCATCGCATGAGTTTTCTGTTCCATAATGGATTTGCTTGTCTGCGTAATGTCTTTGCAATGGCCTAGGTTAATGTAGCTTGGTCTTCCAAGTGCTGCCAAACCTAGGCCTATTTTATGAGATTTTTCCATGCTAGTTCTCTGTCATTCCTTCCCATTCAATAGCGACTTTATTTAATGCATCTGCGGCTGTTCCCTCGCCTTTAATGACGTATTGGTAAACATGTTTTTGCATCACCGACAGAAGTTCTTCGTAGTTAGGGCTTTGCCAAAAATCTTTTGCTGTAGCCATTGCTTTAAGAAATTCTTCCGCAAACGGTTGTGTGGTTGGAAACCAGGGGTTTTCCATGACCGACGTATGAACAGAATAGCCACCTTTTGACCACCAAATTTTTTGTGTTCTGGGTGTTGAAAACCATTTTAAGTATTCATAGGCAAGTTCTCTTTTCTCTGAATGTGCCACGATTGATGCACCTTGCCCTCCTAGGGTTGAGGCAACGGCGTGGTGTTCAGGATTGGAAAAGTAACCTGTTTTGTCCCCACCTACGACAGGGTCTTTATGAATGCCAGGAAAGAAAGCAAAAAAGTTCATATGCATGGCAACTTGTTCTGTTTTATAAGACTCTAAATTGGAAAGCATGTATGAATTATTATGCTTTGGTGGGCTGCAACATTCGTATAGTTCTCGATAGGCCTTTAGTGCTGTGATCGCTTTAGGGCTGTTGACAAATCCATCGATGGTTGAGGTGTTATTAGGGCTGTGTAACTGGGCTCCCCAAGCGTGAAAAGCCGAAGTGAAGCCCATGGTGATTCCTTCAGCTTGGCCTTCGGTATAGATGGCTGCACCATACACTTTTTTACCATCGATGATACGGCCTTGGAAAAAATTGGCGATATCGACTAGTTCGTTCCAGCTTCTTGGCCGCTCTAAGCTCCATCCATAGGTTTGTTGGAACTCTTCTTTCAACTCTCGTCTATTGAACCAGTCTTTGCGGTAAGTCCATCCAACAGCATCCCCCATGGCTGGGATTGCCCAATAATTTTTTGTTCCTTTTGGCCATGTCGAATACGCTTCAACTGTGGCAGGAACAAAACCATCTAGTGAGATTTTTTCTCTGTCAAGAAAGTCATTTAGTTTCACATAGTGTCCTTTTTCAACAGCGCCTCCTAACCATTGGCTGTCACCGAAGATGATGTCGCATTCTTGGCTTTTCTCATTTA
The DNA here is from genome assembly GCA_050633585.1 of Arenicella sp. Taxonomy (GTDB): domain Bacteria; phylum Pseudomonadota; class Gammaproteobacteria; order Arenicellales; family Arenicellaceae; genus CALKZN01. The sequence goes on from JBOEGT010000080.1 coordinate 2,266, forward strand.
ATGATTTTTGAAACCTCGCGGTGTAACTCGTCCATGGTTCAAGTTCGTACTTTATGCGAATGCCGGTTTGTTTTGTGAATGTCTTGGAGATTTCTTTTAGTGCATTGGCAGGATCCCATTTAGCCCAACAAATAGTGAGTGAGCCTGGTGGTGATTCTTTGGATGCAAAGGCTTGATTGGCTGAAATTGAGCATGCCAGATACAGGGATGAAATAGCTGCGGTGCGAAATAAATAAGGCTTTCTTAATAGTGTTTTCATAATGTTTAGTAAATTAATTTTAATGTTTGTTATTACCTTATATACGAATAAAATAGTTTAGTAAATAAGTTTTACATATTTTTTTCATAAACACTTGATGCTGCTTTAAAGCCTTTATATATGCTATTTTGTGATAATTTAAGTCCCTATTGAAATTAAATTGTTTATTTTTATGTTGATTATATAAACAAAAGATAATAATATTTACTAAACAAAAAAACTAAACATAAAATAAAAATGTTTTTTTGAATCATGTTTTGTTGATAGGTCATTTTCAGTTCTTTTAGCAGTGAAGGTGTCGCGTTAGCAGCATAATTTTAATTTTTAAGTGAGCAATTGGTAGGTTCTGATGAGTATGAAAATCAATCTGCGCAATAAAAAGGTGGGTTCCTATGTTTGAGTTGTCTGATCGCAAGATGAAATGGCTGTTCATTTCTCCCACAATTTTATTGCTGTTGGCGATAAATATTTTTCCATTAATTTGGACAATCTATTTGAGTTTTACAAATTATCGCGCGAATAGGCCGGGTAGAGATATTGAATGGGTAGGCTTGGATAATTATGTCAAGTTGTTAAATGACAGTGATGTATGGGGTTATCTTCAAGTGACAGCTCATTTTGTCAGCCTAACGATGATATTGCAGGTGTTTTTGGGTTTAGGTTTAGCATTAATGCTGAATAAAAATTTTAAAGGACATAGTTTTTGGACGACAGTGATTCTGTTGCCAATGATGTTGTCTCCAGCGGTTGTTGGTACATTTTGGACCTATCTATTTCAACCTCAGTCAGGCATTTTTAGTTATTTTGTTAACTTTTTTGCTGATGTTGGGCCGTTAAATATGATCGGGGATGTCGACTTGGCGCCTTGGGCGATCATTATTGTGGATACATGGATGTGGACTCCTTATGTGATGCTGATCTGTTTAGCGGGTTTACGTTCTATTCCAGATAGTATTTATGAGGCGGCTGAAGTTGATAGGGCAAGTAAATGGCGCCAATTTTGGTCTATTACCATTCCAATGATCATGCCGTTTCTAATGTTGGCAGTTCTTTTTAGGTCTATTGAGAACTTTAAGATGTTTGACATGGTGATTCAGCTCACTTCCGGAGGGCCTGGATCTGAGACGGAACTGGCATCAATCAACTTAAAGCGAGAAGCGTTCGAGAAGTGGAAGACAGGTTATAGCTCTGCTTTTGCTGTGATTTTGTTTGTGACTGTTTTTGGTGCAGCAAATATGTACGTGAAAGCGATGAATGTGGTGAAAAATCGATGAGTAATTCAATAAAAAAAGTCAGTGTAGCGCCTAAGCCTAAAATGCTGGGTAAAAATATTTCGGCAATAGTTGTTGTGGCTTACGCTTTATTAACCATGATTCCATTGTTGTGGATATTTTTGACCAGCTTTAAGAGTCAGCAAGATGCGATTGCTTATCCACCTAAGGTTGTTTCAGAGTTTAAGCTGGATGGGTATGTGAATGTGTTTACGTCTCAATCACGCCAAACACCGGAATATATGGCGTCATTGCCTGAGGCTGAAGCGTGGTATGAGGAAAGCGTGCGCGAACGAAATATGGTGATCACTGGGCCATCAAGATATCTTGGTCGTTATATGAACTCTTTGGTCATTGGTTTTGGTTCGACTTTCTTGGCGGTGTTTTTGGGAGTGCTGGCAGCCTATGGTTTTTCTCGTTTTAAGGTGCCGCTTAAAGATGATTTGATGTTTTTCATTCTATCAACTCGAATGATGCCTCCAATTGCTGTCGCGATACCTATATTTTTAATGTATCGACAGCTAGGTCTTTCAGATACGTATCTTGGGATGATTCTGTTGTATACCGCCATTAATGTCAGTTTGGCTGTATGGCTTCTCAAGGGGTTTATCGATGAAATTCCAAGGGAATATGAAGAGGCCGCTATGATTGATGGATATACGCGCTTTCAAGCGTTTATCAAAATTGTTTTACCACAAGCGATTACTGGCATTGCGTCTACGGCGATATTTTGTCTGATTTTTGCTTGGAATGAGTATGCTTTTGCATTGTTGTTAACCAGCGGTGAAGCGCAAACGGCCCCGCCATTTATCCCTACCATTATTGGAGAGGGTGGTCTTGATTGGCCTGCAGTTGCCGCAGGGACAACATTGTTCTTGATTCCGATACTTCTATTTACCATTTATCTGCGCAAGCACTTGCTACGTGGTATTACTTTTGGAGCAGTAAGAAAATGATTGAGAAAAAGAAAAATACATTATGGGGTTTCTTTAAGCGGGGTCCTTGGGAAAATTTTGCCTTGTTGTTGATTGGTTTAGGCATTTTTATGTTGATGCAGCCCTTTTTTATGGTTTTGTTCAGCTATTCGTTTATTGTAATTTTGATTGGGACATTGACTTTTTTAGTTGGTAGTCACTTTCCAGAGTAGGTAGTTACTATGGCAGAAATATTAATTAATGACGTAAAGAAGCAGTATGGAGATTTTCATGCGGTTAAAGGTTCTAGCTTTACGATTGATGATGGCGACTTTTTCGTCATGCTTGGCCCATCAGGGTGCGGTAAAACAACTACGTTGAGAATGATTGCTGGCTTAGAGATGCCGTCTTCAGGCCAAATTTGTTTGGGGGGCGAAGATGTGACTTATTTACCTGCATCGCAGCGAGATACAGCATTTGTTTTTCAAATGTTTGCCCTATATCCACATATGAATGTTGAAAAAAATATAGGTTTTCCATTGCGATGTCAGGGATTTAATAAGGCTCAAATTCGAGAGAAGGTGGGTCGTATTGCAGAAATTTTACAAATAACACATTTGCTGAAATCTCCTGTCGGTGGTTTGTCTTCTGGTGATCGTCAGCGTGTTGCGTTGGGTCGATCAATTGTTCGGGATCCGAAAGCTTTTTTGATGGATGAACCTTTAGGTGCCTTGGATACTGAATTTCGGCATGTCATGTGTAATGAGTTAAGAGATTTGCATAATGAGATGAAGGCGACCACGGTGTATGTCACACATGACCAATTAGAAGCGATGTCAATGGCGGATAAAATCTTAGTGATGAATCATGGCACGATAGAGCAAATAGGTTCGCCTCAGCAATTGTATGACCATCCAATGAGCATGTTTGTGGCTGATTTTTTGGGTGACCCGTCCATGAGTTTTTTGCCGTTCTCCTCTCAAATAGCGGCCGGAGATTCGGTAGTAAGAATGAGTCAGGATGTGTTGGTTGATGCGCCAAAAATCTTAGAATCATTTGAGGGTACAGATTTTTGTCTGGGTATTCGTCCAGAGCATGTCAGTTTTGATGATGGGTCGCCTTTGAAGGGGCAGATTTTTGCAGTTGAGTATTTTGGGACGACGCAAGTGGCGGTGGTTAAGACTGATTTTGGAATGATTAAGGCGCGAGTGCCTGTTTCATATTCATTGAGTATTGACGAAATTGTAGGTTTGAAATTTGATACGAAATCGATAGTGATATTTGATGCGACGTCAGGCAGAGCATTGAAAAATGAAGTTTATGAGAGGGTAGGGTTGTATGGCTAATCTAAAAGTAAAAAATATCAACAAGCATTTTGGAGATATTCATGCGTTGCAAGATATTGACCTAGATGTAAAAGACGGTGAATTTTTCGTATTGCTTGGCAAGACGGGTGCTGGTAAGACTACCTTATTAAGGGCTGCTTCTGGTTTGGATGATTTGGATTCAGGAGAGGTATATATTAATAGTCAGATGGTGAATGATGTTCCGCCAGCAGATAGGAATGTCACGTTCGTATTTCAGCAGTACTCTTTATATCCTCATATGACGGTGTACGATAATTTGGCTTTCCCAATGCGTTCTCCCAAAATGAATGCTTCAGAAGAGGAGGTGTCTAGCAAGGTCTCAGAGGTCGCTAAATTGTTACATATTGATCATAAGCTTCAGAATAAGGCAACGGCTTTGTCTGGGGGTGAAATGCAGCGTGTTGCGATTGGTCGAGCGTTAGTTCGAGATCCTTTGATCTTCTTTATGGATGAGCCTTTGTCATCCTTAGATGCTAAGTTGCGATCGGAATTGCGTGTCGAGTTAAAGCGTATTCAAACTGAGCTTGGGGCAACTATTTTGTATGTAACGCATGATCAAGTCGAAGCGCTGACATTAGCGGATCGAATTGCAGTGATGCGTGAAGGTGTTCTATTGCAAGTGGGAACGCCTAAGGAAATTTATTCTTCTCCATGTAATGAATATGTGGCAAGTAAGTTGGGTTCACCGCCTATTAATTTAGTTCCTCTTGATAAATTAGGGTATTCTGGCGCGCCAGCAGGTGCAAAAAAAATGGGTTTGCGTAGCGAGCATGTTCGCTTTGGGCAGAGAAGTGATGGTTCCTTCATGGCGGTTGTTAGAAGGGTTGAGCATCTAGGCGATCAAAGTCATTTGCACTTGGTGATTGATGGTTTGGATTTAACGCTGTTGGCAGGTCCTCATGATGCTTTTGAGGAAGGTCAGGAAGTGTATATGGATTTTGTGGATCCATTGTTTTTTGATGAACGTACAAACGTCGTGGGTTGATTGGTCTAAAATTATTGAGTGAGTCGGAGTAAATTTTGATTGATGCTATGAGATTGAAGTATGTTTTGGAGTATACCTCTAGAGTTATTGTTGGTCTTGAAGATGAATTAAACGCTTTAGATTCTGCAATCGGTGATGGAGATCATGGTACTAATATGAGTCGTGGTTTTTGCACCGTATTAGACGGTGTTGATGCAGTCAATTTTGATTCTGTTTCAAGCGTATTTGTCTATATTGGTGAAACACTGATGTCGTCTATCGGTGGCGCTTCAGGCGCTTTGTACGGTTTGTTTTTTATTCATATAGGTGAGGCGCTGCCAGATAATGATAAGGTGGTAATGGGAGATCTCATTGTTGCGCTCCAAAGAGGTGTGGAGGCAATAAAGGACTTGGGGGAGTCTGATGTGAACCAGAAAACCATGTTAGATGTCATTATTCCTGTTATTCATATGTTGAATGATGATAACCTTTCACTAGAAAAGGTGTCTAAGTTTGCAGAGCGACAGAGCGAATCGACCATCATGATGAAAGCAGAGAAGGGACGGGCGTCCTTTTTGGGTGATAGAAGTATTGGTCATCTTGATCCTGGTGCGCGCTCTAGTCAGGTTATTATTTCATCTGTTTGTAAGGCGTTGGCGAGTTAATATGAGTGAAAATATTGGTATTGTAGTAGTTTCCCATTCGGCGATGGTTGCTGAAAGTGTGGCGTTAATGTCGGAGCAGATGTCAAGTGGCAGTGTTCAGGTAAGTCATTGTGGTGGCAATCAAGAAGGTGGGTTGGGGAGTACTGTTGAGGGGGTGACTCAAGCGATAAATAAGGCTTGGTCTGATAAAGGCGTCGCAATTTTTGTTGATTTTGGTAGTACCGAAATGAATAGCAAGTTGGCAAAATCGTCGTTCCCTAAAGATAAATCGGGAAAAATTGTTATTATGAATGCCCCGTTGGTTGAGGGTGTTATAACTGCTACGTCTATAGCTGCTGACGGAGAGTCGTTAGAGGGAGTTAGACAGTTGTTGAAAAATATGGGCCTTTAATTGATTATTGGCTATTATCCGTGTTGGATTGAAATGGTTGTGTAAAAAATGCCCGAAAATAATCATGTAGCAAATTACAAAGCGATACTCCGGTCTGTTATTGATCAGAGGCCTTCTGGTATGAGTCAGCGTTTGTCTGAGGCATTAGGCATTAATCGAAGTTTTGTGTCTCAAATTTCTAATCCAACATATAAAATTCCAGTGCCGTATAAGCACGTGGATATGATCTTTAAAGTGTGTGGTTTTACGGCGAAACAAAAGGAAATGTTTCTGGGGGAGTATTATTTAGCTCACCCTAAATACGCAAATCGTGGCTCTGAATCTCTGGTGTTGAATCAGCAAGAAAGGTTGCTTTCATTGCCTAGCACTGGCGATGAAAAGGCGGATGCTGAAATCGATAGGCTCGTGGTTAAATTGGTAAGCGATATGGTTTCGGTCTACAATAAATTGAAATAGTAGTAATCTGCTTCTATTGGCGGGGTAAGGTGTATGAGGAACTTTGTAAATACTATTGATGGTATTGTGCTTGATAGTATCAAGGGTTTTTGTCATGCGCACTCTGATAAGGTTGTTTTGCATGAGGATCCGCTCTACATCACTCGCCATTCCTTGGATTTAAAAAAGGTTTCTCTGGTTTCAGGTGGAGGTTCCGGTCATGAACCGTTGCATTCGGGTTTTGTTGGTGTGGGTATGTTGGATGCTGCTTGCCCAGGGAAGTTACTCACATCGCCGACGCCCAACCAAATTGCCGCTGCGATAAATGCAGTGGATTATGGTCAGGGCGTGTTGGTCGTCTTAAAGAACTATCATGGCGATAAAATGAATTTTGAGCTAGCAAAGCGTTTGGTTAGCTCTGATGTTGATATGGTTATTGTATCTGACGATGCGACGTTTGATGATCCTAGTCAGAGTAGAGGTATTGCCGGTGTATTGGTTTTTCAAAAAATTCTAGGAGCAGCTGCTGAAGAAGGGCAAGGGGTTCCTGAGCTAAAAGGGTTGGCTCAAAAAGTTAATTTGCAAACAAAGTCGGTAGGTGTAGCGCTGGATTCGATGGTTCCTCCCGGTATGAGTGATCCATTGTATGATATGCCAGATGGCATGATGGAGTATGGTGTTGGTATACATGGTGAGAAAGGCAAGGAGTGTATGCCGTTGTTGGATGCTAAGCGCTTGACGCGCATGATGGTCCAGCAGGTGGTGGAGAAGATTGCTGATGTAAAGAGTAAGAATGTGTTGCTTTTTGTGAATGGTTTGGGGGGTGCGCCGATGGTCGAGTTGTATATTATTTATGAGCAAGCATCTCAGATTCTTGAAGAGATGGGTTTCCGTGTTATTCGCTCTTTGGTAGGTAATTATGTGACAACCTTGTCATTAAATGGATGTTCTATAACGGTGTCTGTGCTGGATGAAGAGTGCTTGGCTTATTGGGATGCTCCTGTTAAAACGCCACACCTGCAGTGGTAGTGTTTCTTGGCGATGGATGAACATTAAAAAAGCCCGTAATAACGCAAGTTGTTACGGGCTAAGCCTGATAGCACCAGACCTAAGCTAATACATAAAAAGGATAATATATTTAAGCGTGTTTATTGGTCTTGAGCTATCAAGCAAGGGTGAAGAGTCTTTTAGAAAGCGGCTTTAACGCCAACAATAAAACGATCATCTTCGCTGTCGTTGCCACGATCTAGGTTTGTGCCTACGATTGAACCAAAAGCACTGAAGTTGTTCGTCAGCTTTTGTGTGATGCTAATTGAATAGTCTTCGTGGTTAGGAAGTGCACGGGCTTCGTCATCAAATCGGTTGATGCCAAGATGTAGGGCTAGATTTGTCTTTGGGAGAATGTTTCTGCTCCAGTCGATGCTGTAATTTTGGGCATCTCCTGTTTCAGCAAACCAGTCTGGAGAAAAGGCGGCACCAATAGTAAAGCCTTTAAAGCTGTATTTGATGTAAAGTTCTCCAAAGTCAGCGCCGACGCCGTTATTGTTGCTGGTGAATTCTTCATCATTTGGGTAGATATATTGCACGTAGCCAATGTTAAACCCTGATTTAGCGAATCCAGCGTATAGATCTAGTTCTAATCCGCCAGCATAGGCACGGTTTGAGCCCCAGACACCCGCGTAAAAACCACTGCTATGGCCTACATCTAATGAACCATAAAGTGCAGCTTTTTCGTTGGTTTGTGATCTGCCGCGGAAAGCTTGCTCAGTTGCAAGGCTGATGTTAGCACTGGTTGACCATGCAGATTCACTGGCACTGGCTATTGAAAGCGGCGCTGCCGTGGAGCCTAATAAAGCCGTACAAATAGCGATTTTAGTAATATTATTGTTCAAGGTTCTTCTCCTCTATTAGTTTTAAAAATATTTAGCTGCCAGCCCTCTGATGGGTTGGCAGCGTATGGGGTTTATTTGATTTTTCCGTCGTCTTTAAAGATGTCTGTCCAGTCAACAACTAATTTATCTAGTGCTTCTTGCGCGGTTCCTTTGCCGGCAATCGCGTAGTCATGAAGTCGTTTCTGCATGGCTTGAAGTAGTTCGGCATAGGTAGGTTCTTGCCAAAAGTCTTGAACGCCATTCATCGCTGTTAGGAAATCTGCAGCGAAAGGCGCGGATTGAGCAAAGCCTGGTGCGCCAGATACGGCGGCATGTGCTGAGTAGCCGCCAAGTTGCCACCACTTAGCTTGAACGTCTTTGTCGGCAAACCACTTAACATACTCTAGAGCTTGTTCTTTATTGTCAGAATAAGAGACAACAGACATGCCTTGACCGCCTAGTGTTGATGCAGCAACTTTGGCTTCGGGGTTAACAAAGAAGCCTGACTTTTCGCCAACATTCGGGTCTTTAGAAATACCTGGAAAGAATGCAAACCAGTTCATTTGCATTGCTACTTGTCCGGATTTGTAAGCGTCAAGATTTGCAACCATATAGGCATTGGAGTGTCCAGGGGGTGTGCAGCAATCGTACAGAGATTTATAAAACTCTAAACCTTTTACGGCATCTTTGGAGTTGACCGCTCCATCCATGTCATATTTGCCGGGTGTGTTTTCATACTTGAAGCCATGAGCATACAGGGATGCTGTTGCGCCCATAGTGATGCCTTCTGAGCCTCGTTCTGTATAGATGGCGGCGCCATAAACTTTGTTTCCATCGATTTCTCGGCCTTGGAAAAATTCCGCAACCTCTTTCAGTTCAACCCAGGTTTTTGGTGCTGCTAGTGCGCGGCCGTGTTTCTTTTTGAATTCAACTTGAATTTCAGGTCTTGCGAACCAGTCTTTGCGGTAAACCCAGCCAAGAGCGTCGCCCATTGCAGGTAGCCCATAGTAGTTTTTGCTGCCTTTTGGCCAAGTTGAATAAGCTTCTACTGTTGCTGGCAAGAAGTCATTCATTGAAATTTTTTCTTTCTCAAAGAATTCATTCAGTTTTACGTAGTGTCCGTAAGTAGCACCACCACCAATCCATTGAGAGTCACCGATCATGAGGTCGCATAGTTTTCCTCCTGAGTTCAGTTCGTTGAGCATGCGGTCGGCAAAGTTTGGCCAAGGAACGAACTCAAAGTTCATTTTGATGTCGGTTTTGGCGGTGAAGTCCTTAGAGAGCTCTACGAGTGCGTTAGCTGGATCCCAAGCAGCCCAACAGAGTGTTAGCTCGTTATCTTTTGCGAAAGCAGTGCTTGAACTGGACATTAAAACAGCAGAAGTCACTGTGGCTAGGCTCAGTTTTGCGGTTAGGTTGAACAAATAGTTACTCTTCTTCATAGAGTCTCCGTAGTAGTTAAAAATTGTTATTGGAAATTCCGAGGTTTTTTAGGTTCTCGTGAATGCACTCCCTTTTTTTCTTTGGTTTTTGGAAGTGTTGTAGAAATAAAATGTTTAGTTTTGTTTCTTTTTTTATTTTTATACTAAACTTTTAATGAAGTCAAATAAAGTTTAGTTTTTGCGGTAAAAATAAACTTATTGCTAAATTATGCTATAAAAATGCCTTACAATTAGCGTTAAATGTTTATAAATTTAATTTTAACTAAATTTCCCATTTACTTTTTTTATTTTTTATATATTATTTACTAAACAAAAGTATAAACAATTATTGGTTTGTTTATTTAGACGGGATCAATAATCAGCAAGGTGAAATTGAATGAATAACTTTTACAACAAGCATGAGGATATCGTTTCGGAGTCTCTACTAGGTCTATCAAGAATTAGCGTGGATAAGGGGCTGGAAGTTTTAAATGCATTGCCTCAAATTAAATGTATTTTGCGAGCAGATAGAGATGCATCAAAAGTCGCTATTTTGTCGGGTGGTGGAGCCGGTCATGAGCCAGCGCATGCTGGTTTTATTGGTCAAGGAATGCTGACAGGGGCAATTTCAGGTGAAGTGTTTGCATCACCAAGTGTGGATGCTGTCTTAGCGGGTATTGTTCATGCAACAGGTGATGCGGGATGCTTGTTGATAGTTAAAAACTATACTGGCGATCGTTTAAATTTTGGTTTGGCCGCTGAAAGAGCAAAAAACTTGGGATATGACGTGGAGATGGTTGTCGTTGGAGATGATATTTCTATCAAAGACAGCAAACAACCGAGGGGTATTGCAGGAACATTGTTTGTGCATAAGATTGCGGGTTATTTGTCAGAAAAAGGCGCAAGCCTTTCAGAAATTAAAGCAAGGTTGGATGTTCTTGTTCAGTCTATTCGTTCCATTGGTGTCGCTTATTCGGGGTGTAATTTGCCAGGTCAAGCACGAGCTACAGAGTTAAGTTCTGCCGAGCTAGGTTTGGGAATTCATGGCGAATCGGGTGTTGAAGTTTTTGATCCGGTGAGTTCACAAGACACGGTTCAATTAATGGTTGATCGTTTAAGAGAGACAATCGGCAGCTCGGAGAGGGTTGCAGTACTAATTAATAACCTAGGATCAACTTCTAATATTGAGATGTCAATTGTTCTGAACGATTTATTGCAATCAGATATCGCTGAAAATATCGAACTGATCTTTGGGCCAAATGCCTATATGACAGCAATTGATATGCATGGTTTCTCACTGTCAATGATGACATTGGATGATGATATTAAGGCTGCTTTGATGGCTAAGACTTCCGCAAGAGCGTGGACTTCCTATGCATTGATTAATGAACCGTCCATGATTGATTTAGATGTGTCGCTACAGGAAAAGTTGTTCGAAGCCTCGTCAAACCCAATGGTGCAAGCTCTGGTTGAGCAAGTGTGCGGATTACTTGTCGAAAGTGAAGCGATGTTGAATGAATTAGATGCAAAAGTAGGCGATGGTGACACGGGCACTACTTTTGCGAATGGTGCGAGAGCTGTTTTGGGGAAATTGTCAGCAGATGGGTTGCCAATGAATGAGTTGGATAAACTGTTTTTGACTATTGGCAAGCAATTATCAACTGCTATGGGAGGTTCAAGCGGGGTATTGCTGTCAATTTTCTTTACAACAGCTGGTAACGAGTTCCAAGTCAGCGGCGATATTGCGAGGGCGTTTAAAGCAGGGTTGGAAACGGTCAGCAAGTATGGTGGGGCAAAGTTGGGCGATCGAACAATGTTAGATGCGGCCATTCCAGCCATTGAATGTTTATTGGTCGGTGGTGGTATCCAGAAAGCCTCTAAGGCGGCAAATGACGGTGCTGAAGGCACGTCAAAAATCACGAATGCCAAAGCAGGTAGGTCTTCTTATTTGCGCGCTGATTCGTTGAAAGGCATTAATGATCCTGGGGCGGTCGCAATTTCGATGATATTCCAAAAATCTTCAGAAGTTATTCAACACGGCGAAAATGAATAAAACTCATTTCAACATCAGTCAATTAAATCATAGGAAGTAGAAATATGTCTATCCGAGTAGCAATCAATGGTTATGGCCGTATAGGTCGAAATGTGCTTAAGGCGTTGTATGAATCAGGGCGTCAAACAGAGATACAGATCGTTGCAATTAACGATTTAGGGGATGAGTCTTTGAATGCTCACTTAACGCGTTATGACACCGTGCATGGCAGGTTTAATTACCCAGTGACAAGTGTTGATGGTTTGATGAGCGTTAATGGGGATGATATTCAAATGTTTTCTGAGCGTGACCCGCTTCAATTACCCTGGGGGGAGTTAGCAGTGGATGTGGTTTATGAGTGCACAGGGATTTTTACAAGCAAAGAAAACGCGATGGCGCATATTCAAGCGGGTGCTAAGAAAGTCATAATCTCTGCCCCCGGTAAAGATGTGGATGCGACGGTTGTATATGGCGTGAATCAGAATGTGTTCACAGCAGATGATTTGGTTGTATCCAATGCATCCTGTACGACTAATTGTTTAGCACCAGTCGCAAAAGTGTTAAATGACTCGGTCGGTATTGAGCAAGGTTCAATGACGACTATCCATGCTTACACGAATGATCAGAATTTAAGTGATGTCTATCACACGGATATGTATCGCGCTCGTTCAGCGACGATGTCGATGATTCCAACAAAGACGGGTGCTGCTAGTGCCGTAGGTTTGGTGTTGCCTGAGTTGTTAGGAAAATTAGATGGCATGGCGATTCGAGTGCCAACCATTAATGTCTCGGTGGTGGATTTTAACTTTTTAGCGAGTAAGGAGACGACAACAGAGGAGATTAATCAATTGATGAAAGATGCATCACAAGGGGCAATGAAAAGCGTTTTGTCATACAACGAAGAGCCTTTGGTGTCAGTGGATTTTAATCATAATGTTTTTTCAAGTAATTTTGATGCAACTCAAACGAAAGTAAATGGTCGTTGGGTTAAAGTGATGTCTTGGTATGACAATGAATGGGGTTTTTCGAATCGCATGCTGGATAACACGATTGCTTTGATGCAGGCAAATCAATCGGTTCAAGCGGCGTAAGGGCTAGGGATATTTCATGTATAGACGTACCAAAATTGTATGTACTTTAGGTCCTGCAACAGATGCGCCTGAGGTCTTGGAAAAGTTGTTGTTAGCGGGTGCTAATATTGTGAGATTGAATTTCTCTCATGGAGAGTCACAGGATCATATTGACCGAGCGAATAATGTACGCATGTTGGCGGCCAAGCATGGCTTGCATGTCGCGATTTTAGGTGATTTGCAGGGTCCTAAAATTCGCGTTGCTAAATTTAAAGATGGTTCGATTGATTTGGTTGCTGGCGACCGGTTTATCCTTGATGCGCAATTGGGTGATCGAGCAGGAGATATTCATGCGGTGGGTATTGACTACAAAGCGTTGCCAGATGATTGTGATGCTGGAGATCGTTTGCTGTTGGATGACGGCCGTGTGATTTTGGTAGTTGATGAAATTGATGGTTCGAAAATATATTGCACCGTTGATGTAGGCGGTAAGCTATCTAATAATAAGGGTTTGAATCGTGAAGGCGGTGGGTTGTCAGCTCCAGCACTCACGGAAAAAGACATTCGAGACATTCAAACAGCAGCCGATATCAATGTGGATTATTTGGCGGTTTCATTTCCCAGAAATGCAAATGATATGGATCAGGCTCGAGCTTTGCTCAAGCAAGTAGGTAGCGAAGCCGGTTTAGTAGCCAAAGTGGAGCGTGCTGAAGCCGTCTCGGATGTCGATGTTTTGGATGGCATAATCTTAGCCTCTGAAGCGGTGATGGTTGCTCGAGGCGATTTAGGTGTGGAGATTGGCGATGCCAAGCTCATCGCTGTTCAAAAACACTTAATTCAGCGCTGCCGTGAATTAAAGCGTTGTGCAATCACTGCGACTCAAATGATGGAGTCAATGATTAGCTCGCCCCTACCAACAAGGGCTGAGGTGTTTGACGTGGCCAATGCGGTTCTGGATGGTACGGATGCTGTGATGCTGTCAGCTGAAAGTGCGGCAGGAGACTATCCAGTTGAGTCTGTTGAGGCGATGCACCGTATTATTTTAGGTGCGGAAGAGCATCCTACGGCTCAGCTTTCAGGGCACCGCATGCATGAGTCGTTTACAAATATTGATGAATCAATTGCACTTTCTGCGATGTATGCCGCTAATCATCTTGAAGGAGTAAAGGCGGTTATTTGTTTGAGTGAGTCAGGGAATACTCCTTTACAAATGTCTCGAATTAGTTCGCGATTACCTATCTTTGCTTTTTCTCGGCATGAACGAACTCAGACTCGTGTTGCACTTTATCGAGGTGTGCAAACAGCACTGTTTGATCCAGGTAATAAGACGGATAAAGAAGTGAGTGAGTTAGCTATTGAGCATTTGAAGGGGGCTGGCTTTATTCATTCGGGTGATTTAGTGATTTTGACGAAGGGTGCTGTAAATAATTTAGAAGGCGGTACTAATATTTTAAAAATAGAGCGCGTGTAGTGTGCTGAAAGTGATGTTTACAGGTTGAAAATTTATGACGGCAAAAATTAAAAAAATCATCGCTCGTGAGATTTTAGATTCACGGGGAAATCCTACGATAGAAGCCGATGTGTTTCTGGAGTCTGGTGCCTTTGGCGCAGCTGCGGTTCCATCTGGAGCCTCGACTGGTTCAAGAGAGGCATTGGAGATTCGCGACCATGATTCAGCTCGGTATAAAGGTAAAGGGGTTCTGCAAGCCGTTGATACAGTGAATGATGTAATTGCTCCTGAGTTGCTTGGGAAGGATGCCTCCCAACAAGCGTATATTGATGAGTTAATGCTTAATTTGGACGGTACAGTAAATAAAGATAGTTTAGGTGCAAACTCTATTCTAGCGGTATCTTTGGCTGTGGCCAAAGCGGCGGCTGATTCTATGGAGATGCCGCTATATCGCTATATTGGTGAGCACCTCTATGATAATTCACGTTTCTCGATGCCAGTGCCAATGATGAATATTATTAATGGCGGAGAGCATGCGGATAACAATATCGATATCCAAGAATTTATGATTCAGCCTAGTGGTGCGGGCAGTTTTACCGAAGCCTTACGCTACGGTGCTGAGATTTTTCATACACTTCGTAGTGAATTGATCCGTATGAACCTGCATACAGGTGTGGGTGATGAAGGGGGTTTTGCGCCGAATCTTGCCTCTAACAAGATGGCGCTAGATATTATTGAGAGTTCGATCTACAAGTCAGGTTTTAAGGTGGGTAGTGATATTAGTCTTGCCTTAGACTGTGCGGCTTCGGAGTTCTATCATGATCGAATGTATTATTTGGCGAGTGAAGATCAACGCTTCACATCACTTGAATTTTTGAAATATCTCGAAGAGTTAACGCAAAACTATGCAATTACCTCTATTGAAGATGGTATGGATGAGTCAGACTGGCATGGTTGGACTGAAATTACGAAAAAATTAGGTGATAAGGTTCAATTGGTCGGTGATGATTTATTTGTGACGAACCCTCAAATCTTGCAAAAGGGGATTACCTTGCAGGCAGGGAATGCGATTCTCATTAAATTTAATCAGATTGGTACGTTAACCGAGACATTGAGTGCCATTCGAATGGCGCAAGATAATGATTATGCTGTGGTGATTTCTCACCGTTCGGGTGAAACAGAAGATACGACGATTGCTGACTTGGCCGTGGCGACTAATGCAGGGCAGATTAAAACGGGCTCTTTATGCCGTTCTGATCGAGTTGCAAAATATAACCGCTTGCTTCGTATTGAGGCGGAGTTAGGAGATAAAGCTGTCTTCGGTGTGCCGCAATCATGAGTATTAATCGTCAGCGAAAGCGTTATGTGATTGGTAACTGGAAAATGCATGGCAGTCGGTCGCGGAATGCTGAGCTCCTGAGTGATCTTCAGTTGGCATACCAGCAAGCTATCTCGCCACAAGGTGTTGATATAGTGGTTTGTCCCCCAAGCCTTTATGTTCAGCAAGTCAATGCGGTTTTACGACAAGGATCAACTCCCATTAAGTTGGGAGCACAGAATGTTTCAGGTTTTAATGAGGGTGCATATACTGGCGAGTTATCTGCAGCGATGCTGTATGACGTGGGGTGCGATTATGTTTTGGTTGGGCACTCTGAAAGACGGACTTTATTTGCCGAGAGTGATGAGTGTATTGCAGGTAAGGTGGTGGCAGCGTTGAGTCATGGTGTTACGCCTGTGTTATGTGTGGGTGAAACGCTAGACCAATATAAAGGTGGTGTATCTGAAGAGGTTGTTCGTGAGCAAATTATCAATGTTGCTTTAAAAACAGGCGTTAAAGTGTTCTCTGATGTCATTGTTGCTTATGAGCCAGTGTGGGCAATTGGAACGGGCCAGGTAGCGACACCTGATTATGCTCAACGCATCCATGCTTATATCCGCCAGGTATTGTCAGATTTTGACCAAAAAATTGCTGATCGAATGAGTATTCTGTATGGAGGGAGTGTGAATGAATCTAATGCGTCAAGTTTATTTGAGCAGTTAGATGTAGATGGCGCTTTGGTGGGTGGCGCTTCTTTGGATGGTCAGCAATTTATACGCATTGCGCAGGCTTTAATGGACCCTGCTCAATCACTAGCAAGTTAACACGATCTCAAATAATGAGTCATCAATTAACCATTGCATTAATTGCGCACGATAGAACAAAGCCTGCTCTCATTGCTTGGTTTCAGGAGCATTTTGAAAAGCTTAAATCGCATCGTATTGTCGCAACAGGAACTACGGGAAGGATGCTTGCTGAGAGCATTCAAGCTAATTTTTTTGAAGGAGAAATTAACTTTGAAACTGTGCAAAGTGGTCCGTTTGGGGGCGATCAACAAGTGGGTGCCATGATTGCTGAAGGTCAGATTGACGTCATGATTTTTTTAGAAGATGTATTAACGCCACAGCCTCATGATGTGGATGTAAAAGCGTTGTTAAGGCTTGCTGTATTGTATGAAGTTCCCGTCGCGTGCAATAGATCAACAGCGGATATGTTGATAGCCAGTGCTTTGTTTTTTGATAAAAATCAGCATAAAAAATATCCCAGTATCCATCAGGAGTTTGAACAATATTTGAATCGAGGGATTGATGAAATATCGTGAGAAAATTATGTAAAAGAATTTATAGAGTTCCCTTGTTTTCGCGCTCTAAGGGGAGTCTATAATCTGAGGTGTTTGAACGAATTTACAGGTGAGTTTCAAATGCCTCAAAAGAGGTTTAAATGTGAATTTAAACCTTTTCCCTCAGCAGTCACTAATCTTCGGGGATTAGTGACTGTTTTTTTATGCGACATTCATCGGGAATGCTGGTTTGGTAGGTGTTTTTTTAATAGGCCGAATTGAAGTGCCCCAAGCACGGCAACTACCATTGCAATTGCCAGTGTGGCGGCAATTCCTTTGGGGGTGGTGATCCAAACTTTTCCAATGATTAATGCAATAGATAAGGCTACCCAAATGAAATCATTGCTGGAAAAGTATAAAATAGTCGGCT
>JBOEGT010000081.1:0-6855 GCA_050633585.1 Arenicella sp.
TTTAAATGGAATGAACTTGGCAAGCTAGCGCAACATTTCCACACCCGCGGTAAGGAAAAGTCATACGCAGAACTTCTTTTAGAATTCAAATCGACAGTAAATGAAATCCTTATACTGGTAGACTCATTAAATGAGCAAGAGTTATATGGCAATGACTGGTACAAAAAATACACATTAGGAAGAATGATTCAATTTAATACGTCGTCACCCATGAAAAATGTACGAACAAAAATAAGAAAGTTTATAAAAACCATGAATAAACAATAAACGAAATATAAAAGATATGGTGATTAGGAACAGTTCGTTCAGTTTAAACATCACTCTTTAAATTTAAAAATAGAATGTATGATTAGACACTTTCAATACAAAAAAATATGCTCGGGTCGAGACTACTTGCAAGAACACTACACTGATTCATTTAGTTTAACTAACGTCGCTAAATATTCATGTATGTCTCAATATCATTTTTCTAGAACATTCACAAAAGTCTTTGGTGAATCACCCAATACTTTTGTAGCAAGGCTTCGGATTGAAAAAGCGAAAAAAATGTTGATAACAGAAGATCTTAGTATCAGCGAAATCTGTGAAAAAGTTGGGTATTCAAGTGTGGGTAGTTTTTCAACTCTTTTTAGTGAAAAGGTAGGCATATCACCTTCGCAATATCGCCGTCAACTTCAGAGCTTATCCAATGAACCTCACCGCTTCCCAATGCAATCCATCCCACTTTGCTTTGCTCAAAACTTATTTGGCTTCAATAACAAAGGTAAAGAGAAATAAAGAGAGCAATATCAAAGAAATGAACTTCAGTGCTTTTTGTTAACATATTGACTCACATTTAACTCAGGAGCAAAAAATGATACAAGCCATAGTTCATGTAACAGTCCATGTGCTAGATCAAGAAGAAGCATTGACATTCTATACAGAAAAACTCGGGTTCGAAGTTGGCATGGATATGACAATGGATGGTGGGTTTCGCTGGCTGACTGTATTCGCAAAAGCACAACCTAAACTTGAGTTAGTGTTAGCAGAACCCAAAGAAGGACCGATGTTTGATAAGGATTCGGCAGAAAAAATTAGAGACTTAGTGTCAGCAGGTGCATTTGGAGTCGGCGTTTTTGAAACAGATAATTGCCAAAAAACTTATGAGGAACTGGTAGAAAAAGGCGTTGAATTTACGCAACCACCAACAGAGCAGTTTTATGGAATAGAAGCGTTGGGAAAAGATAACTCTGGCAATTGGTTTAGCTTAACTCAACAATCCAGTTAAGTAATGACATGCTGATTGCTACCCCTAACCAGGCAATGACTTAAAATAAACACGAGTTGCGAATATCCGTTCAAAATACTAACGCATTTAAGGCACAGGCACGCAGACCTCCTTGCCATCATCAAAACATTGCGAATAGTGCTCGGCTTGTTTCGCCCTCTCTTCAGTGGCGGGATGAGTCGAGAAATAGTCCAAAAAGCTGGTTTTTTCTTCGGAATCAGGCTTTGCAACCTGAGATTTCGAGCGCTCTTGCCTTTTTTCAACATCGGCGATCATCTTGGTATAACTCGTCATTCGACGCATGATGTTAGCAAATGAAATCGGGTCGATGCCAAGCTTTAACATATGATCAAAGGCATACTGATCAGCTTCAGACTCAAAGTGCCTCGAATAGTTAGAGCTTAATAACAACGAGCCTACGCCTAAACCTAGATCAGCGACACCATTAACATCACCAGTGGCCACCATGACAATAGTTGTCACCAAAGTGCTTTGTACTACCAATTTTAAACTATGACGGTGTGCAACATGACCCATTTCATGCAACAGCACAGCATCTATTTCATCTTGGTTTTGAGTCAACTGTACAAATTTATCGGTGAGAATAATGTCACCCGAAGGCAATGCCAATGCATTAGGAATACCGTGCTCACCATCATTCCAATCACGAAAGTGAAGAACAAAATCAAGGGGTTTATCGGTTTGCTCTATGGGAACTAAGGTTTTTTCAAAATGCGTTCGAATCTGAGTTTGATGGTCTTGGCTTAATTTACTGTCTTCAAAGACAAGTTTGTCTAAAAAATCTAACGTATGCGAACCAATCAATTCATTAGTTTTCTGAGGTAGTGCATTCGCCACAACCGAACTGACTGCTGGCACGCCCCATTTGAAAAATGAAAATGTCACGGCAATCGTAAGCACCAACGCCATCATCACAAATGGCAAGTTCGACTCAATCGCGTGCAGTAAGCGATTAGCTTTTAACGACCCTTTAAATGCATGGTCAATGGCATCATTTTCTGAAGTGACAAAAACAGATCCATCGTCAAACGTGAGTTTTCGCTCAACATTTCCAAGGCGATCGCTCACAGTGACTTCATCTAGCCGGCCTAGCTTTGGAACACCATCAGCCGTCTTGAGTTGAAACCGCTCATCCTCAACCAGCAGCGCTGCACTCAGATGTGCAGCACTGCCTTTTTGAAACCATTTTCCGTCAATCAACACTTAGAATCCTACACCTACTTCAACATCAAAAGCATCACCAATCTGCTCACCTAGCGATGATTGATCTTTTTGTTGCTGAGTTACATAGCTATCAATGCCTGCGCTCGTGTCAACTGATGTATGCTCGAGTACCAAGCGCGCCATTCTGACAGCCGCCCATGGCATCGCAAGACCTAAGGTCACTATCGTCATTAACAAGTTAGAGAGACTCACCCACGCTAAGCGCCCTACCGTCAACTGTGACGAAAAGGCAATTTTATCATCCAATACAACATTGTTATAAATGTATTCACGTTGACGCACATAAGAGTACGAAAAGACCGCGATACTGATGAAAATAAAACCTAAATACACCAAACCAATCAAGACGAAAGTCAATGCATTTTCAAACACGCCTTGAATTGCCACTGGATCATCCAAATTAGCCGCCACTCCCAGCAAGTCATTCGCAGCACCAAACGCAAAACCTACGATAGCGATAACAATCATGTAAGCAAAACCAGCCAAAAGGAATAAAGCGATCGATTTTAGAAAAATTTTCGCAAATGGCGCTACCTCTAATTCTGCTTTAAATTGCCCTTGCCCATAGCGAGTACCGTTGATCACATACATGGCATTTTTCTTCTTCATGACTGCAAATACGTAAACCGCCAGAGCCAAAGAAGCTATGACACCCGCAGCAATAAACACGCCACCGACAACTGAAAACTGTTCAACCAATTTTGAACCGATCACGGCTATTAAGATAGGTCCAATATACAGTGACAGCATGAATAAAAAAGGCATCAACATGTAATTGAAATAGGAACCACCTAATTTACCATCAAAACTAAATAGCACATTACTAAAACTTGTGACACGCATATTAAACTTCAAACTGCGCCAGATAATCCAAGGTAGCGCCGCCAAAAACACCAAGACAATCACGCCACTAATCGCTGGTGAAACCTTCTGAAGCGCAACGTAAGCGATTAACAAGGCCATACTAATTAAGTAACCGATAAACAGTTGCTTTCCAGTCGCATGATAATCAAAGCTCTTGCCCTCTAAGGTGCTGTTCGCGTAAAAATAACGACGATTTCGCACTTTCGCCCACGGGTAATACAACCCCAGTGTGACGATTGTTAATAAAATATTCACGATCCAAATTTTAAAATATTCAAACCCTTTTCCTTCAAAGCTTAATGCTTGCATTTTACTACCCTTTTTTTGTCAATTAATATTCATGTGCTCGTTGATTTTAAAAGGCGGCACTTACCTTATTTATTTTTCTGTCTTTGCCAGTACACATCAATAATACTGATCAACCAAATAACCCCTAATAAAACACTCACAATAACGAGCCATTGGGAATCAGAATGAACTTGTTGTTGTGCGACCAGCTTCCTAATCACCAACACGTTAGGCTCTACTTCGCCCACTAATACTTGATCCACGACTTTCAAGGCTTTGGTCACGACATCAACCAAAATAAATATCATTGCCGCGATAGCAGAAACCATGAAAAGTGATGCTAACTTGTAACGTTTCAACACCAGTTGCCCTCCGCCAGGGAAAATCAAGGCTGAGGCTAACAGTGCTTTCGTGTGTGTTTTCATTTAACGTCTTGTCGATGCAAAGCAATATGTGATGCATGCCTGCTTTTATTCAGAATCCTTAAGGTAAGCACATGATTCCACAATACTTTCGAGGATGCAATACAAACAAAACGTTTCTCACTCTGTAATGAATAGAATCCGCACCACAATAAGTATGACTCCAGAACTTATATTCATACGGAGATGTTTCAGTGTATTTATTCACCTTGCTTAAAACTTGGTTAAGAATGATTCACCGCTTTAGATCAAGGCGTATACTAATCGACACTGCACTTTGTATCATGACGGAATATTTTCAAAAACCTAGTGCAGCCCCAAACCTTCTAGATAGGGATAAAGGTATTTATTATTCATAGAAGGCATAAATAGGAATAGTGCTGTACCTGAATCATGGAATCTACACGGTTGTAGCATGATGTTGTAAGCCGTTAATCATCAAGTGGATGGATTCAGTGAATTGGCACTGCCAGTGATTAACTCTAAAAGGAGACAGACATGGAAACGATAAAAATTTTAATTGTAACTGACCGCCCAGGTGGTGGTTTCTCAAGGCCCGAAGGCACGCCACCAAACAATGGCGATTTTCATTTAGGCGAGTTTATGAAAGTCCTAAATGATACTAGCTGGAATGGATTCAACATTGATATTACTACCGCCCATCGTACCACCTCAGCATTCGCACCAAACTTAATTGACCTCCCTTCATTTAACTTTGCAACGCATGACTTAATGCAATATGACGAAATATTGCTTTTCCCAATAGCAAGAGACGACAGTAGTTCAAATCGAATTTCTTCCGCTGAAGTTGAAGCGATTTCCGAATTTATGGATGCCGGTGGTGGCGTGTTTGCCACAGGCGATCATGAAGATCTTGGTGCCGGCATGTGCCGAGAAATCCCTCGCGTCAGAAATATGCGCAGGTGGTATTTTGGCAACCTTGATGGCAACCCAGCTGCCCCTTCTGGATCATCCGCAGACCGTTTTGATACAACACGAAAAGGGTTTGATGCGGCTTACCAATTCAATGATCAATCAGACAATATTGCACAAGAAATCTCTCCCGAGTTTTTTCCAAAAAATAACTTTAGCCGAAGGTTTGCCTTTAGTTATCGCTACCCTCATCCCTTATTGTGCAGCCCCGATGGCATCATTCGCTATTTGCCGGACCATGCTCATGAGGGTCAATGCGAAGTCCCGAGCGATTTAACGAAAACCGTTTTTGGGAAAGATGAATATCCAAAATTGCCAGGCAGTAATACACGGTTAGCGCCAGTCGTCGTGGCTAATGCGACAGTGATTGGAGGGAATAATGTTGTAAACAACGATGGTGTCCAAATCAAACCACCTGTAAATGGCAGGCACTTTGGCGTGATTGGCGCTTATGATGGTCATAGAATTGTACGCAACAACAAAAGGCTAGGTCGCATTGTTGTAGATGCTACATGGCATCATTTTTTCAACATTAATCTAAAAGGCGCTTCAGCCGGTGGCAACGATGGTTCAGCGGGAGACCCGATTAAAGAACGTGGTTTTCTTGCACCTTTAAACCCTGGACAAGCGGATCATTACAAGATGATCAAACATTATTTTCGTAATATTATTTATTGGCTTATCCCCGCTAAACGCACTATTTTTACACACCTAGGGGTTATCGAACGATTCGTGAATACAGGTTACTTCTATGAAGAACTTCGCTTTGATTATAAGCGCTTCGATCAAATTCCTCTGCAGGTATATTTCCATATCGCACATTTAGCGGAGTCCTACTTCAAATCGGTTAGAGGTGAATGCGCTAGACTGTTTTTCACCGGAGAAATTTTGCGTGAAATTGATCCTATTCGGGAGATTTTAGACAAAATTGGCCCAGTGGTAGACCCTTGGTTACCAGAAGGCCCAAGACCTAGCCCCCAAATCGAACCTGAACCTTTTTTACCGCGCTTTAAAGGCATTGAAGGAACCGACATGAACCGCATCATGTTAGGTGCGACTGTTGCCAGTTTCTTGCTAGCAGACCAAGACATGCCTGAGGCGGAGAGAAATGAAAAAGACTTTACTATAAAACGTGCCGAAGCCTTCGAAAAAATGTTACCTGAAGTCACACAACATGCATTCGGAGAGTTTAATCAAACCATTAAGTCACTCAAAGAAGAGCAAGAAAAAAGTTTCAGCGAGATACAAGATATATTATCTTCGACAATCAAATAACTAAAAGAAAAATAGCGGCAAATGGCTATAACACTATCCATTTGCCGCTTTATGAATCATCGCTTTTTATAAACTCCATTTCTAGACGTGCCACTTTAAAGCCATTTCTTTTGTATGACTGAATAGCTGATTGATTATTAGCGGTTACCTCCAATCTCAACACATCTATATTATGTTTAGACAAATCATCAAGAACAAATTTAATTAATATATCTGAAAAGTGATTTCCTCGAAAATTCTTTGAAATATAGATACTAATAATATGACCATATTTGGGCTGTCTATTAGCGCTAACTCTATAAACTATATACCCAGCCGGAAAATCATCGATTAATAAGAAAAATATTCTTTTATCCGAGCGCATTAAATATTTATACCTGTTTTTTGAAAAACTAGGATCCAAAACGGCACTCGGAATATTAACTTCAAACGACTCCCTTTCACCTTGATTAATAAGGTTCACTTCCTGAACAGTATCACTAAATGGTTTTACTTCAATATTCATACATTAAGAATATAAATACGAACTTTTATATTCTTTGACTTCGCCTGACTATCGCG
>JBOEGT010000082.1:0-33083 GCA_050633585.1 Arenicella sp.
AGAGAGAGAAAAAAAAGTTTGGGTTTTGGAAAAAAAGATTTAAACATAAGGTTATTATTTTAATAATGTTTGAGAAATTAAAATGTGAATGGAAAGTCTAGGTAATTATGCTAATTAGTCAAATCCGTTCAGATCTATTGAAGGCAATCCTTTGTTAGTGTTTATTTAATCGTTGATTTTTAAAAAATGTAGCTAATAATCATACAGACTTTATAATAGACCTTTATTAGAAAGGAAACATGACAAACGTGTCAGGAACCTTCGAAAAGACTTAAACACTAACTCACCAGAAAATAGTAATACTATGATTATCAAACCTAAAGTTCGTGGATTTATTTGTACCAATGCACACCCAGTAGGCTGTGCAAAAAATGTTGAAGAGCAAATTGAATTTATTAAATCGCAAGATTTTACAAAAGAGAATGGCGTACCAAAGAACGTTTTGGTGGTTGGGTCTTCTACAGGTTACGGTTTGGCATCTAGAATTACTGCTGCCTTTGGTTATGGCGCGAAAACCTTAGGTGTGTTCTTTGAAAAACCGCCGACGGAAAAACGCACGGCATCCGCTGGATATTACAATGCAGCCGCTTTTGATGCGCAAGCTCAAGCCTATGGCCTGTATTCAGAGAGCTTTAATGGCGATGCTTTTTCGAATGAATGCAAAGAACAGGTCATTGATAAAATTAAAGCCGATTTAGGGAAAGTAGATCTAGTTATTTATAGCCTTGCGTCTCCTCGACGTACAGATCCAGTGAGTGGCGAAACCTTTAATTCAACATTAAAGCCGATAGGTAAATCCTATACGGCTAAAAATTTGAACACAGATAGTTTGAAAATTTCAGATATCACCATCGAAGCCGCAAATGACGAAGAAATTGCGAACACAATTAAAGTGATGGGTGGTGAAGATTGGGAGCTTTGGATTGATGCGCTCAATGATGCAGGCGTATTAGCGGATGGCTGTAAAACGGCTGCTTATACCTATATTGGCGATCAATTGACCAAGCCGATTTATGGTGATGCGACGATTGGTAAGGCAAAAGAACATTTAGATGTGACGGCCGCGTCATTAACAGAAAAACTCAGTGGTCTTAATGGTGAGGCGCGTGTATCTGTCTTGAAAGCCGTTGTGACTCAAGCGAGTTCTGCGATTCCGGTGATGCCTTTATATCTTTCTATTCTATTTAAAGAAATGAAAGAAGAAGGAACGCATGAAGGCTGTATTGAGCAGCTTGCGCGTTTATATGATGAGTGCCTATATTCAAGACGGCCACGGCTTGATGAGGAAGGGCGTTTTCGTGTAGATGAGCTTGAGCTGCGTCGTGAATTACAAGAAAAAGTTGAAGCTGTATGGCCTCAAGTGACGGAAGAAAATTTAAATGAGCTTACCGATTTCAAAGGATATCAGAGTGAATTTTTACGCTTATTTGGTTTTGGGGTCGATGGAGTTGACTATGAAGAAGATGTCGATCCATTGCTTGAAACTGAATTTTTTGACGTGAAAGTGTAACCATTTATACCTATTGCTATTTATTCCTTTAGTTATGCTAAGAGAGTGGTGCTGATCATGCTCTTAACGAGTTTACGCGGTAGATTAATATA
Source organism: Arenicella sp. (assembly GCA_050633585.1). Taxonomy (GTDB): domain Bacteria; phylum Pseudomonadota; class Gammaproteobacteria; order Arenicellales; family Arenicellaceae; genus CALKZN01. The sequence continues at coordinate 1,603 of JBOEGT010000082.1, forward strand.
TAAAATGAGAGTGATGAGTTTCATTGCTCTCATTTTTAGTTCTTGATGCGAAGTCTATGAATGTTGCTATCGATCAAATCGTAAGAGATTGGTTTGATGTTCCCGATGCGATTGAGCCGTTTTATTTTGAGGGCTCTGAATTACAGCAACAGTTAGATAGTGGCAATTTTGATTATGTAGTTGCCGGTGAAGCACGTGATGTTAAACAGTTGGCTGTATTTGACTCTGGAGAATGTATTCCAGCGTTGATTTTATTTGAACGGGTACAAGATAGTAAAAAGAATCGATACTTACGTCACAATATCGACGTAAGTGGTTTTGTTAAACAACAAGGAAACTCTTTCCCTGCATCAAAAAAAACGTTGTTCTCTCAGGCAATTGGCAGAAAAACTGAAAAAGTTATGGATGTCACTGGCGGCTGGTTGGGTGATAGTTTATTGATGTGCTCACAGAATTACACAACCTATGTTTTAGAGCGTCACTGGTTAATGCAGGGCTTCATTCAGCATGCTTGTGAGAGTCTTTCTGACACATTGTGGGCAAAGAAAAATAGCGTGCCTGTTCCTAGGTTATATAAGGGTAATGCAATTGATTTTTTAAATTCAGAAGCGCTGAACGATGTTGCGCTTATTGACTGTATTTATGTTGATCCAATGTTTCCTCCCAAAGTCAAAAAGTCCGCGGCGGTGAGGAAGTCTATGAAAGTATTGCATGAGCTAGTAGGGCAAGATACTGATGCAGAGGATTTATTTGTTGCTGCTTATTCTAGCGACGTGCGTAGGATTGTAGTGAAAAGGCCCGACTACGCTCAACCTTTAGGATTAAACCCTCTAAACGTTAAGCCCACAGAAACCTTGGCTGGAAAGTTGGTGCGTTATGATATTTACATTCGGTAAAATAAAGTACTCTATAGACGCTATTATAAGGCCCTTGAAAAAACGTGAATAAAAAATGGCGATTCCTAAATTTTTTCATAACACCGACCGTTTCGTAGAAGGTGAATCTGTTCTTCTCAGTGATGAAGAAGCACGCCATGCCGCTCTGTCTAGGCGTCTACAAGTCAATGATGCTGTAATATTATTGGACGGGATTGGTAACAAAGCGATTGGGAAATTCACTGAATTAAATAAGCGTGTTGCTAAAATTACTATTGAGCAAATAGAGCATGCTCAAATGAGCGAAACTGACATTGTTGTTGCAAGTGCACTCCCTAAAGGTGATCGTCAAAAAATCATGCTAGACATGTTAACGCAGTTGGGCGTCACAACATTCATTCCATTGAACTGTGAGTTCTCCGCGACAAAAGCGTCAGAGAAGAATGTTCAAAAATGGCACCGTATAGTCGTTGAGGCCTGCAAGCAATCGGGGAATCCTTATTTAATGAATATTCAATCGCCTAAGGCGATTTCCGAACTGATTCATTCTCAGTTTTGGTCTGGGCGTTCAGTTTTTCTGGCAGATCAACATGCAAAAAAACAAAACCAGCATGGCCAACAAAAGATACTAGTAGTGATTGGTCCCGAAGGGGGATTCTCTGATCAAGAGTCAACGCAGCTAAGAAATGCTGGTGCAAAAGGATTAAACCTTGGTGCTCACATCCTTCGAACAGAAACGGCGGCAGTATCAGCTGCCGCAAAATTTGTTTGATGCTCTGCTCGTTCATTGGCATCTTAATTTATTATAATTAACGTGCCATTAAATCAGTAGTGATCAGGTCTAGTATAGAAGTTATAATAAACACGTTAAAAAATTGAATTTTTTTATGAAAACATACATAGACGCTAACATTGGAGCGCTGAAATCTTTGAAGGAAGTAATCGCTTCTTGTGATGATCCAGCGTATTTAATGGTGAGTAAGCCAGCTTTTCAATCGTCACTTGGTCAGCATGCGCGCCATATTGTTGAACACTATCAATGCTTCTTGAAGCAAATGAGCGAGGGTAAAGCGCTAAACTATGATTTGCGTTGTAGAGATCCGCGCTTAGACAATGAACGTGAAACGTGTATCTCCGAAATTGATAGCCTCATTATCGCGTTAAACAAACTTCAAACGTTGGATGTTGACGTGCAACTATCTGACGATTATAGCCAGTATGAAGCGCGCTCCTCGCTATGTCGTGAACTCATGTTCTTGGTGAGTCATACTGAGCATCATAATGCCATGATAGCGGCGATGAAACGTATATCGGGAGATTGTGTTGATGAATCATTTGGTGTCGCAAATGCAACACTCAATCACATTGAGCGCCTTAAAACTGCTGCAAATAAAGCAGTGAATGAGTCTTAGTATATGTGTACAGTCAGTTGGTTTACAACGCCGTCAGGTTATGAGTTGTTCTTTAATCGTGATGAAAGTCGTCAACGTGTAGAAGCATTGCCACCTGAGGTTTTCACCGATAAATCCTGTGAGTTTTTATCTCCTACCGATGCGCAAGGAGGTGGATCATGGATTGCTGTGAATCAGTTTGGCATCACTGTTTGCTTGTTAAACCTCTATACGGAGGCTGACTTAGTGGAGTCAGATCATTTTGTTAGCCGTGGTAAAGTCATTCGTGATATTGCTGATGTTGAATCACTGGCAGAAGTGCGTGAACGTGTCTCATCATTTGATTTAACACAATTTCGCACATTTCGAGTGTTTGCAATTGATACGGCTGGAAAAAATATTCTATTAATATGGAATGGCATGGAGTTGTTAATTGAATACGATACAAGATCACCTAAATCTTCGTCTTCGGTGGATACTGAAGCCGTGAGAGATGGACGAAAAGCGATGTTTCATGAAGCGGGCTTAGAAACATCTACTGACCGAGAAGCGTTTTTTGCTTTTCATCGTAGTCATGAGCCTAATACGAATTATTCCGTTTGTGTTCATCGTGAAAACACGAAAACAGTGAGCATGAGTCATATCGTTGTGGATCATCATCATTCAGTATTCGATTATTTTGCAGGTTCTCCATGCCAGTGCACGGTGCCAATATCAAAAAAAATAGTCCGTTCGACTATTAACTGCCAGTCTGATGTGGCCTAAAAGCGTTGATAGTGACGTGTTGATTTTTCAAGCAAAGGATGGAGTGATTCCGTTTTTTTAATGCGTTATTATTCGTTAAAGAACTCTTCAATCAAGCGCTAAGCCTGATAAATTTTTGATTCAGGTTCCTGTGAAAAAAATATGGCAATAAAACCTAAAGTTTTTAAAAAACTGACTGAAACTCTCGCCAATAAGGTGATTGCAGGCCACTATGAAGTTGCTTTCGCGCGTTCTAAAGCTGAAATAGAGCAATCTCAGGCATTGCGTTATCGCGTTCTTTTCAAAGAGGGGAAGGGTAAAATAAGCGATGAGATGCACCGCTTGAAGCGTGAAATTGATCAATGGGATGACTATGCTTATCACGTGATTGTCACGGACACAAAAAAGGACATGATTGTTGGTTCTTTACGCTTGGTCAGCACTAAAAAATTACCCCGCAACAGTAAGTCATATACGGAACAATATTTTGATCTAAGTCGTATACGACAACATTACGATAATCCATTAGAGCTCAGCAGAGCGTGCGTTTCAGCGGGGAAGCGCGATGGTATTGTGTTGTTATTGATTTGGAAATTTGCCATGCAATTTATTAATGACAGTGGCTTTGATGTGATGTTTGGCTGTGCTAGTTTTTCTTCCACAGATTACCAAAAACATGCGCCGATCTTGCATTATTTGAATCAAAATAATTTGTCTGATCCAGAATTGATGCCTGAGCCTATTGTAGATTCTCATATCAAAGTAAATGACATTCATTTCGATGAAAATAGTGAAGAAAATCAACAACGTTTTGGCAAACGTCTAAAGGTTCCAACGCTGTTACGCGGCTACTTGAAACTAGGTGCGAAAGTCAGTGATGCGGCTATTATTGATCCGGAATTTAATACGACATTTTTATGTATTTATGTAGATGCTGATAATATGCGCTCCATTGACCACGCCTTGGTGAAAAAGTAATATCGCAGCTACTCAGAAACTATTATAGCGTTTAGCTTTTTCCATTTATCCTATGTCTTCATTAGCTCCGCGTTTTAACGCCATTAAAGCGTATATAGTGTTGTTGTTGTTAATTCTATGGACTCTTCTTTGTCTGTTGATTTATGGAATTGCAATCGTTATACCGCTTGTTCAGGCAAAAGGTGTTATTCCGTTTTATCACAGAGGTCTATGTTTTTTTATGGGAGTGAAGGTTGAATGCATTGGAAAACCGACACAGCATATCCCCACGCTATTTATATCTAATCATGTGTCCTATTTAGATATACCAGTATTAGGTTCGTTAATGAATGGTTTTTTTGTCGCTAAGTCAGAAATTGCGCATTGGCCAGTGATTAATCGGCTCGCGAAGATTCAAAACACGATTTTCATAGAACGTAGAGCGAGCAAAGCAAAGTCTCAGATTGCTATTTTACGAGAAACATTGAAACGTGGTAATTGTTTGATTCTCTTTCCAGAAGGGACGAGTACAAATGGTGCCCAAGTGTTGCCGTTAAAAAGTAGCTTATTTGCGGCAGTTGAAACGGATGATGTGGATATTTTAATCCAGCCTGTTTCAGTCGTTTATAGTCAATATAAAGGTGAAGGTATGAACCAAGTGGTTCGAGATAACTTTGCTTGGTATGCTGATATGCCTTTTGGCCCTCATATTTTTAATATGCTAGGTCTTGGGAGGGTCACGGCAGTAGTGACTTTCAGTGAGCCTATTCGTTTGTCAGATTACTCTAATCGCAAGGCTTGTGCGTTAGCGGGTGGAAAAATCATGAGAGAAACATTTGACGATGCCTTCCATGCTTCTGGTAGCACTCGATGATCAGACGCATTGTTGATGCCTATAAAGGGGCTAAATCGCTAACACGAAGTTTAATTTCAGCGTTCACAGGCTTATTTTTTTATGGTGGGTGGGCTTACTTTGTTCATTATGATTATGGCTTTATAGTTGCCATTAAGGCATTTTGCACTCAAGGGTTGATTAGTTTTTCCATTACTCTAGTGCTCACACATTTTATGGAAGTCTTATTTCAACGTTTTGACTCACCGCGTTTAGGCTACTGGCTGACTGCAACCATCGCATCTCTTTTGGTCGTGTTTGTCTCATATACAACAAACGTTATAGTCGGCACACCCGAAGTGTTGATGACCATTTTACCTGGTTCACTTATTTCGGCGGTATACTCCTTCTCATATGCGCGATTATTGTCGCACTTATCCAATGAATAACTAACACTATCCTTGACGGTGAATTATGAAAATCGTTTTCCTTGATCGAGCATCTTTCCACAAGGATATTGTTGTGAATACGCCCAACTTTCAACACGAATGGGTGAATTTTGATAACACCATTAAGAGTGAAATAATTAGCCGGTGTGCTGATAGCCAAGTCATTGTGACAAATAAAGTGCCAGTTCAGCGCGATACGTTAGAAGCCTGTCCTCAAATTCAACACATTGCTGTGACGGCAACAGGTTATAACATCATTGACTTAGACGCTTGTAAAGATCACGGTGTCACAGTTAGTAATATCCCAAGTTACGCAACTATCACGGTTCCAGAGCATGTTTTGAATGTTTCTTTGAGTTTATGCAGGCAACTCAATTTATATCGTCAGTTAGTGCAAGAGGGCAAGTGGCAATCATCGCCACGGTTTTGTCTGTTTGATAAACCATTGAATGATTTGCATGGAAAAACATTTGGCGTAGTGGGTTTTGGTTCTTTAGGAGAGGCGACAGGGCGTTTAATGCATGCGATAGGGATGAATGTGATCTACACCTCGAGATCAAATAAACACTCTGATTTTGCTCAATATGTGTCGCTTGATGAATTGTTGCAAGAGTCTGATGTTGTCAGTTTGCACTGTGCGTTAACCATGGATACTGAAAACTTAATTGACCAAAACGAACTCAAAGCAATGAAGCCGGGTGCTTTTTTAATTAATACCGCTCGTGGAGGAATCGCGAATGAGCAAGCTGTGGTTGATGCCATTGAAAATAATGACATTGCTGGCGTGGCATTTGATGTGTTGATTCAAGAGCCTCCGAGTCAAGGCTCATCACCTTTGTTGGATATTACGCATTACAACAATGTGATTCTTACACCGCATAATGCATGGAGTAGTCAGGAAGCCATGCAGGCGCTTTCAGATACGGTCATTAGCAATATTGAAGCGTTTCATAGAGGCGATGCACAAAATTTGGTTTCATCGCTGAATTAAGATTCAACGACATTAACAACATCAATTTGTATTAATGAATAAAACTTTTTACTGAATGTGAAGAGCATTAACACACGAAAAATTAAATGAAAAAAATCCAAATATTAGCGCTTTTACTGCTTGTTTCTTCTAGTGCTTTTGCAAGCGTTCAAGAATATAAAGATGCCTGTATGAAAGGAAATGCGGATGCATGTGACTATGCAGGAGATGCTTACGATGAAGGCGACGGAGTCGTTAAAGACGATCAAGAAGCCTATAAATACTATTTGAAAGCGTGTCAGTTAAACTCTGGTTATGGTTGTCGTTGGTTGGGGATTTATCAAGACCCAGACTTTGACGAATACACGACACCAAAAAGCTATCAGTCTGCTTTTGATTCATATACAAAAGGATGCAATTTAGAGGATTCAACCTCTTGTAATAATATGGCAACAGCCTATAAACAAGGAAAAGGTGTAGATAAAGATTTAGCGCTAGCGCGAAAGTATTATATTCAAGGTTGTGTTGATATGGATGATGGCGATGCCTGCGCTAATTTAGGCTATATGTATGAAGTAGGGCAAGGTGTTGTTATAGATCATATTGCCGCTGCAAAATACTATACAAAAGGGTGTGATGAGCTAGAAAATGGGGTGAGTTGTTACAACTTGGGACTCTTTTTTAAAAGCGGAGTGGGTGTTAAAAAAAGTCAGTCACAGGCTATATTATACTTTGCAAAAGGATGTGAGTACGGAGACAGTGATGGATGTGGTGAACTATAATGGATATTGTACCTAGTGTTATCTGTGCGAAAAAATTCTGATAAACTCATGATTATCAATGCTTATTTGAAATCGCCGCATGAATAAGTTTTGGTATAAACTGGTTAAGGGTTGTGCTCTCTTTATGCCTTTTATGAAAACAATAAACAATTTTAAAAGGAAATCAGAATGGAAGAAGGTGAAATTTTTTTAGAACAATACAATGGTGAAACAGTTGATGAGCTTATCCAGCTGCATACAACACATCGTATTGACTCCATAGTATTAGCGTTTGAGTCAGCGTTGGATGCTCGCAAAGAACAAGGAGAGCAGTTAACAGAAGTTGAATTAACCGTGTTGGCTGTTGAAGCGTTTGAAAGGGAAGTTAACAACGGAGGTTTTAGTCAATTTTTCTATAACTCTTCGGTTGAGTATGCTCCAATAATTGTCAACAGCCTAAAGGCCATAGGTTGTGATGAAATAGCCCGCTTATCGCAAAAATCAATTGATCTGCTTGGGGTTGATTCATTAGACCCGGATACCATCGAAGAAAGAATGGATCCTGATGATGATGCGTTGGAAGAGGCTCTTGGCGATTTAGATGATATTTTTTACGATAGCGAAGAAGTGCCCACTTATGCCTTGTTTGACTATATAAAAAACAATATTGAAAACATACAGTTACGTGCAAAAAACTAAAATAGATAGCATGAAAAGAGTGATATCACCCCTCTACTGCGTAAAAGGCTGTATTCATTGTGACAGCAATGTCGGAATAATGGGTTGAATGACGGGTGGCATTGTCTACAAAAACCAAAGATATTGCGGCTTTGGTCGCGTGGTTAGCAATCAGTTTTGCCATTTCTGCAATTGGTGCGGCAGCGTCAATTAACGCGAAATCATTTTATAGTTAGTTAACGCAGCCTCATTGGGCGCCGCCAGCTTGGCTTTTCGGCCCTGTTTGGACGGTGCTGTTCATACTGATAGGCATTTCAGCGTGGTTAGTATGGCGCTCTGGAAGCTTTCATAATCATCGTAAGATGCTTTGTTTATTCTTAGCGCAGCTCATAGCAAATGCTTTATGGAGTTGGCTATTCTTTGCTTGGCAGTTAGGTTGGTTAGCATTTGTAGAGATTGTGCTTCTTTGGAGTTTGATTGTGGCGAACATCGTGTCATTTTGGAGCGTTCGACCGCTTGCAGGTGTGTTGCTTGTGCCATATTTGCTATGGGTTAGCTTTGCGGCTGCTCTGAGTTATGCTTTGTGGCAAATAAATCCGCAAATACTAGGTTAGTTGGGGATTACGATGATCAGTCCCCAGGTGGCACTTCACTAATAAATGCTGGAATGTGATAGCCTTTTTGTACGGCAGGGCGTTTGGCAATCTGTTGATACCATCGCTGAACATGAGGGAATTGCTTCAAGTCCACTTGTTGCCATTCATAGCGCGATACCCAAGGCCACGTCGCTATATCGGCTATTGAATACTCTTCGACGATGAACTCACGGTTTTCAAGTTGTTTGTCTAACACGCCATAGAGACGATGGACTTCGTCAACATAACGTTTTTCTGCGTAGTCAGATATTCCTTTATTAAACTGCGCGAAGTGATGGCTCTGACCAGCCATTGGGCCGAGACCACCCATTTGCCACATGAGCCATTCAATAGTTTGCCAACGTTGCTTGGCTTTCGTTGAAAGAAGCTGTCCAGTCTTGTCGGCTAGATATAGCAAGATGGCACCGGACTCCATAAGGCTCATGCCGTTGTCATGATCAACAATGGCTGGGATTTTGTTGTTGGGGCTAATCTCTATAAAGTCTGGTGCAAATTGTTCGTCTTTCATGATGTCAATGCTATGCACCACGTATTCCAGCCCTGTTTCCTCTAACATGATGGAAGCTTTGCGGCCATTGGGTGTGCCAAAGGTGTATAAATCAATCATGGAGACTCTCGTTTAAGTGTTGTGTTTTTGAATGATTGCGTGAATCATATGTTCACATCAATATACCGTATCAGTTAAAATAACGAAATGGAAAAAATCACTCAAAAAACGTTGCAAGATCAATTGCAAGATAGCTCGCAATCATCCTTTTCTCGTTATCAAGCCTTGGCAATTGGTACGGATAGTTTGTGGTACTTAATCAAATTTGAACTGATTATGTTGTTCTTTTCTCGCGTGCCAGGCGCGCTGGGTTTGCTGCTGCGTAAATGGTTCTATCCTACGATTTTAGGTTCCGTTGGGAGTGGCGTAATTTTTGGGAGGAGCATTACTATACGACATGGCCTTAAAGTCAATATCGGCGATAATGTCACCATTGATGATTTTGCTGCTCTAGATGCGAAAGGCGCGGATAATCAGGGCATTACTATTGGCGATAATACTATTATCAGCCGCAATGTGGTGCTTTCATGCAAAGGGGCAGATATTGCCATTGGTACAGGCTGCACACTCGGGATTAATTCCATTGTGCATGCCTTGCAAGGGAGTTCAGTCAATATCGGTGATGATGTGCTATGTGGAGCCTTTTGTTACTTTATCGGCAGCGGACCTTATGTGACCGATTCATTAGAGACACCGTTTAAAAAGCAAGGCATGACCCCATTGGGAGGCATCACCATTCATAACAACGTTTGGCTAGGGAGTAATGTGCAGGTACTTGATGGTCTGACTATAGAAACGGGCTCTATTATCGGCAGCAGTGCGGTAGTGAACAAATCAATCCCTGAATACTCAGTGTTTGCGGGGATACCCGCTAAGTTGATTAAGAAACGAGAAGAGGTTGTTTCTGATTAAGCTCACTTGGCATGAACTTGGAAATGCTTTAATTCGTTCTGTGAGAAGTGCTGGCTGGCTATGCATGTGTCATGCATATTTGGCTTAAACAGATGTAACAAGGATTTTTTGGAGCAAAATGGCTTTGGTAGTGCGTTCTTGCTTTATCTTTAAATCAATTTTCTCGATGAAAGATTAACGGGCCTTTACAGTTGTATCGTTGCCTCGTTATTAGTGTTTGTTGTACTATGAACTAATTGTAATAAAATTAAGTCGCATCATATGAGTTTAATATCAAAGACGATGAGTGTGTTTTTAACACTCATTTTATCGGTCATCTTTTTACATGATGCTTTTGCGTATTCGACGCGAGTCCCCGTGACTATCAGTAATACTTCGTCGAGTGCGTTAGCGAGTCATTCCATACGTCTTGAGTTGAACGCGAGTAATGTTCCTGGTTTTGACTGGTCGAATAACGGTAATGATATTCTCGTTGCAACAGAAACTCCGAGTTTTGCCGAACTAGATTATTACTTGGAAAGCTTTGATGGCGTTGCTCAAACGGCCGTTTTATGGGTTGAAGTGCCGTCAATTCCTTTAAGCCCACCTGATACGACTATCTATCTTTACTATGATAATGCTACCGCTACGTCGTCGAGCAGTGCTGCAGATACCTTTACGAGTTCAGGCTTTAAATATCATACTCAGCCTTATCCAGCGACTGACCCAGACCCTGCTACTCGTGCTGAAGGTGAGGCGTTATTCAACTTTGATGAAGTGACAACGAATACAAATTATGGTTGTGCGGCATTTGATTCTATAGAAAGGGATAATAGCGGTACCTATGGATCTAATGGAGATATCGGATATTTCTATGAAACATTTTTCGAGGTTCCAGCGAGTGCAACATATGAATTTCGCATGGGAAATGACTTTGGTGATGGTGGAGAGTTGTATGTTGATGGCACAACCATTGAGGCGGACTGGAATGACGATTTATGGTGGGGCTTCGATTATACCAACCCAGATGTGTTAACAGGTTCTATTGCATTAACGCCTGGTACCCATACGCTTAAAGCACTGGGGTTTGAACGGTGTTGTGATGGCCCGGCGGCCCTTCAGTATCGTACTTCTCCTGCGGCTCCTTGGGAAGATTTTGTGGTAGGTGCGCCTGGCTTGACTTTATACGCACCAGATTGCCCATTCGAAACCAGTGTCATAGGTTCTCCTGAAGCAGTGCCAGTGACGTTGAGCCACTTTGAAAGTAATGAGGCTGGCCCTTTTATTGGGTTTCAATGGCAGACTGTTAGTGAAACATTTAACGTTGGATTTCATGTTAGAGCCAAAGTGTCCAATAGCGATGACGAGTGGGTCACGTTAAATAAACGCCTTATTCGTAGCCGCAGCAAGGACTCAACCAAAGCTGAACGATACCAATTTAACTTTAATAACACACGCCGTCAGTTAGATATTGAATCGATTGCATTAGTGAGTGTTGATGTCACTGGAAGAGAAGAGTTTCATGGGACGTTTGAGCTGAATCAAGCCTACGGCGAAGAGCAAATACCTGAGCCAATAGATTGGGCAGAAGTGCAAGCTCAATATGCTGAGCGTATGCGTGCTAAAGGCTATCAATATCGTAATTATCGTTGGCGAAAACCGCAAAATAACGTTCAATATGATGTAGATGACCAAAGACGAATTGCGATGGAAATTGCTGAAAAAGGGATCTATCGAGTGACCTTTGAAGATTTGTTATCCCAGGGCGTTGATTGGTCTGGAGTGCCTAAAAAGCAGATTGCTATCAGTCATCAGCAACAAGGTATACCGAGAGTCATTGGCGGTGGCCGTCGTTTTGGTAAAGGCAGCTATATTGATTTTTTTGCAAATACACCTCAAGGCAGTGATGCGATTTATGAGAATACATCCGTATATATGCTGTCGCTTAACCCAGAATTTACGCGCTATGCTGCCCGAATTAAGCGTAGCCCTGAATTACTGGATGATTGGCATTTTGAGAGTGTTCATATTGAAGAGCAGAACAACTACAATCAATTAAGCCAACTTGATGACCCTTGGCAAATGCATGATTTATTTGCCGTTGGGAGTGATGCTGAACAAGCTTATACAATGGTGTTAGAAAAAACACCTTATATTGAAGAGGATGCGCAGCTTGAAGTGCGTTTGACAGGAGTGACAGATCTGCCAAGCCAAGATACAGATGGTGATGGTGTTTTTGATGATGAACATCATGTGAAAGTCTTTATCAATGATGAAGAAGCCCCTATTTATGACGGACGCTTTGATGGAGCCAATGCCTATATTATTGAATCCGTTTTTTCCTCTGAGTTTTTGCAAGCGGGGGAAAATGTTATCCGTGTTCAATTAGTGAGTGACACCGGTTACCCCGTTACGATTGTTGCAATTGATTCGTTGACACTATCCTATCCTGTGTCGTCGGTGACAGAGAAAACCCAATTTATACATACGGTGAGCGACTCCCGTATTACAGATGGGCTTCGCTTTAAAGCTAAGCGAAAAGGATTGGTTGCTTTTGCCTATCAAGATGATCATAACTTGGCTCGTTTGGCGATAAAGCGTGTTGGCAGAGGTGAATTTGCTGTGCCAAAAATAGCGACTGGAAAAGCAAACTATTGGATTTCTCATATCAACGGGCTATTAAAGCCTGTATCACTATTTGTTTTACCTGAAAAAAAGCCGCTGTTAGAGCAACCCACCGATCTGTTAATTATTAGTCATCCAAACTTTATGGGTGAAACATTAGAACGCTACAGTGGCGCACGTTCTGCAGAAGGGGTGGATAATCACATTATTAGCACGGATGATATCGCTAATAATTATGGCGTTGGCTTACCTTTGCATCGGGCTATACAACGGTTTTTACGTGAAGAGGCGGATCAAGTAGGGTTTGAGTCAGTGCTGCTAGTAGGAGGGCATTCTTACGACTACCTAAATCATTTAAGTACCAGTCAAACGACAGACACCGTTAATTTTTTACCGACTTTTTATCATCCGGTTCTAGTGATTCAATACAGTCCGACTGACTTACCGTTTGTTGATTTTGATCAAGACGGTCGGCCAGAAAAGAGTATTGGTCGTTGGCCAGTGAGGACGATTGAAGATCTTGAGAGAATTGTGGATAAAAGCCTGAAATGGTCAGAAAATTCGGAGGCGAGAAGTTTAGATGGTCTAGATGTTGTGATGTTGTCTGATGAGAGAGATCGGCTCAATTTTGCGGATAATTTAGATCGTGTTTCAAGGCAGTTAAATGCGAGCAATTTACCCGTTAACAGCACTCAAATAATCCATATGAGTGAATTGCAAGGTGATCAAAGTCTATCGCAAGCACAAGCGGCTGAACTAACGCGTCAACGGATGCTAGAAGGTGTCAATAACGGTGCAGATTGGTTTGTATATAATGGCCATGCATCACCAATTTCATGGTCTTTTCAAAGTTTACTGAATGTGGATATAGCGGCTCAAATGGGCAATGAAGATACGCCGATGATGATGATGCCGTTGGCTTGTTACACCACGTACTATGAGTCTCCAACCAATGATACTGTTGCTAGTCAATTACTGTTTGGTCAAGATAATGGTGCTGTCGCAATACACGGTGCAATGACCTATGGTGAGTATTACGGTAACCTCAAAATAGCTGAAGAAATTCTGAAGTCAGCGGATCAAAATGCAACGATCGGGGAAGTTATCAAACGAGCTAAGCAGCAATTGCCAATTAACTATATGAGTACTTCCTATAATTGGGCATTATTAGGTGACCCAACGCTAACGATACATTAGAGCGCTGATTTTTGAAAAATAAGCAAATTTACGGTCTTTTACTTAGAGAAGTTTCAGCGATATAGAATAGAATTTTGTGCAATAAACCGAGGCTATCCAATTGGGATAGAGATAAACAATAAGCGGTTGTGCTAAGCGGTTTTATGCCTAATGTGTTTAATTTTTCAATGAGTGTTACAAATAAATATGAATGAACAAAGTAAATCATTAACTGGCCATATGGCTAAAAATAATGAGTCTAGCTGCACCAACACCAGTTGTTGTCCTCCTAAAACGCCTATAACCCGTAAGATGCCAAAAATCGGACGTAACGACCCCTGTATTTGTGGTAACGGTAAAAAGTATAAAAAGTGCTGTGGTAAAAACGCGTGATTTTTTCTTGCTGTATTTAGAGTGTTTCTGGCAAGAGTAGCCAGATAATAAATCAGTAAGCGTTATGAGTTAAAATTATTATGATTGAAAGCAGTTTGACTGCCATTATTGGCGCGTATTTCGCCGATATTGGTCCTCGTCATCGGCATAATAGATAGAGAGATAACTATCGTAGCGAGAGAGGGCGATTTCATCATTATCAACGGCATCTACAATGGCACATTTAGGTTCTTTCAGGTGCAAGCAATTACTGAATTTGCATTGATGATGAATGGCAAACATTTCTGGGAAGTAGTTTGCCACCACGTCTTTATCAATATCGACTATGCCAAACCCACGTATCCCTGGAGTGTCGATGATATAAGCGTCATGAGCGTGAGAGAGAGGGAACATTTCAGCAAAGGTAGTGGTGTGTTTGCCTTCGCCATATTGCTCGGATATTTCACCAATTTTTAAGGATAAGTTTGGTTCTAAAGCGTTGATTAAAGTAGATTTTCCTACACCACTGTGACCAGAAAATAAACTGACTTGATCGTTCAGCTGAGCACGTAATTTTTCGACATCATCTGGGTTGAGTGCGGACATCGTTAAGCACTCGTAACCAATTTTCGTATAGACCTCTTGAAGCTCTTCTAAGTCATCCAGAGAATCATCGTTATAGATATCATATTTGTTAAAGATAATGGTCACCGGTATACGATGTGCTTCGGCGGTGACTAAAAACCGATCTATAAAAACCGTGGAGGTCTGCGGTTTTGCCAAAGTGACAACCAAATACGCTCTATCGATGTTTGCGGCAATAATATGCGCATGTTTTGACAAGTTGACTGACTTTCTGGTGATGCAATTTCGGCGATCTTCAATGGCAGTGATGACGCCTTGTACTTCTTGTTTGTTGTGGTCTATGTCGAGCTTTACATTGTCTCCTACCGCGACAGGGTTGGTGGTTCGCATGTCCTGCATACGTAATTTGCCTTTGATACGGCACTCAATGATGTCGTTGTTATCAAGGCGAACTTGGTGCAGATTACCCGTTGAACGAACAACGACGCCGCAATGAGTCTCTTGGGTATTATCATGCGACGCTGCTGTGTTCTTTTTTTTCTTCATTGAAGATGTTTCATTGTCGTGTTTTTTGCGTGATTGATATGAATGCCTTACAGCATTTTCTCAATTTTTTGTTGTTGCTCGATTAGTGATTCCTTCAGTTTTGTCGCTGTTTCCAGCGTTTCACGAACAGTGTTAACGACTTGCTCAGGAGCACGGCTAGTAAATTGTTCGTTATCGATTTTTGCTTGATTTGAATCAATGTCTTTCTGTGCTTTATCAATTTCTTTGCTCAAGCGTTGTAGCTCTTCCTGAGGGTCAATCAAACTACCCAGTGGCAACAAGACATTCATGTCGCCGACAACAATGGCGGCTGATTCTGGGGCATCTTTCGATTCCACTGTATTAATAGACTCTAGCTTGCCGAATTTTGTTAGGTAGACCTGATAGGTCTCTAAGCGGCTTAAATCTTTAGCGGCGGCATTTTCTAGCAACACTGGCAATGGTTTGCTCGGGTTGATATTCATTTCCCCACGGATGTTGCGAACCCCCGTGATGATGGCTTGCACCCATGCCATATCGGATAAGGCATCTTCATCAATCTTATCATTGTTAGGTTGTGGAAAGTCACACAGCATTAACGTTGAAGCATTAGTTTTAACAATTTTGTTGGTTTGTTGCCAAATCTCTTCAGTGATAAATGGCATGACAGGGTGAAGTAAGCGCAGGATTGCGTCTAATACCAATACGAGTGTGCGACGAGTGCCTGCTTGTTCCGCGGCACTGGCATTGTCGTCATTTAAGGTGACTTTACTCAGTTCTAAGTACCAACTGCAATACTCATCCCAAACAAATTGGTATAAGTTCGATGCCATTTGATCGAAACGATAATCTTCAATGTTTTGAGCTACCTCGGCTTCTACCTGCTGGAGGCGAGACACAATCCATTTGTCAGCCAATGAGCGCTCGTAATTCGAATGATCAATAGCACAGTCGAAAGTTTCTGTGTTCATCAATACATAGCGCGCGGCATTCCATAACTTGTTGCAAAAGTTGCGGTAGCCATCGATTCGTCCCAGATCAAAACGAATATCACGACCAAGTGTGGCTTGGCTGGCAAAGGTGAAACGCAAAGCATCAGTGCCATAGGCTTCAATACCCTCTGGAAACTGTTTGCGGGTTGATTTTTCGATTTTCTTTGCCATTTTAGGCTGCATTAAACCTGTCGTTCGCTTGGCAACGAGTGTTTCTAAGTCAATGCCGTCGATTAGGTCGATAGGGTCTAAGACATTGCCTTTAGATTTGGACATTTTTTGCCCTTCTTGATCGCGGACTAAGCCATGAATATAAATCTCTTTAAACGGAACATTATCGGCAAATTTGCAGCCAAACATGATCATGCGTGCCACCCAGAAAAAGATGATGTCAAAGCCTGTTACCAACACATTGTTTGGATAAAATTCATCAAGTTCAGGTGTTTTTTCGGGCCAACCTAAGGTTGAAAAAGGCCATAAAGCTGATGAAAACCACGTGTCCAGCACGTCATTATCTTGATGTATTTGAATAGCGTCATTGCCTGTTTTAGCAACGGCTTGTTGTGTCGCCTCAGCTTCGGTTTTAGCGACATAGACATTGCCTTCATCGTCATACCATGCAGGGATTCGATGTCCCCACCAAATTTGACGAGAGATGCACCAATCTTCAATGTTGTTCATCCACTGAAAGTAAGTGTTTTCCCAGTTTTGTGGGACAAATTTGATCTCACCTTCTTTAACAACACGAATAGCTTCTTCTGCTAAAGGGGCGACTTTGACATACCATTGATCTGTCAAGAAAGGCTCAATCACTGAATTTGAACGATCGCCACGAGGAACCATGAGTTTATGATCTTCAATGCCTTCCAGCAGGCCTTCAGCGTCTAAATCGGCAATGATTTGTTTGCGAGCTTCATAACGATCTAGGCCATGATATTTTGAACCTTCTAGGTCAATACCCGCATTTTTGTTTAAGATGTTAATTTGCGGTAAGTCATGGCGCTTGCCGACTTCATAGTCATTGAAGTCATGGGCAGGGGTGATTTTCACACAACCCGAACCAAACTCAGGGTCGACATAATCATCCGCTATCACGGGTATAGTTCGGCCAGTTAATGGCAAAATGATCTCTTTGCCAATCAAGTCAGCAAAACGTTCATCTTCGGGGTGAACGGCAACCGCGCTGTCACCTAACATTGTTTCGGGTCTGGTCGTTGCCACAGTTAAATGACGACTTGGGTCATCGGCAAGTGGATAGCGTAGATGCCACATGTGGCCGTTTTCCTCTTCCGATTCAACTTCTAAATCTGAGACGGCTGTTTCTAAGACGGGGTCCCAGTTGACTAAGCGTTTACCACGGTAAATTAGGCCTTCTTCAAATAGGTTTATAAAGACATCTTGAACCGCATCAGACAAGCCATCATCCATGGTGAAACGTTCACGTTCCCAGTCAATCGATGCGCCCATGCGACGAAGTTGTTTGGTGATTGTCCCACCAGACTCTTCTTTCCACTTCCAAATTTCTTCGGTGAATTTTTCACGGCCTAGATCATGGCGTGTGACACCTTCTGCACCAAGACGTCGTTCAACGACCATTTGTGTCGCGATACCTGCGTGATCGGTGCCGGCTTGCCAGAGCGTTTTTTTGCCAAGCATGCGGTTATAACGGATTAATAAATCCATGATGGTGTCTTGAAAAGCATGGCCCATATGCAGGCTGCCAGTCACATTGGGAGGAGGGATTGAAATACAATAACTGCCTTCACTCGCGCTACGTTGATCCTCTTGCGCAGTGCCTACTTTAGCGTTAGCTGAGAATTCGTTTTCTTTTTCCCAGCGTTGATAAATCGTTTGTTCAATGTCAGCTGGGCTGTATTGCGAGGCTAGCGTATTGTTTGTCATTGAGGTGTCTTTAAATAATATTGTCTTAAATTGGGCTTCAAGGCTATTCAGCTGATAAGGCTAAATAAGCGAATCGCGCGATTATAAAACGCGATGCCGCTTAGTTATAGCCTAATTCGTCTATTTCGGAGGTTTAGCCAATGCTATTGGCTGAGGTTGTATAAATATTGTGTCAAGATAGGCACGCAACGTCCGGTTGCCCCTTTGGCAGCACCACCAGACCATGCGGTTCCTGCAATATCTAAATGTGCCCATGGATATTTTTCAGTGAACTTGGACAAAAAGCAGCCGGCAGTGATGGTTCCACCCCCTGGGCCGCCAATATTGGCTAAATCAGCAAAATTACTTTTTAGCTGTTGATGGTATTCGTCCCATAAAGGGAGTTGCCATGCTCTGTCTTGACTGTCTTGGCCCGCGTCTAACAAATCGTTGACTAACGCTTGGTCATTTCCCATTAATCCATTGGTGTGATGACCCAGTGCAACAATACACGCGCCAGTCAATGTGGCGACATCAATCACACTTTGAGGTTCAAAACGTTCCGCATAGGTGAGGGCGTCACATAAAATTAAACGGCCTTCGGCATCCGTGTTTAAAATCTCAATAGTGCGTCCGGACATGCTAGTGACGATATCTCCAGGCTTATTGGCATCTCCATCCGGAAGGTTCTCTGAAGATGGCACAATAACGACTAAGTTAATGGGGAGTTTTAATTCTACTGTCGCAATGAGTGCGCCGATGACACTGGCTGAACCGCACATGTCGTATTTCATTTCATCCATTTTGCCTGCTGGCTTTAATGAGATACCACCGGCATCAAACGTTAGGCCTTTGCCGACTAGTACATGCGGTTTTTCATTATTATCTTGAGCGCCTTGATAGTTAAGAATAATGAATTTGGCGGGTTCGCGACTGCCGCGACTCACGGATAACAGTGACCCCATGCCGAGTGCTTCCATATCAGATTCCTCAAGCACTTCGAGGGATACATTATTGTGTGCGTTTGCTAGATCACTGGCTTGCTCTGCAATATACGTTGGCGTACAGACATTGCCCGGTAGATTGCCGAGGTTCTTTGCAAACAATTGACCTTTAGCCATGGCGTGACCTACAGTGACACCGCGTTCGATGTTGGCAACGGTTGCCGCCTCTAAATTCGCTTCAGGATCGATCGCAAAAATAAGGTTTTGTAATTGAGCTGGTGTCTCTTTTTTTAACCCTTCAGGAAGTTTTTTAACGTGATATGACGCGTGATAGGCATTGATAACGGTTTGTTGTGCCCATTGAGTGAGTACTTTGTGATCGTTATCATTTTCAGTATCATTGATGAAACTGGCAACATCAATGACGATTGTTTCGTGTTTCTTTGCAGCAGCTTTTAAGCAGGCTTGGGCAATGCCTTTTTCAGAATGCTTGATGTTGGCAAAGGCGACAAAGTCTGTGTTGCTTGAAGCAGATATCAGCGTCAGGACATCATTGTTAGCGAGTTTGTTAACATCAAGTTTTTCAGCAGACTGTTCGCCGATATAGGCTGAAAGGTTACTGCTTGGACTATGAGCACCGCAGAGTATTAATTGACTTTGAATGGCTAAAGGTGCTTGATGTTCTACTGATGATGAGATGAGGTGTTGAAGCAAATTATCAGACATGGCTCGTATTCCTTGTTCGTGTTGTTAGTGAATTTGGCTTTATATGTTTAGCTATATAACGCTAATAAAAGAGTCGTCGTAAATGACAGTACTTTGAAGCGCGCTATTTTTGACGAATTGTATGATATTTAGCGCATTAATGAGTGCGCTAGACTCGCGAAGTTTGTATTATAACGAGCTTGAATCACGCTGTAAGCAGATAGACTAAAGAAAAATAAAATCACCACACAAATGATTATTCATCGATCACTTATCAAAGAAATTTTACGTACGGCGCTTGTGGTCACAGTTATTGTGATTTCAATTTTTTTGATTTTGCGTGTTATGGGTTTTTTAAGTCAGGCAGCCGAAGGAATTATTCCTGTTGAGTCAGTGCTTATCTTGGTGTCACTTAAAATGGTGGCTTATTTGGATATCATGTTGCCATTAATGTTTTATATTGCAATTTTGATGGTGCTTGGGCGTTGGTATAAAGAACATGAAATGGCGATTCTTTCTAGCGCAGGGATGAGCATTGTTGACTTGCTGAAACCGATCGCTGTACTGATTTTTATCGTGGGAGGTTTGGTTGCCACTTTTTCCTTTTGGTTAACCCCTTTAGCACTAAAAAAAGGCTATGAAATTGAAAACGAATATCGTCAACGTAATGACATCACTGGTGTTGTTCCGGGCGTGTTCGTCGAATCAAAAACTGGGCAAGCCGTTTATTTTGTTGAAAAATTTAATAAAAAAGAAGGCCGTTATGAGAATGTGTTTTTGTATAAAAACTCGTTTGATAGTGAAGGGGTTGTTGTTGCTGATCGTGCCACGCAAGTGTTAGATGAAAAAACAGGTGATGAGTTTTTGGTGTTGCTTGATGGGTCTCGCTATGAAGGAGAGCCCGGCACGCCGGCATATCGAGTGATTGACTTTGAGCGTTATGCCTTGAGGATCGAAACCAAGCAGAAGCCATTGAGTTCTCTACCGATTCGAGCGAGGGGTAATCTAGAATTGGCTAAGTCAGACAGCCCTCAAATGAAAGGCGAATGGTATTGGCGAATTGCTAAAGTATTTTTAGTGCCTGTTTTAGCGATTTTTGCCTTAGCATTAAGCTATGTGAATAGTCGTGGTGGCAAATCAGGTGGTATGGTCGTCGCATTCATTATTTACTTCCTATACAGTAACTTTTTGAACTACGCAGTGGCCTTGGTGCAAAAAGGTCAAATGAAGACACCGTTATTAATCTGGTTTATTCACGTGTTTTTTGCATTGTTGTCGATGTACTTTTTGTATCGAAGAAATCAGAACCTACCGCTTTTTCCGCGTCGATTCTCTCCTAGGAACTTGTTACGTAGGCAACATAAAGAGGCGACCTAGCTTAATATGAGTGGCCTCAGATTTTATTATATCAACACGGCTCATGAAAAAGCCTGTTTTAACTCAACAGAGAGTTTCCTTTCAGTATGAAAATTATTGACGCTTACTTGCGGAAAGCGATTTTGAATCAATTTATATTGGTGCTGTCAGTTTTGATGTCACTGTTTGTCTTTATTACGTTTATTGATGAGCTGAGTAACATTAATCGAGGTAATTACACCTTGCTGAAAATTGCACAATTTGTGATTTTAAGTGTGCCTAAAATTATGTATGAGGTGTTTCCAATTGCGGCATTAATAGGCGCCATTTTAGGGTTATCGAACTTAGCCAAAGATTCAGAGTTGATTGTGATGCGTTCAGTGGGCGTATCGGTGCGCCGCATCGTTGGCTCTACGCTGAAAGTCGGCATTATGCTAGCAATTGCGGCGGCGATATTAGGCGAGGTGATTGCGCCGTTAACTGAGACCAAAGCGCTTCGTGTTCGTGCGGAAGCTATCCAGAGTAAAGTGAAACAAAAGTCAGACTTTGGGCTATGGATGCGTGATGAGTCGAGTTATATCAGCATTGGTGAAGTACTGCCTGATTTGAGCTTGCTGAATGTCAAGATTTTTGAATTTGACCAAGATAACAAATTACGGCATTTATCTCGTGCTAAAAACGGCATTTATGATAGTGGTACGCAGCGTTGGGTGTTAGAAAATCTCGATAGAACTGTTATTGATCCTGATCGTGCTTTTGCGGATCAAATGGAAGCGGCTAAATGGGAAACGAAGGTTGATCCACAAATTTTGCGTGTATTTTTGATTAAACCGGAACAGCTCTCCATTGTTCAATTACTGAAATACATTGATCACTTAAATGCCAATAGCCAAGAAACGAAGATTTATAAACTGTCGTTTTGGACAAAAATTGTCGCGCCTTTTACGACCTTAGTGATGCTTGTTTTGGCTGTGCCATTTGTTTTTAAGCAAGTTCGTAGTGGGGGACTGGGTAAAAGTCTCTTTGTTGGTATTATGATGGGCTTAGGCTTTTTTATCATGACTAAAGCCTTTAGCTATTTTGTGCTTCTTTATAGCATTCCTGCTTTTCTCGGTGCCATCATTCCAACGCTGATAGTGTTAGGTGTGAGTTTACTCTTGGTTAAACGAGTCGTTTAGAAATCTTTAATTTTTCAAAAAATTATTTTTTATTAGCTTTTTGATGCTTTTCGATTGGCCGGCGAGATTGTTTATATCGAATAATTTGCGTTTTTGATGCCATATCGTGCCAAGCTAGGTTTTTACGGCTCACTAAAATGTAAGCAAACCCCATCCCAATGCATGCCCAAGAAGCAATTGCTGTCATAAATCGAATGGCAGCAACCTTCCAGGTAATATATTTCCCCTCTTCATTCACTAGGTATAAATTCCATGCCTTCATACCCAGCGTTTGTCCTCCGTTAACCCAGAACCAGCCATAAAAGATAAACGCTATCAGTAGCGATACAATAATGACAAGAGCTGATACTAATAGCTTGAGCGTCGGGAAAGCGTCTAAGGTATCTAAATGGACGGTTGATTTAAAAATATACAGCGGGATGCCGAATATAAGAACTAAACAAAAAAATAATACACCAGCTAACAATAGCGCATCATAAACAATGACTGCGATTCTTTTAATAAAGCCTGTGCGGGAAATGTTTTTTTTCATATTTTTTTAAAAAACTATTGACTTTTTTTGATGATTATTAGTTTTATACACATATTACAGTCAGATGACAAAACTCAATGACTAGGCCTGATCTTTTTAAATCAATTCTTCGAGTGCGTCGTAAGTTATTGATTTATATGGTTTTTACTAGGTGGTTAAAATTTAATCAGTTTAGGTCGAATGAGATAGTTATTGAAGCTAAGTAAGCGTTTTTGTTTTTATACACAAAGTTATCCACAGGTTTTGTGTATAACCATATTGGATCAGAAACCTGAAAGCTAAAAGTCATAGAACAACAAAGCGCCAAGCAATAGGATGACTATAAATATCATATTGTTAGCTCCCCAACCACGTGACAATACGCCGTAAGGACCACTCGATTTTTTGAGAAAATTGACTTTAACATGCCAAAAATGACTCCACGCCATTCCCACTCTTTGGTTCGCTGCGCTGAACATGCGCGATAGTGTGCGGTAAGTGGCTGGAAAGCCTCTTCGAATGAACCAGTCGCTGTCTAAGTTCACTGAGCGTAGTTCTGGAGGGTATTGCCCCCACAAGTTCAATAAGACGAATGCAAGTGCTGAGAAGAATAAAAGCTGTAGTTGTGTGACAACATGCGTTAAGTCATAGGGTGAATAATCCATTGCGTATGGAAGTAGTTGATAGAGTAGCTGTGGGTTGGTTCCAATGACAATACACAGAGCAGAGCTGATGCACATCGCGATCAACATATTGGTAGGCGCTTCTTTAACCTTGATGCCGCTGTCGTGAGCAAAAAACGCAAAATAAGGAATTTTGATGCCAGCATGGTGGAAGACCCCGGCTGCCGCAAATAATAGTAATAACCAACCGATGGTATGTCCCTCGTGAAGCATTTCTCCCATGATGATGGCTTTGCTGACAAAGCCGCTAAATAATGGAAAGGCTGAAATGGAAGCGGCACCGATAATGCAGCAGACGGTTGTGATTGGCATGCTGCGATATAAGCCGCCTAAATCTGATCCTCGTACGTGACCTACCCGATACAGTACAGCCCCCATCGTCATCATGAGTAAGCCTTTATAAATGACATGATTAAAGGCAGTTGCAACTGCGCCATTAATGGCTAATTCGGTGCCAATACCAATGCCGCAAATCATAAAGCCAATTTGGTTGATCATGCTGTAAGTGAGTACGCGGCGCAGATCATTCTCAATAACGGCAAAAAAGATGGGGAAGCAAGCCATTGTCAACCCGATGGGAATGAGTAACTCAGTGCCAGCAAAGCATCGAATTAACACATAGATGGCAACTTTGGTGGTGAATGCCGTCAAGAATACCGAGCCAGAGTAAGTGGCTTCAGGATAAGAGTCTGTAATCCATGTGTGAAATAATGGAAAACCTGCTTTGATACCAAATGCGATAAAGATCAACCAAGAGCCAATGCTGGCATGTAGGTCAATGTTGTTTGTGAGTGACAGTGCGCCCACTTTTGCGGGCAGTCCACTTTTCATGACTAACAGTGCGCCTGCAAACAGCAGCATACCTGATAACACTTGCATGATGAGATAGCGCATCCCGCTTTGAAAACTGCGTTCCGTGCGATTTGCCCAGATCAAAAATACAGAAGTCAGTGCCAATCCTTCCCAAAAGATAAATAAGGTGATCCAGTCGCCAGCAAATACAGCGCCAATTGCGCAGCCTGCGTAGGCAAGGGCGGCAACATGTTGAATGGTGCCTTTCACTTTCAGTGCATAGATAACGCCTGTTAGCGCAGCTAAATGAAATAAATAACCAAAGAGTCTGGCTAGTTTATCGCTATAGACTATTTCGAGATTGTTGCCATAGACTAACTGGGTGACTGACAGGTTGTCAGGTAAGCAGTAAAAATTAACAAAACTGAGGATCGGTGTGGCAAGCACAACGATTTTTTGAGTCATACCGCGCGAACATGCCGCCACTAAAGCGCCAATAAAAAAGATGACAAAAGGAGGCCAGCCTAGGCTTAAAATTTCAAGGTTCATGAGCTATTTCCTCGAAGCGCTGTTTGAATTGTCATGAGGGGCATCGTTCAAGTATTCAGGGTGTTCAAGATCTTGCTTATTTAAAAAGTCTTCGGATGCTTCAGTTTCATCATAATAATTTTCCTCTTTAATCAGCACGATACGCATCAGTTTGGCTAGTAGTACTAACACAACACAAGCGATGAGGCCGTAAAGTGCATAAAAGGTTTTGAAGCGCTCCACGTCGGTTACGATGTGACGATGAATGAAGAAATCGGCGACAAATAAGCCCGCGCAACACAGGTAAAAAATGATTAAAATCCAACGGATGACTTCCTTGCGATAGAAAAAGCCGGATGATTGGTGTGGATTATTGTGTGGTTGTGTATTCATAAGTTCATCTGTACTTATCTATCGTGCCATTATGTACAACATATCGGTGATATGGTTTGCGGTAAAAAACAGAGCAATACATGCGGACATTGTAATGGCAATAGCAATCTTGCAGGCCATGGGTTCCATGCCGAAGAGGTTTTGACTATTGCTAGGAGCCAGAGTCGTGTGTTGATTGTTTTCAGTGGCTTTTTTGTCGAGGAAAAACGCGCGAATAGGGATAGGTAATAGATAAGCGATATTCAACAAAGAGCTGAGTGTTAACACGGTCACAGGAAACATTAAGCCAGCATCCAATGAGCCGATAGCAATGCTGAACTTGCTCCATAATCCGCCAGTAGGTGGTAAGCCAATAATAGAGATAGCACCGATGAAGAACGCGCCCATGGTTAAAGGGATGTGTTTGCCCATGCCGTCTAAATCACTGACATTTTTGACGTGCAATGAAACCAATATTGCACCTGCGCAGAAGAACAGGGTGATTTTCCCAAACGCATGAGCGACGATATGCAGGCCGCCACCGACGATGGACTCTGAGGTTGCCAGCAAGGCAGCTAGTATAATGTATGAAAGTTGGCCGATAGTTGAATAGGCTAATCGTGCTTTTAAGTTATCTTTTGTCAGGGCAATCAATGAGGCAAGCAAAATAGTGGTGCAGCTGATGTAAATCAACCAGTTTGCGGCACCTGTTTCAGAGAGCGTTTGCAGGCCAAAAATATAGACTACAACCTTTAAAATAAGGAACACACCGGTTTTAACAACCGCGACAGCATGAAGTAGGGCACTCACTGGAGTGGGTGCGACCATGGCATTAGGTAGCCAGCCATGCATGGGCATCAAGGCCGCTTTGGCAGTACCAAATACAATGAGGCCTAGCAATATTGAGAGCGATAATGGAGATAGGCTTGTGTCCGCTAAAATACCACCTGGCACAAAGTCTAAGCTACCGGTTTCAAACCAGATCCAAATCATGGCTGGCATGAGTAATCCTATCGAAGCACCCATGAGGGTCATAATATAAATGCGTCCGGCGCGTTGGGCTGCGGGTGTTCCAGCATGTGTTACCAACGGCACGGTGGATAAGGTGATAGCCTCATAAGCAACGAAAAGTGTGAGTAAATTGTCCGAATACGCGGCGGCCATGACGGCTGAAATTGCAATCGCGAAGCAAAGATAGAAGCGCGTTTGATTCTTCTCTTGATGAGCACGCATGTAGCCGATGCTGTAGATGGTTGTCACAATCCATAAAAAGCTGGCTAAAAGCGCAAATAATACGCCGAGCGGTTCAGCAGAAAGCTTTAAACTCATGCCCGTAAACAGTACTTGTTCACCGCTACTAATAGGGGTGCCGTTGAGTAGCCCTTTGAGCAATATGATGTTGGTGATAAACGTCAGTATGCCAGCAATGATAATGACGCTTTCACGTGCATTTCGACACTTGTCACCCAGAATAGCGATGAATGGTGTTGCAAATAAAGGAATCAGGACGGCCCAGATAGGGTTTAACTCGTCCAGAATAAATAATGGCCACATTATTGCATTCCTCCTAAAATTTGTTTTGCTGCTTCGTTGGCAAGCGACACAAAGTCTTCACTGTTCATGCCAAGGTAAAGCGTTGCGACTAGCATGACCCACGTGCTAATCCACATTAATGGAGGTGCTTCTTGTAAGGTGTTTTTCGTGCCCGTTGGTTGCGGTGTAAAACACATGATTTGAATGATTCTGCCAATATAAAGCACGGCTAAAATCGAACTGACAAGAATCAAAGCCGCCAACCACCACCAATCCTTACCTAATGCGGCAGAAATTAGGTTCCATTTGCTAATGAAGCCTGCGGTTAATGGCATGCCAATGAGGCTGATGCCGCCGACAACAAAAGCCATCACGGTAATAGGCATGGATGAAACGAGTTGACGGATTGAGTGAATGTGAGCGGAACCAACGCGATAAATGATGCAGCCTGTGGCCATAAACAAGGCGGATTTGATTAAGCCGTGGTTAACGATGTGAATGATGGCAGCTGATAGTCCAGATTGGGTTGTCATTGCAATGCCGGCAATAATATAGCCAATTTGAGCAATGCTGGAATAAGCCAACATACGTCGTAAATCTGTTTGGAATAGAGCAACGACTGACATCACAATAAAGCCGATGACGGCAAGTGGCATGAGAACGTTAGTGAGTAACATCTGTCCAAAGCTGTAGTCTGGAGGGAAGATGTGAAACATGAAACGGATCAACACATAGAGTGATACTTTAGTCGCCGTTCCCGCTAAAAAGGAGCTGACGGCTGACGGAGAGTATTGGTAGGCGTTTGGAAGCCAGTTGTGCACTGGAAACATCGCAGTCTTAATTAATAGCCCAACGGTGATAAAGCCAAACGCCACCACAACGGTTCGAGAGGATTGAACTTCGGGGATGCGCACAGACAGGTCTTGCATGTTGAGTGTGCCTGTCGCAGCATAGAGAAAGCCAATGCCGAGCAGAATGAATGAGGCGCCAACGCTGCCCATGATCAGGTAGCGAAATGATGCCATAAAAGAATGTGGTCTTTCACGGCCAAGGGCGATGAGAAGATAGGTTGAGAGAGATGAAATTTCTAAGAAAACAAAGACATTAAACGCATCGCCTGTGATTGAAATACCTAATAAGCCTGTTAGGCAAAGTAACCAACCAGCATAGAATAAATAATGTTTTTCTCGCGGTATTTCCTGGTCAACAGTAGGCAAGCTGTAAACAGAAACAACGGTGCTAATGCCGGCTACTAGTGTGAGAATCAAGGCATTCGTGATATCAATGTAATATTCGATGCCGCTTGGTGCAGACCATCCGCCTAAGTGATAGTGAATGACTGTGCCATCCTTGACTGACCAAAGCAATAAACTGCTGATTACCAAGCATAAAAAGCTAATAATTGTGGTGATTGACCATGTGGCGATGCGATGTCTTAAAATGACGCAAACCGGGGCTGCCATCAATGGCAACACGATAATGAGCGCAGGTAAATGGTGCATTAGCTGTTGAACAGCGGACATGTCTTGCGTAATAGTTGTCATGTGCTGTCTTAGTGCTTCTTGTGGTTGTTATGAGAATCTTCAGCAGCGGCTTCAGTGTGTCTCAACGCAGCTTCTTGGTTATGTTCGAAATCTTTGATCAAACCGAGTTCTAATTGGCGAATATCATCTTCTTCAATGCTGCCTGTGCTGTCATAAATTCGAACAACCAATGCCAGACCAACCGCAGTAGTGGCAACACCAACGACAATGGCGGTTAAAATCAATACGTGAGGCAGCGGGTTGGAATAAGTGGTGATGCCTTTATCAAGGATAGGCGCTGAGCCGCCAGCCACTTTACCTAAGCTGATGTAAAAATAAAAAATAGCGGTTTGAAAAATGCTAAGTCCAATGAGTTTTTTCACCAAATTATGGCGAGTGATCATGATGTACAAGCCAGTCATCATCAAAATGATGACGATCCAATAATTAAATAGAGCGAGAAGTGTTGTCATTGTTAGCGCACTCGTAAAGAAAAACTGTAAAACATGATGATCATCACGCATGTGACCGTGAGTCCAACGCCCAATTCAACGGCAAAAATACCCCAATGTTGGCCGTGTAATGGATCGTGTGCCAGCACGTTATAATCTAAGAAGTTTCCTCCCAGAAACAAGCTCAATACTCCAGTGCCTGCATAGAGTAGTACTCCTAAAGACATGCCCGTTTTTAACACGGTGGCGGGTAATACTCTTCGCGTTTTATTTACGCCAAAGATGAGTCCGTGCAAAATAAAAGCGGCTGCAAAAATAACGCCTGCTTGAAAACCGCCGCCAGGGCCATAATCTCCATGAAACTGAACATACAGACCGAAGAGTAAAATGAAGGGAATGAGTAGTTTCGAAATGACCTGTAAAACCTCATGACGCTGTTTGTGTTTTTGCATCATGATTGTTCACCTTCACTGTCTTGATTGGCATTGCGGTATTGAGTTTTGATGGAGCCATCTTGACGAAACCTTATTTCTGTTTCGTCGGCTTGTCGTTGAATGTTTTCAGACTTGCTCGCTGTGGTGCCGAACTCATGCTCTTCGCCTTCTCGGTAAATGCGTCGTAAGCCAATAAGTGCAAGAACAGCAACGGCTGCGGTAAAGACAACGGCGGTTTCTCCTAAGGTGTCATAACCACGATAACTCGCCAATACTGACGTCACGATGTTTGGGATGCCAGTTTCTGATTCTGATTCAAAAATGAAACGGCCTGCAAGTTCTGGGTGAGTGTTTGCTGCCGAGACGGCAGAGCCATAATAGGGCAGGTCTAAGGTGCCGTAAATCAAGAGCCCGCCAGTGAATAACACAATAACGATGGCAATAAAATTACTGTACTGTTGCGGTTTTTGTTCGTGTTCGGTCAGGGATAAAGCACCGAGCAATAAAATGGTTGAAATGCCTGCGCCAACAGCGGCTTCGGTGAAAGCAACGTCAACAGCATCCATGACTACAAAAATGGCAGCGGCAATTAAGCTATAAATGCCTAGTAAAATCACGGCGGCAAACAAGTCTTTTAGCCAAATGATTGCGAACACAATCACCACTAAAAAACTCAGCAATGTCATGATGGTGATTTGCTCAATCAGAGCAGAACTTAAAGTGATATCAATCATGGTGCATTCTTATTTGTGTTTAAGGATTTTGGCGCGTTCAGTGTATTGGCGCTGACTTGTTTCTAGCAGGTCTTTGTGAACCACTGGTTGTTGCCGTTTCCCAATCGGTGTCTCTTGCCCCATTAAGGCCATTTTTGCTACCGCATGAGATGACGTAGGGCCTGTAAAGAGAATGAAAAAGTACGTCAGTAATATCTTGATAACGGCCATTCCTTCACCGGCATAAATACCGTAAACGCATAAGCTAGCCATGATAAGTGATGCACCACCAGTATCAATGATGCTTGCAGCATGGATGCGTGAATAGACATCGGGCATTCGGTGCATACCAATAGCGCCGACAATAACAAAGAATATGCCGCCGAGTGCTAAGGCGCTCACCACCGTGTTTACAAGCATGTAAATGATCATATCGTTGCTCATTACTGATCATCCTCTTGATATTGCGAACCGCCCAATGCACCAAATTCAAAATACTTTAAAACAGCAATGGTGCCTATGAAATTGATGAGTGCGTAAGCTAGCGCGATGTCAACAAAGTCTGGCCGTCCTGTCACAAAACCATATACGGGGATGAGTAACACAATTTTCGTGCCGATTGAATTTACGGCAAGAACGCGATCGTAAATGGTTGGCCCTAAAATAGCTCGAACCAGTACCAGTGCTATCGCAATCAGTAATGCGATGGTCATTGCGATAAATATCATTGGTCTTTCTCGCTTTCTTGGCGGTTGTTCTGATTAACGATGTCCTTGCTATCGTTTGATGGTTCAAGCGAGTTAGCGTCAGCCGAGGGTTTAGGTTCATCGTCAGTAATGGTGTCTTCGCCGACAAAGATATGTTTTTCAAGTTGCATCACATGGTCATGCATTTCGCCGGCCTCTAGTTCAGCAATGCTGTCTTGGTGCAGTGCGTGTACGATGATGCCTCGATTTAATGACACATTCATTGCAACGGTGCCAGGTGTTAGTGTGATGGAGTTTGCATAGATAACTCGCCCAATTTCGGTATCTTGTTTTGAGTAGACGATTTTTAGCAGTGGCTTGATTGGCATGCTAGGTTTGATAATCATTTTCGCCACGGCAATATTTGATTTCATGACTTCTTTGAAGAGCCATGCCCAGTAGCGAAGAAGCGAGATGAAAGGAAAATAGAGCGGTTGGTCTTTGTGTTGGTGCACTTGCATTCGCAGTGCAATAAAGACCACTAAAATCACAGAAAGTAGGCCGAGGATAAGTAGATTAATTTTATAGAAATAGCCTGAGAGTAACAGCCAAAACAATGACAAGGTAATAACTAGGCGAATAGCATGTATCGACATTAGATTGTTTTGGCTCCTTTGTATTTATTGAAAAGTTGTTATTAAATTATTGGGATGCTGCTTTTTGTAACTACACTACATATCAAAAAAATCATCATTCGATGCGTTTCGAGATTACTGGGTTGTTGATATATGCTGGCCGCACGATACACGTTTGAAATGCTAAACCGAAAATTTTACCCTATTATTTTTTCTAAGACTAGAGGGTAAGTACAACGGTTTTTTAAAAATAGATTACCATTAATTCCGAATTTAAATTCTTTGTATCAGATGAATGCCATCGCTTCGTAAGCGCGCAAAAAAAATGCCACGCATACGTTCTTCAAAAGAAAGCGCTTTTTTGCCCAAGTTTGCTTGATTGCTAGCATATACATTGCTATGTTGCGCGCCCTTTAAGAGCATAAGTTTCGGCTTTTGGTAGTCTATTATTTAGATTGGTCAAATGCCTATTTATTAATACAAAGACTGACCAAAATGAAATTACGGAATATTGCGATTATCGCACACG
>JBOEGT010000083.1:0-13236 GCA_050633585.1 Arenicella sp.
AATGATGTTCTCATTATTGATAGTGGAGCATCCCAAAAAATACGTAACACAGGTAATGATGATCTTGTGTTTTTGGTTATATGCACGCCTCGGTTCATGCCTGAATCCTATCAAGAACTTTAACCTTCTCCTCAAGGTCTCAGGCGACTGTTGAAGCATCGCCTGAGTTCGTTATTTTCAGCTTAAGAATAAAATGTTTTTCCAGACTTTGACATCTCAAGCAGGCTTGGCGCAGGTGCAAAACGCACACCATGCTCAGATGCTAATGATTGTAGTTTTTCGACTAAATTATCTAAACCCATAGAGTCGGCATAACGAAACGGTCCCCCTAAGAAAGGAGGAAAGCCTAAACCGAAAATTGCTCCGATATCACCATCTCTGGCACTGCGTAAAATGCCTTCTTCTAAACAATAAGCCGCTTCGTTTACCATTTGTAGCAAGCAGCGCTCACTAATTTTTTCTGGGCTCAATTCATTAGTACCAGGGTTAACGGTGCCTAATAAGTCATAAACTGTTTTATCAACTTGCTTCGCATTTGACGAGGAAAATGTGCGTAATAAGCCTTTCTTCTGCTCAGAATAAATATAAAAGCCTCGTTTATTTTTCTTACCTTTACGATCGTCTTCAATCACTTTTTGCATGGCAGGCAATGGGGCCAAACGCTCTCCAAAAGACTGGTGCATTGTATCAGCAATATGGCTTGCCACATCGATACCTACTTCATCAAGCAATACAATGGGGCCCACTGGGAAGCCTGATTTTTGTAATGCTGAGTCGATACTTTCAATGGCAACACCCTCAGCAATCATGCGAGTAGCTTCATTGATATAGGGTGCAAGAATTCGCGTTGTATAAAAACCTGGACCATCGTTAACGACAATCACTGTTTTGCCTTGTTGCTTACCAAATTCAACACAACTCGCGGTTACCCAATCAGAGGTGTCTTTGCCCACGACAATTTCTAGCAAAGGCATTTTTTCAACAGGAGAGAAATAATGCATACCAATGACCCTTTCAGGTTGTTGTGAGCCTTTAGCGATTTCATCAATCGGCAGCGCTGAAGTGTTGGTTGCGAAAATTATTTCTTTACTATCCTCTACCGCTTCAATATCGGCTACCATTCGCCGTTTTAGATCAACATCTTCAAATACAGCTTCTATGACAATATCAGCTGATTTAAACCCTGAATAATCAGCTGTCGAGCTTAGTTTCGATTGTAACTGGCTTTTCTCAAGGTCTGTCATGCGACGACGTTTAACCTGTTTACGCAATAAGTTGTTAATGTAGCTGATACCGCGACCTACCCCTTCAATATCTCGATCTTTCAAGCGCACTTTCGCACCGGCATTTTTCATAGAAACATATGCAATACCTGCCCCCATCAAGCCAGCTCCCAGTACACCAACCTTGTCGATAGGTCTCGCAATATCTTGAGGATTTCCATCGACGCCTGTGTCTTTTTTAAGTTCCGTCGTTGAAAAATAAATACTTCTGAGTTGTTGTGATTCTGGTGTCATGACGAGCTCACCAAAACCTTCCCGCTCTGCCAATAAGCCTTTTTCAAAGCCTAATTCAAGACCCGCTTCCATTGCATCAATAATTTTCAATGGTGCCGGATAATTGCCATGTGTTTTCGCGAGAGTTTGTTCTCTCGCTTTTTTAAAGATAACGCCTCTAGCCATGCTGAGGTTCATGGCTTTTTCTTTTAAACTAGATTTTTTTGGTTTCGGTTTGCCCGCTAAAACCCATTTTTCCGCAACATCTATCAGAATACTTTTTGCGGCGATATCAGATGCTAAACCTGCTCGGTATGCACGACTTGCCGACAAGTTTCGTCCCGTTAAGGCCATATCAAGAGCCGTTGGCAAATCGACTAGGCGTGGTAAACGTTGAGTACCGCTTCCTCCTGGCAATAAGCCCAATTGAACTTCAGGCAGGCCAAGTTTTGTACTTTTGTCTTTTGAAACGATTCGGTAATCGAATGCCATCGCTATTTCTAAACCACCACCCAAACAAACGCCATGGATTGCCGCGGCTGTCGGTGTTGTCAAATTTTCTATGAATACTGTCACCTCTTGAAGTATTTGAGCTAACTTTGCTCCATCTTCAGATGTTTCAGCTGCCGCGATCATTTGAATATCAGCCCCAGCAATAAACCCGTCTTTCCCTGACGTTAAAATAATCCCTTTCACCTCGGCATCATTTTCAGCTGCGGTAAAAATGTCAGTAAATTCTTCAATTAAATCGGCCCGTAAAACATTCATGCTTTCATTTGGAACATCCAAGGTGATGACTTGAACACCTGAATCCAACATATGTGTAGATAATGACTTATCGTTGATATTGCTCATTACGCCACCTCCACAACAATTGCACCACCAAGGCCACCTGCAGCACACGCGGTTATTAGCCCATGCTGCCCTCCGGTTCGTTTTAAATCATATAAAATTTGCGTTAGTTGCCTTGTTCCTGTGGCTGCAAATGGATGCCCTAGCGAAATTGAACTTCCTGAAATGTTAAATTTATCCATATCAATCTCACCTATCGCTTTCGTGCTGTTTAGGTGTTCTTTAGCAAACTCTTTAGAGGCAAACGCATTAATATTGGACATTATTTGTGCAGCAAACGCTTCATGCATATCGATTAAATCAATATCTTTTAAGTCTAATTTAGCGCGCTTCAAAGCAATAGGTGTCGCAAAACTAGGCCCCATCAGCATTTGCCAATTGGGGTCAATTGCAGCAAAAGCATAGGACTTTATATAACCAAGTGGTTCATAGCCTGCAGCTTTGGCGGCTTGTTCACTCATCAAAATGACCGCACTAGCGCCATCAGTTAGCGGAGAACTATTTCCAGCAGTTACAGTGCCGTGTTTTCGGTCAAATACAGGTTTTAACTTGGCATATTTTTCAAGCTCAGAGCCGGCCCGAAATAAGTTATCTTTACTATGAACTCCCCTATTTTCAGTGACAACAGACATCACCTGATTGTCAAACAAGCCTTCTTCCCAGGCTTTCGTCGCATTCACATGAGAAGTATGAGCAATCAAATCTTGATCTGCTCTTGAAATACCATTTTCCTGAGCCATTTTCTCAGCTGCATCTCCCATTGTGTAGTCCGAGGATGGCTCACGTAATGCTGGAGCCTTTGGCATTAAGTGGCGGGGTCGAACCGATTTAAGCGCTGACAACCGTGCACCTAAAGACTTAGCTTTAGAGGCTTTTAACAATGCTTGAGCGAGGGTTTTATGAGCCGTTAGAGGAACATCACTGGAACTATCAGCACCACCGGCAATCCCTACATTGACTAAACCCAATTGAATTTGTTGGCTGATATTAACAACCGATTG
This sequence comes from Arenicella sp., assembly GCA_050633585.1. Lineage (GTDB taxonomy): Bacteria > Pseudomonadota > Gammaproteobacteria > Arenicellales > Arenicellaceae > CALKZN01. Next base: position 3,350 of record JBOEGT010000083.1, read on the forward strand.
GTAACTAGTTGCACAGGCACGTGAAACGGAATATGCATCACACGATGCGGGCAAACCCGAGCCTAAAGTAACTTCGCGTGCAATATTTGGTGCTTCAGGAGAAACAATAACTTGGCCAAACACTAGTTGTTCAACAGATTTGGGATCTAAGTCAGCTCGCTCAACAAGCTCTTTAACAACATGAATGCCTAATTGTCTAGTAGGAACTCCTAGGTAGCCTGATGCTTGTTTTAAAAACGGAGTTCGTAATCCACTAACAATTGCGATTCGATTTGATTTTGCTGCCATGATGCATTTCCCGGTTAGTTTTTTTGATGACCTACATTCGACCTAATTTAATGCTTTTAGCATGGTTGTTCTTTATAGATAGGCCAATCAAACAAAAGATAACACGCTTTGATTAGATTAAAAGTAAACCTTCATAAAATTTTTTAAATACTGACAAGTATAAAAATACTATACGATACGTCACACTAGTTGAGGGAGCCTATTGAGATAGATGAATCATTAGGCTCCCAAAATACCCTTTGAGATTAAAAAGGTCTGGGTCTGTGGCCTGGACCAAAAATTCTAGGGCCATGATGAGGGTGAACTCTTCCTGGGTAAGGATCATCTCGAAAGTGGTAAGGATCGTTTAAACCAACGTAACCTCTAAAATAATCTAGCAACGTTTCCGTCCATTTGTGATAGTTATTATGAATATATTTGTTACCGTTTTTTTCTTTATAACTCATATTCACACTATCTTGATAGGAAAGTACTAATTTTTCTTTATCATATGCGAGTTTGATCGTTATTTTATGGGAGCGGACATAAAGCGATGCGATAATATTTCTTGGTTGATCAAGTTTTTCTGACTCAATTTGCCACTTTCTGTCATTTAATGCCGCTTTTATTGCACGCTCAATATGATCCAAGCTAAATTCGCTATCAACGAAATAAATTTCCCTCGTTTCTTGAAGTAAAGCGCCGCGTGCGTGCGCATGTGATGCAACCGTTATTGATAAAAAGATACAAAAATAACTGACTAGTGTTTTCAACATATAGTGTTTGAGCGTTTTATTATATTTATACTGATTAATCTAACGAAAAGTCCATCATTCTTCAACTTAAGAATGGCTAATAGTATAAGAACATTCTGTCATAGCATTCAGTTTTCGACCTGCGGTAATGATGAGAGCGCACTACGTAATCTATGCCAGTCAAAGCAAGGCCCCGGATCATTTTTTCTCCCCGGAGCTATGTCATTGTGGCCAAAAATGCACTCTTGCTTGATAGCATATTCGCTCATTAGTGCTTGGCATAATTGCGTTAAGGATGAGTACTGCGCATCAACAAAGCCATCATTCGCCTCATCCCAGCCTTCCAACTCAATGCCAATCGAAAAATCATTGACCGCGTTTCTACCCAAACACTCTGATACGCCAGCATGCCAAGCACGCTCGTTTGTATTAACGAATTGCACTATTTCTCCGTCTCGTTTAATCAGAAAGTGGCTAGAGACTGTTAAGTGACAAATCTCAGCAAAATACGGATGTTCGGAAGGCTCTAATTGATTGCAAAAAAATTGCTCTACATGATCAGATTGATACTCCCCTGGGGGCAAGCTAATAGAATGAATAATCAGCACTTCAGGCGCCACTCCTTCCGGTCTCGCATCAAAGTTTGGCGATGCCACTTGTCTAGCAGGCTTGTATCTTCCTGAGATGAAAGACCCTTGTTCTTTGTATGCCATATGCCTAAATAATATGAAAGAAAAAAGCAAAGGCTAACCACAGTAAATGAAGGCTTAACCATGCAAAAACACCGGCTAAAACATCATCAATCATAATGCCAAACCCTCCATGCACGTTCTTATCTAACAGTTTGATTGGATACGGTTTTAAGATATCGAATAGACGAAATAAAACAAAGCCTATCCCTAAAGCCCAAAGGGTTTTGGGGAAGAATGCCAATGCAATCCAAACCCCTACAAACTCATCCCAAACAATTGAACCATGATCATGCGTGCCTAAAGAATTAGCAGTATATCCGCACAGAAAAATTCCTACTGAAAATGTCAGCACTAGAACGCTTAGGTAAACCAGCATATTTAAATCAGCTAGAACAAACCACCATAGCGGCAAAGCAGCCAATGTCCCCCACGTTCCTGGAGCTGGCTTAATCAAGCCTGATCCAAACCCTAAGGATAAAAAATGTAGTGGGTTTAATAAGTCTTTAACTTGAGGTTGTCGCGCCATCTTTATTCTTAATTCATTAGCCATTGCTAAAATAAATAGGTTCGCTTATTCCACCGAAAAGTGCTGCCAACCACTTCGCTGGCATTCATAGGCAGAACCGTTTAACACGCAATTAACATTCGGCGTGCCGACTTTAGCGCTTTTGGAACTTGGCTGAATAGTTCCTACGCGTGTCACTGGATAATTTAGCGACATTGCCAATGACTTAATGTCTGTTCGCTTCTCCAGAGCAGCTGTAAAGCATAACTCATAGTCATCGCCACCATTCAGTCCATAATCAGGATTTAATGGGCGTTGTTGTTGATCGAAAAATGCTTGATATGCTTTAGAAAATGGTAGCGCTTCAACGGTCACAGACGCACTGACATCACTTTGATCACATATGTGGCCTAAATCGGCAAGCAATCCATCGGAAATATCTAGGCAAGCACTTGCATGAGGATAGAGTTGTTCACCTAATAAATAGCGTGCTTCAGGATAACGTAACCTATTTATTAATTGCGGCTGATTCACTCCTTCTGGCGTTAACGCTAAAGCAGCATCTCCAAGATAACCACTTACATAAACGTCATCACCTGCCCTTGCCCCACTGCGAGTTAAAAATTCGCCTTTTTTGACAATGCCCGTTAAATTCATGGAAACTGTTAGCGGGCCAGACGTCGTGTCTCCACCAACTAAATTAACCCCTAGCAAAGCACAATTAGATTGTAAGCTAGCGGCAAAACTATCTAACCAGCATTCATTGTGGTCTGGCATGGTTAAAGCAACAGTTGCCCATTTTGGTATGGCTCCCATCGCTGCGATATCGCTTAAATTCACGTGCAATAATTTATGTGCAAGAGCATCCGCTGAGAACGCTTCATCAAAATGGACACCAGCCACCATAGTATCCATAGTTTGGACCATTTGATAGCCTTCTGGCACTTCTAGGACAGCGGCATCATCACCAATACCTAGCACAACAGATGAATCTGTTTTTGCTCGGTTAATATATTTATTAATTAGTTTAAATTCAGTCATTTAGACCTATCTATGAAACTAAAATATAAGCTATGAATTTTCTCTTAATGCTTGGATTGAGGCTTCATTGGCAAGCTTATCCAAGGTGCCATTAATAAATTTATAGCCTTGATCTGCCCCGAATGTTTTCGCCAGCTCAACCCCTTCATTAATGATAACTTTTAAAGGTACTGACAAATGGAACAGCATTTCATAAACACTCAACCTTAGAATACTGCGTTCAATGGGGTCAACTTTGGCAATATCACGATCAAGGAAAGGAGCTACAGCTTTCTCAATCGCGTCACAGTTGGCTCCCACGCCAATTAACAAACTATTTAAGTATTCATTGTCTAGTGCTTTTCGCTCGTCTGATTCAAGGAAGTCTGAACTAATTTCATCAAAAGGACACCCCATCATGTCCCATTGATAGAGTGCTTGAACGGCTGCACTACGTGCTTTATGTCGATTGCTCATCTAAATTGTCAATTTATAGTTTGTTTAACACATTAATCATTTCAACAACGGTCAATGCCGCTTCTGCACCTTTGTTGCCTGCTTTGGTTCCAGAACGTTCAATCGCTTGTTCGATTGTATCGACTGTTAGTACACCAAAACCCACAGGCTTGCCAGTCGCTAACGAAATTTGAGACAACCCTTTGGAACACTCTCCTGCAACGTAATCAAAATGGGGGGTAGACCCTCGAATAACAGCACCTAGTGCCACTACACCGTCAATATTTTTTGACTCCGCTAATTTTTTGACCGCAACAGGTATTTCATGAGCGCCCGGCACTCTGACAACCGTGATGTCTTTGTCATTGACTCCATGACGTTGCAACACATCAATCGCACCACTCACCAAACTTTCCACAACAAAGCTATTAAAACGGCCCACTACTAATGCAATTTTTTGACCTTTGCCGTGAACTTCACCAGAAATTTCTGTGTATGACATAACGTTTTCTCTAAAAAATAATTCGTTTAAACTAATTAATGTTACTTATTTTACATTAATTTAGGCTGCTAATGTAATCTGTAATCTCAAGATCAAACCCTGACAAGCCATGCATTTTTTTCGGCGTGCCTAATACACTCATTTTTTTGACTCCTAGGTTCGCCAAAATTTGGCTACCCGCGCCGAGTAAGCGCAAATGTTGATCATCACGAGGCTTACTTTCTCCGCTGGATTTTTTAATATCTGTCAATAGTTCATTATCATCTTGCTCATAGCGTAAGATAACCAGAATGCCAGTTTCCTTGCTCTGGATATAGTCCATTACCTCAGAGGTACTCCAACTTTTCTTGCCATACAAACTATTGAGGACAGATACAACCTCAGACTCTACATGAACACGCACGGGAATGGACTGGTCGGCATGAATGTCTCCTTTGATAAACGCAAGGTGTGACTCGTCTCTCACAACATCATTAAAGACAACACTCCGAAGGTCGCCTTGAGGTGTTTCCAACACAGAATCATGTACGGGGACAACCGTTGGTTCACGGTCAAGACGGTAGCGAATTAATTGAGCAATTGAGCAAATTTTCAAATCATGTTGTTGGGCAAACGCTACCAAATCTGGCATACGAGCCATAGTGCCATCTTCATTTAAAATTTCACAAATAACCGCAGATGGATCCCTGCCAGAAAGTCGTGAAAAATCACAACCAGCTTCCGTATGGCCTGCACGGCTTAAAACACCACCAGGTTGAGCCATAATCGGGAAGATATGGCCTGGCATCACAATATCTCCTTCCTTGACATCCGTAGCAACCGCATCTCGAACTGTTTTCGCTCGATCGGCAGCTGAAATTCCTGTTGTTACGCCTTCGGCAGCTTCAATCGAAACAGTAAAATTGGTGGAGAATCGTGCGTGATTATCACCCACCATTAAGGGCAAACCTAACCGTTGGCAACGCTCCTCAGTTAACGTTAAGCAAATCAATCCACGTCCATGTTTGGCCATAAAGTTAATATGTTCTGGTTCTACCGCATCCGCGGCCATGACTAAATCGCCTTCATTTTCACGATCTTCGTCATCAGTGATTATCACCATTTTGCCAGCGGCAATATCTTTTAAAACATCTTCAACGCTACTTAACATATTTGTGAAAGTTCCAAGTGTCATTGGTTTATAAAGCCTGCAATTTTATTGCTTTTAGTCTTAATATAAAAAAAACGGTCGAGCAACATAAATAAATATGCAGATTCAAGTGGCGCGCATAATAGCATAAAACCGCTTAAATGCTTGCTTGTTAAGCATTCAAATTTACAACAAAATCAACCAAAATTTAATCTATAAAAGAGTGTAAAACATAATTCTAAAAGCTTAGAATTCTAATTCTCTACAAAATAAATAATGGGAAAAATCATGTATACACTGATCATTGGTAACAAAAATTATTCGTCATGGTCTTTACGCCCATGGGTATTAATGCATGAGTTAGGCATTGAATTTAAGGAAGAGCTTAAGCCGTTTATCGAAGGTGGTAGTTGGGCAGAATTTCGCCAATTCTCACCAACAGGCACAGTGCCTGTGCTGATTGATCACTCAAATGACACGCTAGTATGGGATTCTTTAGCCATTTCAGAATATCTGGGCGATAACGGGCATTTGGTTTGGCCAGAAGATAAAGCCGCTCGCGCTTGGGCTCGCTCGGCAACGGCCGAAATGCATTCCGGCTTTTCTGCCCTGAGAAACCAATGCAATATGACCGTGGGCCAACGCGTTAAACTCAATAAAGTAACACCTGAACTTACGAAAGATATTCAGCGCATTGATGAACTGTGGAATGAAGGTTTAGAGCGTTTTGGAGGTGAGTTTTTAGCCGGTGAGAAATTTTCAATAGTCGATGCCTTTTTTACTCCCGTCGCTTTTCGTATCCGTACATTTTCACTTAATTTTAGTGATACATCATTAGCATATGCCAACAAATTACTGGCACGGCCCTCAGTTAAACAATGGGAAACAGCCGCATTACAAGAAACGTGGCGTGAGCCTGGCCATGAAAAAGAAACCAATGACATGGGTGTTGTCATTCAAGATGACAGAGCCAGTGCTTAAATCAAATGTCAGTATTTTTGCGCCCGTAAAGTGTTTAGCTATTGCGCTTTACGGGAGTAAAAACGATCTCAGTGACTGAATTAATCTCGCCTTTCACTCCCCACACAAAGCTTTATCAGCGCTGTAATTTATGAGATATACCTATTTTCCGAAAAATCGACCCCTTTGTTTTACTTTTCGACACTATTCCACTCAGAACTCATGAATTAGAATAATCGTTCAATAATTATTCTGCAGTTAGCCAGTCGAGAACCGAGCATGTCAAAGAAGGAAGAACGATTCAACGCCTACAAAAAAACCTTTGATGAAATGACTTTACGCAAGTTTCAACTGGCACGTATTTTCAATTCAGGCCAACCTGCCACAAAATCGGTGCAAAACACGATTCACGATAAACTTTCAGGCAGAATTGGCATCACAAAAGCGGATATGACCTCTTTACAACTGCTATATGTGTTGCAAAGAATTCTAGAGACAAAAGAAATTTCCATTAATGACATAGAATTTCAAAAAAATGGTCGAATTAAAGAAGCTTGGCTTAAACACGTTATCACTAAACTTGAATCAGATTAGCGAAAGACAATCAGGTTTAAATGATTGGTATGCGTTGATGATTGACGACTTTTTGCAAAACAAAGCTGGAGTGCACCCCGCTCACCCCTTCGATAGGAGTAAGTTTTCCTAATAAAAATTGTTGATAAGTGTCCATGTCTTTAGTGACGACTTTTAATTGATAATCAGATGCCTGACCTGTAATTAATAAGCATTCTTGCACTTCCACACAATTAGAAATAATTTTCTCAAAATTTTCGAATCGCTCAGGTGTATGCTTATCCATGCTCACATGAACTAATGCCGTTAAATTTAAGTCTAACAATTTGGGATTTAATAATGTGACATGACCAATGATCAGGCCTGAATCTTCAAGCTGTTTAACTCGACGAAGACAAGGTGATGCCGTTAAACCCACTTTATCGGCTAACTCCTGATTAGTCATTTTTGCATCATTCTGTAAGGCATTCAAAATTCGTTTGTCAGTGCGATCTAACGTTTGGCTGAAATTTAAAAGATCATTCATATCAATAAAATTTAATTTGTTGGCATAATATTGCTTAATATAAGCATTTAACTGCAATATTTGCAATTAATATTCGCCAAAATTGCATTAAAATCACCTTATATGACTAATTAATCAATACATTGAAATAAGAATATGATGATCAATAATCCAGCAAGCAAGTATTCTGGCCAAACACCAATTGAAATAAATAATAGACAATGGCCAAGCAATCGCATTACCAAAGCTCCTATTTGGATGAGTACAGATTTGCGGGATGGAAACCAAGCACTCATTGAGCCGATGAGTGTTGAAAAAAAACTCCGAATGTTCCAACAATTGGTTGATATTGGTTTTAAAGAAATTGAAGTTGCTTTTCCTTCTGCTTCAGCTGCAGATTTTAATTTTGTTCGAAAACTCATTGAAGACAATTTAATTCCGGATGATGTCACCATTGAGGTTCTCACTCAGTCGCGTGAGCATTTAATTCGACGCACTGTCGAATCGTTGATTGGTGCCAAAAAAGCTATCGTTCACCTCTATAATCCCGTTGCTCCAACATTCCGGAAGATTGTTTTTCAAAAAAGTAAACAAGAAGTCATTGATATCGCGACACAAGGTACCGCCTTACTAAAATCCTTGGTCGCAGAACATCCCGAAACCGAATGGATATATCAGTACTCACCAGAAACCTTTAGCATGGCTGAACTATCTTTTAGTAAAGAAATTTGCGATGCAGTCTCTGATGTATGGCAACCTACTCCTGAGCATAAAATGATTATAAACTTGCCCGCAACAGTGGAGTCAGGGACACCTAACATCTATGCTGATCAGGTTGAATGGATGCATAAACATATTAATCGGCGAGACTCTATTCTCATTAGCGTACACCCTCATAACGACCGTGGTACAGCTGTTGCAGCTACAGAACTTGCCATGATGGCTGGTGCAGACCGAGTTGAAGGCTGTTTATTTGGCAGCGGAGAACGCACGGGTAATGTGGATTTAGTCACATTAGCTTTGAATTTATATACACAAGGTATTCCTCCTGAACTTAATTTTTCAAACATGGATGAAATCCAAGAGTGCGCAGAGTTTTGTACACAATTACCGGTCCATCCCAGGCACCCTTACTGTGGCGAACTTGTCTTCACCGCTTTTTCAGGATCTCACCAAGATGCGATTAAAAAAGGTTTTGCCTATCAAAAAGACGATGAAACTTGGGAAGTTCCTTATTTACCATTAGACCCTAAGGATATTGGCCGAAACTATGATGCCGTCATTCGCGTGAATAGCCAGTCAGGCAAAGGAGGCATCACCTACATGTTGCAGCATGACTATGGCATAGAAATGCCACGTAAAGCGCAAATTGAATTTAGCGCTGTGGTTCAGGCGCATATGGACGCTAGTGGTACAGAAGTTACAGCTAATGAAATATATTCGATTTTCAACACTGAATACATTAAAGCATCTGGACCTTACCGTTACCTGTCTCACACCATCATTGATGAGGGAGTACAACAAGATTCTCAAAGTACTACGCAAAGTAACAATGTTTCCATCGAAATAAATATGGAAGCTGATGGCGTTCCAACAAGGTTCAAAGGTAATGGTAATGGCCCTTTGGATGCTGCCATCAATGCGATTTCAAGTAACATTGACATAGCAAGCTTTCAAGAATACTCAATTGATACAGGGTCAAGTGCTGAAGCAATTTGCTTTATTGAACTTAGACATGAAGGAAGAGATAAACTATTTGGCTCTGGCCGAGATACAAATATCACTTTAGCCTCATTGAAGTCTTTGGTTTCAGCTATGAATCGTCTCCACAAAATACATAACTTTAAGATAAAAATGCCGATACAAGCTGTGAGTCAAAAAGTTGGCTAATATAGAATTATACTGGGCTATTAAAAAGCAATAGGTTTATTGAGTATTTCACAACACCGATAATGAGAGCCTTACCTTAAATTGAAATAACTTAACCAGCTTGAAGGTAAGGCCCTCTTAATTACAATAATTATGTTGTAATTTTTTCTTAGCTATTTTCGCTCATTGTGAATGGTGATTTCTGTGTACCACCACTCCAGTCGATATAAGCGATACCACTACCCTGTCCACTCTGATGTGAGCCTAGTAGGTTGTATTCCTCATTTGATGTAGATGAATAACGTGCAGAAAATGACACTTTGTGCGCACCCTCCGACCAAACTCCTTTTACTGTCGTTCCTTATGGAAGAAAAGTGACACTGACTACATTATTTGCAGAGAACGTAATTGTCTGCGTATTGAAGTCGTGATTTTCAGCTGTAATAGTCCATGTTGTATTAAGTAAAGATGACATAATATTTTCCTTTTTTTAGTTAATGTTAACTACTTAGTCAGACCAAAACTTTTCACTGCTTTGCTCAAGTCCTGATAACAGTGTGTGTTGTTCCTGTTCTTGGGGCAAATCGAATTTAAGTGTCCCCCATATAACTTTTTGGAAAAAATAATCTTTTAAAACTAAAAATTTAAACTTTA
>JBOEGT010000084.1:0-11981 GCA_050633585.1 Arenicella sp.
CATAACTCTAAGATGTGACATCCTTCATCAAAGAAGTATTCTTGGTTTTCTGGTGTAGAATAATGTACTTTCACGGGCTTTTTTTATGTATTTTGAAAAGTAAGAAGCATTTAAAATAAAAATCATAAGCCTTGCAATGATAAAACAAGCTTAACATTTAAAAATAACAAAATGAGTCAATACATTATATCTCTTGATGAAGGGACCAGCAGTTGTCGAGCCGTCTTATTTAATGATAAAGCTGAAATTATTGACATTGTTCAGAAAGAATTTACCCAGCTTTTTCCACAATCAGGGTGGGTAGAGCATGACCCAATGGAAATTTGGAATAAACAGCGTGAGGTGTTGCAAAAATTACTTGCTGATCACAATTTAAAAGCACTTGATATAGCGGCCATTGGAATCACTAACCAGCGTGAAACAACTATCGTATGGGATAAGATTACTGGAGAACCCATATATAATGCAATTGTATGGCAAGATAAGCGGACAGCATCCATCTGCGACGCGCTAAAAGCAGATCAATGGGAGCCTATTATTCAAGCAAAAACAGGCTTGGTAATAGATGCCTATTTTTCAGCTACTAAAGTTCAATGGATCTTAGATAATGTCTCTGGCGCACGCGATGCCGCAGAGCAAGGGAATTTATTGTTTGGCACGATCGATACGTGGTTAATATGGAAGCTGACTCACGGTTCGGTTCATGCCACAGATTGCTCTAATGCATCCCGAACAATGTTGATGAATATTGAAACAACGGAATGGGATGATGAGCTATTAGAATGCCTTAATATTCCAAGCTCTATATTACCGACCATCAAAAATTCAAATGATCATTTTGGTGACTATCAGCTAGATGGCGTTAACATTCCTATTACAGGTGTTTTAGGCGATCAGCAAGCCGCGCTGTTTGGTCAATTAGCCTGGCATGAAGGCCAAGCCAAAAATACGTATGGAACAGGCTGTTTTTTATTACTGAACACGGGTGCACATAAAGTACAGAGCGAATCAGGGTTGCTTAGCACCATTGCATGGCGAAAAAATGGCCACACGACCTATGCACTAGAAGGAAGTGTTTTTATGGCTGGAGCGGCCATTCAATGGCTTCGTGATGCATTGGAGTTAATTGATTCCGCCAAAGAAACAGAAGCAATCGCTTTGTCAGCTTCTGAAGAAGAACATCTCGTTGTAGTGCCTGCCTTTGTTGGTTTAGGGGCGCCTTATTGGGACATGGAAGCACGCGGTGCAATATTTGGGTTAAGTCGTAGCTCTGGAAAGGCCGAATTAGTTCGAGCAACATTGCAGTCACTGGCATTACAAACTTATGATGTGTTGTCAGCGATGCAATTAGATAGCAATATCAAGTTGTCTACTTTAAAAGTCGATGGAGGGGCCATTGCAAATAACTATTTGGCTCAATTCCAGGCAGACATCTTAAATATTCACATTGAACGACCGGATAATGTAGAGTCAACAGCGACTGGTGCGGCTTATATGGCGGGTTTAGGAGCAAATTTTTGGTCAGAAGACTTTATTCAACAAAAGAGCAAGGTTGATAAAATCTTTACACCACAAATGACAGAATCGACACGACAAAACCACTTGCGCCTTTGGGAAAAAGCGATTGAAAGAAGCCGTGGCTGGTTAAAATAACATCACATCTTTATTGGAATAATCTAATACATCGAGGAATAAGAATGAAAAAAGAAACGATAGCGATTCATGCTGGGTATGAAACAGACAAAACAACTAATTCATGTGCCGTACCCATTTATCAAACGGTTGCTTATGAGTTTGATGATGCTCAGCATGGCGCTGATTTATTTAATTTGGCAGTTCCAGGCAATATTTATACTCGATTAATGAATCCAACTACCGACGTGTTGGAAAAAAGAGTCGCAGAATTGGAGGGTGGCATTGCTGCACTTGCTGTCAGTTCTGGCATGGCTGCTATTAATTATGCCGTTTTAAATATTGCTGGAGCAGGGGACAATATTGTCGTTACACCTCAGCTTTATGGTGGGACCTACACACTATTTGCGCATGAATTACCACGCCTAGGAGTAGAAGTGCGCTTTGCTGATAGTGATCAAGCTAGTGACATTGAAAAACTCATTGATGATAAGACTAAAGCAGTTTTTTGCGAAACCATCGGCAACCCTGCTGGAAATATTGTTGATATCGCGTCCATTGCTGAAGCCGCTCATAAGCATGGTGTAGCCGTGATTGTCGATAATACTGTTGCTTCGCCTGTTCTATGTAATCCTATTGCTCATGGTGCTGATATTGTCGTACATTCTTTGACGAAGTTTATGGGTGGCCATGGCACGTCAATTGGTGGCATCATTGTGGACTCAGGGAAATTTCCATGGGCAGACCATGCTGAACGCTATCCTGAATTGAACCAACCGGAAGCGGCTTATCATGGTGTGGTTTACACGGAAGCTTTAGGCCCAGCAGCTTATATTGGTCGCGCGCGAACTGTTCCGTTAAGAAACATGGGTTCTGCTATTTCACCAATGAATGCTTGGCAAATCATGCAAGGCATGGAAACATTATCTTTGCGTATGGAGCGGCACTGTGACAATGCGATCGCCGTTGCTAAGTATTTGAAAAACCACCCTAAAGTTGAATGGGTAAGTTTCGCTGGTTTAGAGAGTGATAAATCCCATGATTTAGCAAAAAAATACTTTAATGGTAAACCTAGTGCATTAATGACTTTTGGAATTAGCGGTGGCTTTGATTCTGGGGTGAGTTTCTATAACCAATTAGGCATGATAAAACGCTTAGTGAATATTGGCGACACCAAATCTCTTGCTTGCCATCCTGCATCAACAACCCACCGTCAAATGACTGAAGAAGAACAGGTAAATGCTGGCGTAACACCAGAAACATTGCGCTTATGCATCGGTATTGAGCATATTGACGACATTATTGCTGATTTAGAACAAGCGTTTTCTGCTGTCTAATGGCATGAATCGTTACCAAACGGACACCGCATAGACTATGCCTAACTCAAAACGTATTGATAATCTTGAAATGAAAATTGCTTTTCTTGAAGATGCTATAGAGCAACTGAGTGATGAATTTTTCACTCAACAAAAACACGTGGCTTTGTTGCAAAGCCAAAACCTTAAAATGCTTAAACAAATTGAAGAGCTTAACAGTAATGATGAAGGCAGTGTGATTGACGAAAGTCCGCCACATTACTAGATGATAAATAAAGCAAAGCCAGAGTTATCCTTTAGGGGTAACTCTGGATTTTGTTTAAAGAATAATTTTATTTGCGAACTCTTTTTTGGTGTAAGCAATTTTTTCATCGATACTTGCCTCACTTAAGTTAGCTTTTTTAACCCGTTCTAATCGGCTTTCGAGACCCACGCGATTTGCTATTTGAATTGCCAAACCGGGGCGTGCATTTAACTCCAAAATTAATGGTCCTTTATCACGATCCAAGACGATATCGACGCCTAAGTATCCCATACCACTCAGTTCATAACAGCCTGCAGCAATCGAAAGCAATTTATCCCATTGAGGGATTTGAACATCCACAATAGGGTTGCGAGTATCGGGGTGTGTTCGAATTATTTTATTACTTTGAACACCAGTCAGAGTCTTTCCTGTAGACAAATCAATGCCAACACCAATCGCACCTTGATGCAAATTTGCTTTCCCACATGACTTGCGCGTGGGTAGCCTGACCATACCCATAACAGGCACACCCTGAAAGACAATTATTCTCACATCTGGCACGCCCTGAAAGCTAATATCTGAAAACAAAGGGTCAAATTGAACACAATATTCAATCATTGCTCGGTCCGTCATACCGCCTAGACTGTATATCCCACTCAATATATTGGTGATATGTTGTTCAATATCACAAGTGGCTAAAATTTGGCCATTCACCGTTTGCCAGTCTTGTTCAAATCGGTCAGCGATGACTAGAATTCCATCCCCACCACTGCCTTGAGCAGGCTTAATGACAAATTGGCTATAGGGTTCAAGGGTGCTGTCCAAATTCTTTAATTGACCAACACTATCAATCACACCATAGAGCTCTGGGACAGCTAAGTCAGCCTCGAGAGCTAATTTTTTGGTTAAAAGCTTATCGTCGACTAATGGGTATTTGCTGCGTGGATTGTAGGTTAGCGTATAAGCCGCATTACGTTTATTAATGCCTACTAAGCCAAACTCATTTAATTTTTTGATAATTCCAAACATACGCTATTATCAATTTCGTTTTGTCATTTCGCTGTCTATGATCGCTCTAAAGCGAAATAGTTCTGTCAGCTTAAAGCCTGTATAGCGACCCATGACCATGGTTAAGCCCAGCACGATTAATAACAGCTCGGGGAAAACAAATAAAACATGTTGTAGTTGAGGAGTATTCATTATCCAAAAACCCAATGCTGCAACCATGATGGTACCAATGCCTTGCTTAAATACTTCAAAGGGGCCACGTTCATCCCATAAAATTGACATTCTTTCTATCATGATCGCCAAAATCACCATCGGGAATAGGGTGACGGACAAACCAACCGCAATACCGAGCTTAAAACTTAGCATCGCAATAGTGACCATAAACAGCAGTACAACAATCAAAATCGAACCAACACGCGGGATCATCAATAAGTTAAGCCGATCTAATAATTGCCTAGTTAATAAACCTAAAACTACGACTAGTGTAAACAGAAACACGCCTGCAACTAAGCCTGTTTCACGAAAGGAAATCGCGACTAAAATCGGTAAAAAAGTTCCAAAGGTTTTTATGCCGATTAAATTTCGTAGAATAACTAGTAATAGAACACCAATAGGGATTGTCACCAAAACCTTAAAGTCCTGCTGAATCGATAAAGGCAAACTGAAAAAAGAATAGTCAATTAACCAATGCTTCGATTCATTTTTGCGTAGCTGGAAAAATTCCAATAAGTTTTCATTTCTCGGCGTTAGAGAAATAGTGACATCAGTACTCGCGCGATTGTTGACTGACGCGTACACATCCGTACCCGTCCAAATCACTAGTGCTTCATCATTCGGAATGATTTGCTCACTTTTAGTATTAAATAACTGCCATTCTTTACCGTCAAAGACCTGTAACCAAGAGTGGATACTGCCATTGCTGCCAACACTCAAGAAAACTCCATTTGCAACCCTTGCAGGAATATTTTGATCTGCTAGCAACCTGATGAGTACGGGCATCGCTGAATCTTGTCCGGCTGGCAATAGGACACTCAAGTTATCCATGCTATCTCGATCATTCAATGAGCCAATCAGTTGTAATACAAAGCTTTCATGATCTGCAGAGGTTCTCTTTGCTTGTTGAATCACCATGGTAGCTACTTTACCCTCAATAGTGGTAAAGACCGGCTGTTCAATAGGAGGTGTTGTTGAATCCATAGAACCTAAATCTACTTCAACAGGTTCAATCAAAGCTCTATAGAAAAGTGTCTGCCAGCCTCCTGCTGAGCGAATAGACCATTCTGCTCGGTTTCCTGAATCAGTTTTGGCAACAGTTAATCCAAAATCACCCGAAAAAAAGTCTTCATCATTAATGACAAATCGCTCAGTATCTCTGGGCACCCATGCACTGACTTTTTGAGGGCCTCCGTCAGCCTGAAAACGAATTTTTGTTTCAAATTGCCATAAAGTATTCTCCTCATCTTTCGTCAATGGGAAGTTTAAGCAATAGACTTTATAGGACATCACACTGAACGTGATGAGGCACAGTATGAAAAATACACTCGATAAAAATGAACAAAATAATTTTTTCATTATTAACTCGACAATGAATTGCAACTAGGTTTTTGTGTATAGTTTTGAGAAACATCAACCACAAAGTTATCTTCTATAAAACTGACTCCAATCAAAAATCGGGCTTTAAATTTAGATCTATCCGTCAGAGTCACTTCTATACGTTTATAAACAGAGCCTAAGCAAATACCTAACAACACAACTGGGCGCTTTTGAGAACTGCCTCCATGGCGCTTAATTTTTGCAATACGTTCAACAGGGAGCTCTATTGAACGTGTCTCATTCTGAAGGTTTTGCGTTTTAAATCGAATATGTTCTTTTTTGTTTAAAAAGAAGTACTCGATATCCGTTGCATGCATAGATGAATTTTTTGCACCGGTATCTATTTTTGCTTTGAAACTGATAGATGTCGGCATGATGGCAACTTTTTCAAAATTACCAATGATCGTTTTATTTCCGATATCAAGTGCATAACTTTGTGTTGGCAGTAGTAACACTATTGCTAACACAAAGCACGTTTTGAGCTTTTTAAGGAAACTCGTAGAATATATTTTTGACATAAAGGGCCTTTTTTAGATCAATCTTAACAATAAAGACCTTATCAATATAAACTTAATTACATCATTAACGTCTTAGTGCGGCATTTAGTTTATCGGCAAATGGATTGTTTGTTTTGACTTTCGGTTGTCCTTTAGAGTGATTTTTCGACAAACCATTGTTTCTTTTTTTATCTGAAGCTTTGTGAGACATTGTGTTGTTATGTGTTTTTTTAGCTCCTGTGTTTGTCATATCGTCTTGTAAGCGCATTGTTAGCGCTATTCGTTTTCGTTGAACATCAACATCCATGACTTTCACTTTAACAATTTGTCCAGCCTTAACTACTTTGTGTGGGTCATCAATAAACTTGTTGGATAAACAGGAAATATGCACTAAACCGTCTTGGTGAACACCGACGTCAACAAATGCGCCAAAGTTGGTCACATTGGTAATAGTACCTTCCAGTATCATTGATTCTTTTAAGTCACTAATTTTTTCAACACCTTCTTTTAAACTAGCCGTTGTGAACTCAGGCCTAGGGTCTCTGCCAGGTTTATCAAGTTCGCGAATAATGTCATTGATTGTGGGTATGCCAAATTTTTCAGTGGTATAGTCCGAAGGATTTAACATCGATAAAAATGAGCTATCACCCATAATGTCTTCTATGGATTTATTATGGTTTTTAGCAATAGTTTCAACAACACCATAGGTTTCAGGGTGCACCCCTGAAGCATCAAGAGGGTTGTCACTACCCGACACAATACGAAGAAAGCCTGCGGCTTGTTCAAATGTTTTCTCTCCCATTCGAGGAACATCTTTTAATGTTTCACGGCTTTTGAAGCTCCCATGAGTATTTCTAAACTCTACAATATTATTAGCCAATGTTTCGTTTAATCCTGACACGCATTTGAGTAAGGGCATTGAAGCAGTATTTAACTCCACACCAACGTCATTCACACAATCCTCAATCACGGCATCCAATGATTTTGTCAGTTGATATTGGTTAACGTCATGTTGATATTGGCCCACACCGATTGATTTTGGTTCAATTTTTACTAATTCGGCTAACGGGTCTTGCAAGCGGCGTGCTATAGATACTGCTCCACGGATTGTAACGTCTAAGTCGGGAAATTCTTTGGCAGCGAATTCTGAAGCGGAATATACGGAGGCTCCGGCTTCATTCACCATGACTTTCGTTAATTTTAATTCTGGATGTTGCTTTATAAGATCACCAGCCAGTTTGTCTGTTTCACGTGATGCTGTCCCATTTCCAATGGCTAATAATTCTGCATGATGCTGTTTTGCTAAACTCGCTAATGTCGCTATCGATGCATCCCATTGGTTTTTAGGCGCATGTGGGTAAATAGTGGCTTGATCTAAATATTTCCCTGTATGATCAATCACCGCTATTTTCACCCCAGTTCTTAACCCCGGGTCTAAACCAATTGTGGCTTTTGCACCAGCTGGTGCTGCTAGTAACAAGTCTTTTAAATTCAAAGAAAACACTCGAATAGCTTCAGCTTCAGCCTGTTCTCGTAAGCGATTCATTAAGTCTCCGCTGATGTGCGTATGCAATTTAATTTTCCATGTCCAACTTGCGACTTGAGAAAGCCAATTATCGGCGGCTCTGTTTTTGTCCAAAATGTTCCAGTGTTTTGCCACCATTTGTTCACAGGGGTGTTCTAGAGGCTTGACAAAGCCAAGTTCGTTGTCAGAAGGGATATCTAAACTTGCATACAAAAACCCTTCGTTACGTCCACGAAAAATAGCTAACGCCCGATGAGAAGGGACTTTCTTAAAGGGTTCTTGATAATCAAAATAGTCTTTAAACTTGGCACCTTCTTGTTCTTTATCTTTCGCTACTTTGACATTTACAACGGCATGATTCTCCATATATTCACGCGTTTTAGCTAATAAATCAGCATCCTCACTAAAACGTTCCATCAAGATATGACGCGCGCCTTCTAATGCAGCTTTTACATCAGCTACAGGGTTATCCTTATCATCCGACAGATATTTTTCTGCCTCAACTTCCGGAATTAAGTCGGGATTGGCAAATAAATCATTTGCAAGCGGTTCTAGGCCTGATTCGATAGCAATCGTCGCTTTAGTTCGCCGTTTAGGTTTATACGGTAAATATAAGTCTTCAAGAGCTGTTTTTGTCATCGCGTCCTGAATACTCTTTTCTAATTCATCCGTTAATTTTTTTTGGTCTTTGATACTCTTCAGAATAGTATCTCGACGCTGCTCTAATTCTCGTAAATAGTTCAAACGCTCAGCTAAACTTCTTAGTTGAGTATCATCTAATTCGCCTGTGACTTCTTTTCTATATCTGGCAATAAAAGGCACAGTAGCGCCTTCATCCAATAATTGAACAGAGGCAATAACTTGTTGAGTTTGAACACTTAGCTCATTAGCAATAAGCGTCGCAATACGGTTTTCAATAGCAGACATAAATATTTATTTTTTAAGATAAATTTCGATGAAAATTAAGTTCATTCATCGTAATAAAATGATTGTGAAGTAGGAGGGGAGGACTATAAATGCAAGAGTATATTTTGTAATCGTTTTTATTCTATTTTTTAATATTTTCTTATTTCAAAAATACATGAATACTTACCCTGTAAATGATTCACGATACTTTCCATATAGTTTTAGTACTTTAACCACATAATTTTGAGTTTCTTCATAAGGAGGAATGCCATTGTATTTGGCCACCGCTCCTTCACCAGCATTATATGCCGCTAATGAAAGTGTTTTATCTCCTTTATAACGGTTCATTAAATACTTGAAGTGAGCAATGCCCGCATTTAAGTTCTTTTTGGGCTCAAATTGATTGGTTTTTAAGTCGTAAATAGCTGCGGTAGCTGGCATTAATTGCATTAACCCCATAGCCCCAGCTCTCGAGACTGCATCTCTTCTAAAAGCAGATTCAATATGAACAATAGCTTTCACTAAGGCTGGATCAACATGGTGTTTATGCGATAAATTAATAATGAGGGCGTCGTATTCCGAACTGATAGCTTTATTAAAATACGGGCTATTTCCATTCGATTGCCGATCTCGGTACGGCCTAAAAGAAACTTTTTTAACCAACTTATACCGATGAGCTGAGGCGGGCCGATTAGTAATTAACACCTTGCCATTGGCATCCTTGTAGGTGTAAACCGTTCCTGCGTAAGTATTTAAAGAGCCAAAAAATGCCACAAAAAAGCATATAAGTGTGACATAAAAAACACTTATTTCTTTTAACAACAACGACTTAAGCCTTATTTTTGACAAAAAACACATACTAATTGATATTATTATCTATATTTAATGAGAAAATAACATATTAGGCTACCTATATGAAGGAGTTTATCGCTAGACAATCAATGTCAGCTTAGTAATGAGTGCATTTAGGAAAGGGCTCATAACCATTACAATTGCGTAAGTATTGTGTTTTTCAGATTAAAATCTTTATATTAGCCGCCTAATTTTTAATCAAATCATGTATACGGAAATTCAATATGCAGTTTTCATTGGGCCGACTTCTTTCTTGTAAAAAAATCGCTACACTCATTAGCAAATTCATTCAATTTATTACCTTCAGCATATTACTCCTTATAGCGAGTAATGCGCATTCACAGAGTTCATCTCCTGTACCATTTGTGAGTACAGTGACGGTATTGGAAGCTCAAATTGTTGCTGGTGAAATACAGCAGTGTTCATATTCCGCAATGACTCCCAGTCCTACCTTGCCGGTGACGGACCAGCAAATAAGAACACTATTGATTGACTTAAGCAGTGAAGAAATCCTTGAGGAAAGCGATGAAGTGAACGTTTTCCTTGAGTTTGGCACTGAATTTAACAGTGAAGAGTTTTATGACACAACGGGCTTTTCACCGGGTAAGTATGATTGTGTTTTGCAGGCATTCGTTGGAGAAGAATGGTTAACCGTTGCTAGCGAATACTTTGAAATTATTGTTGAAACAAACCCTATCGATATTGATTTATCATCGAAAATCGGAAGTAAGGGTAGAATTTTAGTGCTATTGGATGATGACCATCAATGCACAGATGAACCTTTAGGGCCAAAGAATGCGCCAAACTTATTAGATCAAAAACAGTTATTAGAGTCACTTTTACACGAAAATGGATGGTCATATACCATTACCATGGGTATAGATGACTTTATGAAAGAGCAAAGAACTGGGGCATATAGTACATATCTATTACTGTCTGAACTTATTGAGTTTCCTCACTATTTTCAAAAAGAAATGAGAGAAGCGGTTTACCGTGGTGATGGTTTAATAGAAGCGGGAAGAAGAATAAAAAACTTTGATGTGTTGAATGACGCTTTTGCTATCGACTCTTTGTCACAGAGCAAGCAAAACCAAGGGCTATCATTAAAGCAAAGCGATTTAAACGATCCTGATAATGTTAGCTTTACTCATAAAGACTCTAATGTGTCATTTGATACGCAAAAAGCAACAGTAGCTGCAGAGTACATGAACGCTTCACAAAGCGCTTCTCAGTATAGTCATTATTCAAAGTACCATAAATATAAAAAAGGCAATAGCCATGGTTATAGCAAATGTTACAACAAGTATGGAGATTCATATAAGAAGCAGGAGAGTCACTCAAGCCATGGAAGTGGGTATGGATATCATAAAAAGAAGAAAGGTAAAGGGCATTCTCAAAATTGTTCAAATGAAAGTGTAAACAACAAAACAGCGATTACGACTTATTCTTATGGACATGGCAAATCCGTGTATATGGGGTTTGATGTTTTAATGGAAGCTCAAAGCCTTGGAGTTGCAGATAGCACGTTTACACGCCTAATTCTGAATTCCTTAGATTTAGTCAACCCAGACCTGACTAGGTTAACAGCTGGCACGGATGTACCAATCATGTTCAACATTGAAAATAATGGTGATGAGGTTGACGCACGCTTGGTTTTACCTATCCCAGAAGAAATCACTGTTGTTGATGTCGGTCAAGGAGTATTAGATGCAGACAATCAAACAGTCACTTGGGACTTAAGCCTTTCTCAAGGTGATCAACAATCAATTACCATTTGGGTACAAGTGCCGACAGAAGCACAAACCTTATCCGCTTTCATTGAAACAGGTGATATTGATGCTCCAGAGCTGCAATCTGAAACAAGTTTGGATATCAATCCTGAAGAGCAGATCGATATTAATAGTATTATTCTTTCTGTTGAACATAAGCAAGGCTATAGCTCTATCGTTTCTCAACTGAAATCTATTAAATACAAGTTAGATCATAAAGATTATGAATGGGCTCTCAAATTATCACTCAATTTGACTAATTCTCTCAATGATTTACAAAAACGCTATGACCAGAGCGGCCAGCAACAAATCTTGAGCGATCTAAAAAATCTGCGTTTAAATCTAGATTGGTTAATCAAACAAATTGCTCAAAAAATTGTTTACGGCGAGTCTGATAAACATCAGCGTGATGTATTGCGAGGTGATTGGTACCAAGAAGCAAGTTCGCCAACTTCTGGGCAGGGTTGCGAGGTTGCCGAAGAAGAGCCAGGTGATAAGTGTTACGACGATGACCATCATCAAAATAAAAAAGGCAAAGGCCATTATCATCATGGGAAAGGGCATGGTTATGGACATCATAAGTGTAGCAAACACAAAACTAAAAAATACCATGGCAGTAGCAAGTACCATGGCAGTAGC
>JBOEGT010000085.1:0-2082 GCA_050633585.1 Arenicella sp.
ATCAGAAACCGGGCAACAAGGTGTTGTAATACGCTATATCAAAGACAAACCCGCTACGCTCAGCAATGAAACACCCTGGACAGGTGGGTTTATCAACCCAATTAATGGGGCGATTTATGACTTGTCAGGGCGTTATTACAAGGGGAGTGCACAGCAGGGAAATGCCGTGGAAGGAATTCATGATGCCCCTTGATAGAAGGGGAGTTATATTGCTATAGCAACAGCGATAAAAATTTTTAGTGTAAACAGGCCCTCTAACATTAAAAAAACGCTTAACACCAAAGGTCTGGACAAGACTCAAAATTGAGTTTTCTAATAAAAGCAACTTGATTAACGTTAGGTTATCTTAGACAATCTTGCTATTGCCAAAGAGGAGTGGCTCTTTATGGATGGGATAATACTTGTAGGTCTTGGAGCCAAGAGCAATTTGATGGAGCCCCTGGAGTTCCAAGTGACCCACCAAACAGGCCTTGGAAAACGCAATCTAATTTTATTTTTGTGGTTAGTTCAGCACCTGTTGCTTCGTCTACAACTATATCAACTTCAAACTCAAGTACTTCAAGATGATGCATTTGAAATTTATTAGCGTACATTTGGTGATTGCTATTTCAATTTTGTTGAGTTTTATTAGTAGTTCTTCAGGTTATTTAAAAATAATAACATTGCAGGTTTTTCTCGGTATTATTTGTTTAGCTGTCCTATTTTTTCTAAATAAAAACTGTAATAGTAAGAAATTATCAATTTATTATTTTGTATTACTAATATTTGCTGTTTATCCTATTTTAGATGGTTTGTTACGAATCTTTTTAGGGGTGACTGTTATTGATATATTTTTCTAGCGATTAAAAATAAGAGGGACATCACGCTAAAGATGATTAACTTCAAGCTCTGCAACGCAGGGCTTTGTTGTATTTGCGGTGCGTCAGTTGCTAACCGTTTGCCGAATCAATCGTAATTCAGTGATTAATTGTTCAGTCAGCCATTACTGACTCAAAAAAATCCCAGTTACAATGAGGGCGTTGTATTTTTATTTTAAAACATTATGAATTTACAAGACATTCCAATATTTATTATTTGCCGGGATAAGGTCACTGACTTAAAAATATTAGTGCAATGGTTTAAAGATAGGCAGTTCAATACTATTTATTTAGTTGATAATGACTCAACTTATCCTCCGTTATTAGATTTTTATGCATCCACGGATTGTCGAGTGATTGAATTGGCTGCAAACCTAGGAGCTGGGTCGCCATGGATTAGAAAAGTGGTACAGAAGCTAGCACCTGACTCTTATTATATTGTCACTGACCCAGATGTGATTCCGGTTGATGAGTGCCCAGATGATGCTATTACTTATTTATATAATCTGTTACAAAAGTATCCTCAATATCAAAAGGCAGGATTTAGTTTGAAAATTGATGATCTGCCGATGAGATATCGATTCCATAAAGAAGTGGTCAAATGGGAAGGCCAATTTTATGAAAAAGAAATTGAGCCAGCGGTGTATGAAGCATTTATTGATACAACACTAGCCCTATATCGACCAAATGTTACTCGAGGCGGAGGAAGGCCATGTATTAGAACAGGCTTTCCATACCAAGCGAGACACATGCCATGGTATTCAGATAGTAACAATCCTGATGATGAGGAAATATATTATCGAAAGCATTCTGGAACAAGTGGTGAGCATGGAACATGGGGCAGAGAGAATTTACCACCTAAATTGGCGCATAAAATTTCTAACATGTAGGAGTGAATGATAAAAGTTGAAGGTGTTAAAGCCCTTGAACCAATGAAGCTATCAAAACAAAGCCAATGGTGGTTCTTGCATGGCGGCGGCTTGTTCTCTGAGGCTTAAGATATGATCTTCCCAGCAGCGTTGGGAGTTAAACCATGGGAAGGCCATTTTAAAGGCGGGGTCTTCCCAACGTTTTGCGAGCCACCCGTAGTAGTGCATCAGTCTCAGGGTTCTTAAGGCTTCGATGAGTGCGAGTTCCCGGTGGTTGAATTCACAGAACTGTGAATAGCCTTCTAGAATAGCGTCTAAGCCCGCGGTCATGTCCGCACGTTCACCGCTGAGCATCA
>JBOEGT010000086.1:0-6894 GCA_050633585.1 Arenicella sp.
GAGCATAATGATTTTATTGACATAGACACAGCGCCTTTTATATCTCTTGAACGCACGGCTCTTCGTGCCAAGTAACGAAATTGATACGCTTTTGCTAAAGTACCGTGTTGTTTGATCAATTCGGGAGCATAAATGGTCATTTTTTCTTGTGCAGTTAACCACGATTTGAACTGTTGGTTGATGTTGGCTGACAAGCCTGAATTGTTGACACGATAATAAGTGAGTGCTTCTGAGATACCTTTAAATTGCCACTGGGTTGTGGAGATGATGCGCACCCAGCATTCGATGTCTTCAGATTGACGCAACGATTCATCAAAATAATTGGTTCTTCCATTGTTGTCTTTAAAGGCCACTTGTTCCAAGGCTTCACGACGAATGACAGGAACAGACCCATTACCAACTGGGTTTCGTAAGAGAACATCTTTTGCTGAAATATCATTGAGTTTGGGGTTTTGAAATAGTCCAATGGCTTGACTATCATTGTCGATAAATGTGGAGCGACAATAACTCACCCCCACTTCTGGATTGTCATCAAGCAATGCGACATGTTGCATCAATTTGTTTTCATGCCAAACATCATCAGAATCAAGAAAGGCAATATAGCGGCCTTCACTGGCTAAAATACCGGTGTTTCTGGCACCTGCTAAACCACGGTTTTTTTGACGAAGTACAATTATTCGGCTGTCATGCATGCTTAAAATTTGGCAAATTGGATAACTCGCATCGGTAGATCCATCATCAACAATGATGAGTTCAAAGTCTGTGAAAGTTTGCTGTAAGACGGACTCAATGGCTTCGGATAGAAAGTGTTGGACATTGTAAACAGGCATAACGACTGTTACTTTCGGTGATGTAGCTTGGTATTTTTCAATATTTGTAATGTTGTTCATCTTTTGCCTCTGAAGTTATAACGCAATAGGTGCATCGTAGTGTTTGTCATGCTTATCGTTATTGCATCTTTCGTGCCAACCGAAACATTACTTTTTTCAACAACTTAATAGTTTGTTGATATGATTTTTTGAAAGTTTGTTGCATTTTGCAATGCGTATTGAAATGCAAAAGTTGGTATTTCAATGAAAATGGATATTTCTAAACACTCACGCGTTAAGATATACCAACACTGAAATAACAATTAGATAGAGGAAACTTTGATGCCAATTGAAACGTTGCTGTTATTTTTTGCAACCACGTTAGTCGTGGTGTTATCCCCGGGACCTGCGGCGATTGCTGTGACCGCAGAGGCGGCCTCCAACGGATATAAGCGTTCTTTTTGGGTTATTTTGGGAATAGCGGTGGCAAATGTTGTTTATTTCATATTGTCAGCAACTGGTATTACGACGCTCATTATCGCCTCTCATACGTTGTTTGCAGTCATTAAATGGGTTGGGGTAGCGTATTTACTCTATCTGGGACTGAGTATCATATTGAGTGACTCTGGCCCTTTTAGTATTGAACCAACGCGGAAAGAACGTGGTAAGCGCGGTAACGTTTTTTTGAAAGGCTTCGTATTAGAAATTTCAAACCCTAAAGCGTTGTTGTATTTTTCAGCGCTGGTCCCTCAGTTTATTGATATCTCACAGCCAGTTATTCCACAAATCTTGATCTTATGTGGCATTACTATCGTCTTAGATCTTTTTTGTTATTCTTTATATGGCTTGCTAGGCCATCAATCTATCCACGTGGGTATTAAGCCTGTAGTGATTAAGTATATTAATCGTTCAGCGGGAGCGATGTTAATTTTTGCCGGCGCTAAAATGGCCTCTGTTGAACGTTAGTGCGATTCGTATTAATGTTAATTGTCGCGATACTTATCAATTTCAATAAATTTATTTTATTGATTAATGGCATTTTTTGTAAATAAATTTTATTGGTGATAAAATTATTTTTCTCTTAATGGTGATTGAATATGAGCAACAGTAATTCAAAACAATCAAAGCAAAT
The DNA here is from genome assembly GCA_050633585.1 of Arenicella sp. GTDB lineage: Bacteria > Pseudomonadota > Gammaproteobacteria > Arenicellales > Arenicellaceae > CALKZN01. Next base: position 1,942 of record JBOEGT010000086.1, read on the forward strand.
AGAACAGAAACAGGATAAAAAACAGGCCGAAGATGAGCTGCAAGCTACGTCAACTAACCCTTTCGAAGGGCGAAGGCGTAAAGCACACAAAGCCTGGATGAGCGTGGTGTCTGAAGGGAGCCTTACACCTGAACCTAAAGATTAGTTTGGGAAGGTTTTTCAGTTTAAGGATGACACGAGAGCTAAACGCTCAGCGGGATCTAACGCCGAGTGAATGCGCTTAGCCTTTGTTATGGCGGCTTTTGTCCCACGGGTTAAAACCGTTAGAAGGTTTTTTTGTTGGAGCAACGTTGTTTACTGACGCCTCATTAGTGTCTGTATTTACCGATGAGTTTGGTACGTTTTCACGAGTGTTAATATCTAAATCTGGAATGTTGTGTGGTGCTTTTGGCTGGCCAGTTTTAGAAACCATGCGTTTACGAGGAGGGATGTCATATTGATCCTCTCCAGGTCTGGGGAGTTTTTTATAATCGTACAAATAGAATCGCTCGACTTTCTCTCTGGCCCATTCTGTTCGGCGCAAGAATTTTAAGCTGGACTTAATGCTGGGATTCTTTTTAAAGCAATTCAGGTTTATCTCTAATGCGAGTTCGTCCCATCCGTAGGCATCAAGCAGCTCTTTCAGCAAGGCTTCTAGTTTTACACCATGCAGTGGATTGTTTTTTTGTTCTTGTGTCATACGTGTTTCACTAAATTACGATAAGTCTGAGGTGTAACACTAGCATTAATTAGTCGTGGGTGCAGCGTTTGCAGCAGCAAGTGACGAATCTCTGGTGATGGAATAAAAATCATTGCCGGAAGGTTGTTGAAAAATTTTGAGGTCAAATTCTCCAGCAACCGCAATTAAGTGATCAAAAATATCGGCTTGTATACTTTCATATTTAATCCAATTTTTCTCTCGGCTAAACACATAAATTTGGATAGGCAAGCCATTGTTGCTTGGCTCTAACTGACGTACTAATAGCGTCAGGCCTTGGTGTATGTCTGGGTGTTGATTCAGGTAGGCTTCAATATATGCGCGAAAGGTGCCGATATTCGTCAACCTTCGACCATTTGCTAGTGAGCTCAAGTCGAGTTGTTTTTCTTGATTATGTTTGGCCACTTCATCTTGTTTTGCTTGCAAGTAATCGCTGATATATTTCACACGTGAGTAACGTTCTAACATCGCCTCATCGCAAAACTGGATTGAATTAATGTCAATGTGGATGCTTCGTTTGATACGTCTGCCGCCTGATTCTTGCATGCCCCGCCAATTTTTAAATGAATCATTAATGAGGCTCTGAGTAGGTACGGTGGTAATGGTGTTATCAAAGTTGCGAACTTTGACAGTCGTCAGACCAATTTCCAAAATATCACCATCAGCATTATGTTGAGGGATTTCTACCCAGTCGCCAATGCCGACCATTTTGTTTGAACTTAATTGAATACCCGCCACAAACCCTAGAATAGGGTCTTTGAAGACGAGCATTAAGACTGCAGCCATGGCACCTAGGCCAGCAAATAATTTCAACGGAGACTCACCAATCACAAATGAAATGATCAGGATGACAGCGAAAAAGTAGGTTATTAGTTTGCACACTTGCGCAAAACTTTTAACGGGAAGGTGCCTGTTTTTGGACGATTGATAATAAATTTCTATGATACTGTCGATGAGTGTGTCGATGATCAGCACAGCAATAATCACGGCATAGATCAGGCAAAGCGTTAAAACGCCACTGCTGATAGCATCATTATTTTTTAAGGCTTCTGGCGTTAATTTATAGATGACTATCGCGGGTGCGAGCAACGCAATGCGCCCAAATACATTGCGTTTGACGAGAATGTCATCAAGTTTCGATGTCGATTTGTCGATCAATGTATTCACCGAGCGAACAACGAAATATTTTGCGATGAAATAAACAATGGCTGCGCTCAGTAAAATAATGCCAAGGGCGGTAATTTGAGCAATCAATGCGGCATTAGTTAGCTCAAATGGCAGTGTGTTTAGTAACTGTTCTATTGTTTTTAGCATGTTAAGCGTTTAAATAAACAAGATATTTAGATATGGGAGGTGGCGTCTTAAGGCAAAAGTACTGTTGCTCCTGTTGTTTGGCGAGATTCAGCAGCCTTGTGTGCTAACGCGGCGTCTTTTAACGCAAAGCATTGGCCAATGGATATAGTTAAAACGCCTTTTTCAATGGCTTCAAATAAGTCATTCGCCGTTGTTGCCATGCTTTCGGGAGTAGAAATGTAATGAAATAGGCTAGGGCGAGTGACAAAAAGAGAGCCTTTTTGTGCTAAATCTAACAGGTTTACGTCAGTCACGGCGCCTGTAGCATTGCCATAGGAAACGAGTAAGCCTCTGGGTTGCAAGCAGTCGAGCGAGGCGATGAACGTGTCTTTGCCGAGTGAATCATAAATCACAGGGACGCCTTGGCCGTTTGTCATGCGCCTCACATGTCCGGCAATTTCGCTGACTGAAATTTCTGACATGTCAATGGTGTGATCCGCGCCATTGTCTTTCGCTAATGCGCACTTTTCGGCAGAGCCAGTGATGGCAATGACGTTTGCCCCTAAGTGTTTTGCCCATTGAACGAGAATAGTTCCCACACCGCCAGCAGCGGCATAAATGACCACGGTGTCTCCAGCTTGCACTGGATAGGTTTGTTTCAATAAGTATTGTGCAGTCATGCCTTTTAGTAGTGATGCAGCAACCGTTTTATGGTCAATGCTATCGGGAATTTTAATAAGGTTTTCTGTGCTAGTGATGCGCTGTTCCGCATAGGCTCCTTGCTTGGGTTGCACACAAGCTACTCGGTCACCCACAGCAAAGTCTTTCACATCTGAGCCTGTCGCGATGATATTGCCGGACGATTCTGCCCCTAATACGAAGGGTACCTCCATGGGATATAAGCCTTTGCGAAAATAGGTGTCAATCATGTTGAAGCTAATGGCTTTGTTTTCAACGAGAACTTCGGTTGGCGCTAGGCTGGGCAGTTCGATATCTTGCCATTGGAGTTGGTCTGTATCACCATAGTGATTGATTACGATTGCTTTGGGCATTTTGGTCACCATAAAATGATTGTTAGTGCTAACTTTTTAAGTGTTGAGAAATGTGCGTGAGAGCTTGGTTCTCGGTGTGATCACTTATTCATGGTTATAGTAATCACAACGGTCGTTAAAGTCAGAATAAATGCACAAATTTCTGGTTTTTTCTTTTTATTGTTGATGAGTTTGCGTAAAGTGATTTACGAATGTAATGAATCAATTGAACGATGTCAGAAAATAATAATATGCAAAGCGCACACATTGTTGATGTGCGAGGTTTGTCTAAAAAATATGGCTCCAAACAGGTGTTGACGGACATTGATCTTTCAATTCAGCCTGGGGAAATTGTCGGGCTAATCGGACCAAATGGTGCAGGCAAGTCGACGTTGCTGAAAGCCTTAATGGGGTTGATTAAGTATTCTGGCAATATCGCTGTTTTTGGTCAAAATCCCTATAAGAATCGTAGCCAATTATTGAAAAACATGAGTTACATCGCGGATGTCGCTTCTCTACCAAATTGGATGTTAGTGTCTGATTTATTGAGCTTCGTTGATCAAACACATCCAAAATTTTCCTACGACAAGGCTGTCCAATTATTGTCCGAAACGGATATTTCAGACACTCAAAAAATTGAAACCTTATCAAAAGGGATGAAGACGCGGCTGCATTTGATCATCATCTTGAGTATTGCGTCGGATTTTATGATTTTGGATGAACCGACGTTAGGCTTGGATGTGCTAGTGCGACGCGATTTTCAAGATCGCTTGATTAATGATTATTTTCAGTTACAAGAAAGTGCTTCGTCGGTTAACAAGCAACAACGCCGAAGCATTTTAATTACCACACACCAAATCGATGAAGTAGAAAGCATCTTGACACGGGTTTTGTTTATTAAGGATGGCCGGATTACGCTGGATATTAAAAAATCAGAATTGAAACAACGGTATAGCAAATTGCTAACACAGCGAAATGTGGTGTTTGCAGATAAAAACATCAAACCGATATATCAACGCGACTTACCCGAAGCAACAGAACTAATCTTTGCTGATGTTGATCCTGAAGAATTACGTCAATATGGAGAGGTGGTGACGCCAAGCCTTGAAGACTTGTTTGTCGCGACAAATACATAATTCCATCGTTGAGGGAATGAATATGCAAAATCAAATGAATCCATCCGCTAAAACATTGATTGCTCTATTAAAACGAGAAGTTCTTGAGCATAAGAATTTGTGGCGAGTGCCATTGGTGTTATTAGTGATTGCGCTGTTATTGAAACTATCACTGAGTTTTGGGAACTTGGCCATTAATGTTGATGTGCCCGCTGAACTGCAATTAAACGATGGTATCAACACCTTTATTAACTCGGCCATAGGTAAAACGCTGCACCTGATGAACTATTTTGTGATGATTGTCATGTTTGTCGTAGCGGTGTTTTATGCATTGTCATGCTTATATGATGAGCGTCAAGATGACAGTGTATTGTTTTGGCGGTCGCTACCGATTTCAGATGGGCTAACAGTCGCTTCAAAATTGATGATTCCTTTGGTGATAGTGCCCGTGATAATTTTGGTCTGTCAGGCAATTATCGCGCTGATGTTTTTGGGTACAGAGACGACTAACTATTTTGGTGATTCTTTTTTGAACACTTCACTGGTGTTAGGAAAGAAATTGTTGTGGTCTTTGTTGCCTATTATTGCTTGGTGCCTTTTTTGCTCCAGCATTGCCAAGAAAAACCCTTTCTTGTTCGCCTTTATTACACCCATTATCCTCATCTTAATTGACAAGTTATTTTTGAACGGTGTGATCAGCCAAACGTTTTTAATTAATCGAATTACTGGTGTTGATCACTTTTCAATTCATGTACTAGTCACAGGCTTGATATTTAGTGCGGTGTGTATCGCTGCCGCGATAGTCAGGCGAAGTCAA
>JBOEGT010000087.1:0-27904 GCA_050633585.1 Arenicella sp.
CTCTTCTTTGGCATTACTCTCTGCTGTTTTATTCATTAAACTCGTTCAGTAAGGTCGTTAGAGAGGGAGATAAGGGTTGTGATATAAATATTTTTTGGCAAGTGAAAAATAGATTTTTGAAAGTAGTCAAACTTCATCGTTGGCACTATTAGCTCACCATAAAAGTCGCTGGATTATCTGTTCGATATCTAGTGTCTACAAATTATAAAATTTAAAAAGGTGGAAAATAATGAGGATGAAGAAAAACTTACTAACGTCTCTGTTAGTGGCATCAGTGTGTATGCCTTCAATTGCCAGCGCTGCATATGAGTCTGACTTATATGCGTCATTGCGATTTGGTTTAGCCAACACTAAAACGGGTGATGAATCGCAAACCAACGTGGTGAGCCGTTACTCTCGAATTGGATTTAAAGGCAGTACTGACCTTGGGAATGGTCTTAAGGGCTTTGGCCACTATGAATATGAAGTCAATGGTGTCGTCACGGACGATATTGATGATAGAACAAGGTTAGGCTATGTTGGTGTTGAAGGCGGCTTCGGTAAAGTGTTGGTGGGTCAAAATTACCATACCTTTTATAACTTTATTGTCGGGCCAGCAGATATACCATGGGATTATTCAGGTTTCGCACTAGTGACTTATCAAGGGCGAACATCAGAGTCTTTAACGTATGCAGGAGACTTTGGGCCTGTTTCAGTGGGAGCTTCCTTGAGATTTGATTCGGATAGAGAAGCAGAAGATTTAGATGATATTGAGCTTGGAGCGAGCTACCAAGCTGGTCCAATCAAGATTGGTTTAGGTTATATCTCTAAGCAAGCTGACGACGAAGAGAATATTCTGGGTGTGGCACTTTCGGGTAAAGCAGGCCCTGTTGCATTGGCAGCACATTATCAATCGCAAGATGATGATAGTAGTATTGCTTTAAATGCTTCAGCCTATAATTTCTATGCTCATTATGAGTCACTTAGTAGAGATGCCGGAGCAGAACCTTCATTAATTACTTTAGGCTACACGTTAGGCTTAGGTAAAAACACGTCAATGTGGATTGAAGCAGCAAGCTTTGATAGTGACGATGGTACTGGTGATGGCGATATCGAAAGCTTTCAAGTGATCTTGAAATACGATATTAAGTAATCGTTTTAAATTTATGAGGGTGACTTCTTTTTCCTCCTCTATTAATTGGAGTCACCTTTGTAAATTGTTTATCTTTTCGTAAAGGATCATTCGAAAAGAATAAAAGCTACTAATGCAATGCCAAGAGGCTTGGTGAATAAAGGATTAACGATTAGAATGCAGCAATGAGTCATTTGCTGATAGTTGCTAACGTACCGTCTAAAAATACAAATTTACTAAGAAATGCCACCTATCACGGGGCTGTAGCAAGTTCCTTTCCAGTGATTCAACGTTCTCCTTTGGAGGCGACTGTCGGTGATGTTTTGGCCGCTCAAGGTATTATTATTGGTACCACAGAAAACTTTGGATATATGAGTGGCCAAGTAAAAGATTTTTTTGAACGTATTTATTATCCATGCTTTCAGGATACTCAAGGCTTACCTTGGGCTATGTATATTTCAGCTGGTCAAGATGGTGTTGGCGCTCTACAAAGTGTCGAACGAATAGTGACAGGGCTTAAGTGGAAGAAAACACAAGAGGCATTAATATTTAAATCACCTTTCAAGCAGGCATATATTCATCAGTGTGAAGAACTGGGTGCGTGTATGGCTATGGGTTTATCATCTAAGATTTTTTAACGCGATGAATATTTTACATATTGGTCATTCTAAAGGGTGGCGGGGAGGCGAGAATCAAGTTCGGTTGTTAATTGAAGGCTTGGTTGAAAGTTTTCCAGAAGCGAGTAATTTTATTGCCTATCCCAAAGGAGCTCATATTTTTCAACGTTTAGAGTCTTCAATAAAAGGTGCTTTGCTCTTCTCGTCTTCTCGAATACTCAGTGTTAATGCGTTATACAGGCTAGTGCAATTTTGCAAATTGAATGATATTAACGTTTTGCATGCACATTCAGCGAAAGCTCATTCTCTTGCGTATTTTGCTAAACTATTTTTACCAAGTATCAAGCTCGTTGTTCACAGGCGTGTTGAAAACTCAATAAAAACGTCATACTTTACTCGTAAGAAATATTTATCACAAAACATTGATGCTTGGTTTGCCATCTCAGATAAAACTTATCAAATGCTTGAAAGCTATGGCATACATTCTAGTCGTATTTTTTTGATTAAAGACGGTATTCCAGAACAAACTTATCAATTTTCAGACAAAAAAGAAGCCAAAGACAACCTGATTAAGATGTTTGGTTGGAAAGTTGAAGATCCTCTGATTGGCTTTGTGTCGGCCTTAGATAGTCAGAAAAACCCTTCACTATTCATCAATATGATGGAACAATTGAGAAATAATGGCATTCAATGTAATGCTGTTATTGCAGGGACAGGAAAACAGAAATCGATATTGAATGATGAAATTAAGGCGCGAGGCTTGTCAGATAATGTTCAGTTGCTTGGATTTGTAGAAAATGTTCAAAATGTTTTTCAAGGGATTGATGTTTTGGTTTTACCTTCTCGTAAAGAGGGGCTTGGTACTGTTCTGCTGGAGGCGGCGTTAGCTAAATGTAGCATCGTAGCGTCGGATGTTGGCGGTATCGGAGAGATTGTTAAGCATAAGCAAACGGGTTTTTTAGCAACATCCGATGAGGTCAGCACTTTTGTTGATTCTGTTCGGTATGTTTTAACAAACCCAGATCATGTCGACGCTATTAAAGAAAATGCCCTGCAATATGTTGAATTAAATTTTAACATGCGGGCTGTTGTTGATAAGACATATAGGGTTTACTTAGGCTTGTTTGATTAAAACAGCGCCGACTTCTAAGTGATTTGTGTAGGGGAATTGATCAAACACTGCAAATTTTTTAATGGAATAATCTGTCAGTGTTTTGAGGTTTTCAAAAAATGTGTCTGGGTTACACGATATATAGAGGATGTTGTCGAAACGTTTGGCTAGTTCGAGTGTTGTTGGGTCAAGACCTGCTCGAGGAGGGTCGACAAAAACGGTCGAAAAATTGTAGCCATCGATATCGATTTCCTCTAAGCGACGGAAAGTCCTTTCTTTATTAAGCGCTTGCACAGTTTCTTCGCTTGATAAACGCATAATTGATACGTTATCGATTTTGTTTATGTCGATATTGTACTGGGCTGATCTAACTGATGATTTTGATACTTCAGTAGCTAACACTTTTTGATAATGTCTAGAAAGTGGTAAGGTAAAGTTTCCATTACCGCAATATAGTTCAAGTAAATCTTGAGAATTTTCTGTGTTAATGTCGCTAGCTTGATCACAAGCCCATTGCAACATTTGCTGACAAACATGGGCATTGGGTTGAGTAAAACTGTTTTCAGTCTGTTGGTAGCGATATGTGAAGCCATTTATCGTCATTTCTTCTATGACATAGTCTTTGCTGATTACTTGCTTTTGCTTACGGCTTCGTCCAATGATATGAGCATTAATTGATTTTTCTAGAGCTGTTGCCTTAGTTTGCCATTCTTCTCCCAATGCTCGGTGATAAATCATGGAGATGAGTACTTCGCCGGTTGTTGTAGATAGAAATTCAACTTGAAATAAGCGATGGCGTAACTCCTTGTCAGAGTTGATTATCTCCATTAATGGAGTCATGCGTTTGCAAATGGCTTTTGATGCAATAGGGAAATCTGTGAGTGTGTATATTTCCTTTGTTTTTGGGTGATGCATTGCATAGTTGGTGTCTTCACCATCATGCCACACACGAAACTCAGCTCGCATTCTGTAGTGCTTCTTGGGTGATTCAAAAACACTGAAATCTGGAATAGAAATACTTAAATCATTAAATTTGGTGTGCAGTGATTTAATTTTTTGCTCAAGTTGAGCTTGATAGTTTGCGTTTGAAGTATCAATTACCATAAGTTGTTGCTCAATAAAAAGCGGCGATATTAGGAAATATCGCCGCTAGAATGGACTTAACTGCTTATTTTAAGTAGTTTTAATTTTCTTTTGATGCACTCGTTGAGTTTTGTTTTTGTGCATGACGGCCGTTTTGTGAGTTGTTGCGTGTGTTGTTTCGGCTGCGATTATTATTCGAGCGTTGTTGGTTATTGTTGCGTCCACGTGCATTATTGGTGTTTTTGTTATGTCCGCCACGATTGTTGTGCCCACCGCGATTGTTATTGCGGTTTCGGGTGTTGTTGGAGCGTGTTCGGTTATTCGTGTTATTACGTCGTTGGCTTTGGCGTTTTTGAGGTTTTTTTACTGGCTCAGCCGTACCTGTCCCAAATAGGGCGCGCCAAATTTTGACGAAAATACCTGGTTCTTCTGGTGCAGCAACGGGCTGAGTTGGCGTCGGTGCCGGAGCAGCACTTTCCATGTGAATAGAATCTAATGCGACAGCAGGCTCTGGACGTGTTTCGGTAGAAATGTCGGTGCCGACCATTTCTAATGCATTGCGTTCTTTTTTAGCGCCTTCCATTTTAAGCTTAAAGCTTGGCATGTCAGGCATTGCATCAATGTCTTCAGCGCGAAGGCGTTTGATTTTGTAATGAGGGGTTTCTAGCTCGGCTGTTGGGATGATGTAAACGTGTGTCGCAAGACGTGTTTCGATCATGTTGACTTCGTGACGCTTTTCATTCAGCAAGAATGACGCGGTGTGAAGTGGCAAATGAGCGATAACGGCTTCTGTATTTTCTTTTAATGCTTCTTCTTCAATAACCCGTAGAATGCTTAATGCGCAGCTAGAAACGCTACGAATGGATCCTGTGCCTTCACATCGAGGACAAGTTTTGTAGTTTGCATCACTGATCGAAGAACGTAAGCGTTGGCGCGAGAGTTCTAGCAAACCAAATCGGGAAATTTTACCAATTTGAACGCGTGCGCGATCGCTTTCCATTTCGTCGGTTAAGCGTTTTTCAACAGCACGTTGATTTTTTGAAACCGTCATGTCAATGAAGTCGATGACAACCAAGCCGCCTAAATCGCGGATTTTTAATTGTCGAGCGACTTCTGATGCCGCCTCTAAATTGGTATTCAAAGCAGTCTCTTCAATATCTGAGCCTTTGGTCGCTCGTGCAGAGTTAACATCGATAGAGAGTAGTGCTTCCGTATGATCAAATACGAGTGCACCACCTGACGCCAGTGTGACTTCACGAGAAAATGCCGATTCAATCTGATTCTCCACTTGATAGCGAGAGAATAAAGGAACAGTGTCTTCGTATAACTTCAGTTTGATAGAGTTATGCGGCATGACTTGGTTCATGAAACGGTTTGCGCGTTCGAACACTTCTTTGTCATCAATGATGATCTCTGCGATGTCATTTTTAAAATGATCGCGAATTGAACGGACAATTAAATTGGTTTCTTGGAATATTAAGAAAGGTGCTTTCTTGTCTGTATCATTTCCTGCCGTTTGAATCGCATCCCATAAACGGCTTAAATAATCTAAATCCCACTGTAATTGTTCAGTGCTTTTACCGACACCGGCAGTGCGAACAATAACGGCATGGCCTTCAGGCGTTTCTACGTCGCGCATTGCTTGGCGTAAGTCTTCGCGTTCTTTGCCTTCAATGCGGCGTGAAATGCCGCCACCTTTTGGGTTGTCCGGCATTAAGACCATGTACCGGCCAGCGAGGCTAATAAACGTGGTTAATGCTGCGCCTTTATTTCCGCGCTCATCTTTTTCAACTTGAACAATTATTTCCTGGCCTTCTTTAATCACATCTTTGATGTTGATTTTAGAGATAGGCGTTTTGCCATCATAATTGTTGAAATAAGCTCGCGAAATTTCTTTCATTGGTAAGAAGCCGTGTCGATCAGCGCCGTAATCAACAAAAGCAGCTTCTAGGCTGGGTTCAACGCGAGTTATTTTTGCGGTGTAAATATTTCCCTTTTTTTGATAGCTAGATGAAGACTCAATATCTAAGTCTAGTAATTTTTGTCCATCAACGATAGCTACGCGATACTCTTCCGGATGAGTCGCATTGAAAAGCATTCTTTTCATTTGTTTACCCTCTAAGGTGTTTTAGCTTGAGCAGCGTTTAGGCAAACAATGACGTATGACGAATTTGCTTGATGGCAAATTTAGAATTTATCCGCAATATAAATTGCGTTAATAGAGATAAATATATAAAAAATTCAGGTGTTATAACCCTGAGTTTACATGTATATGTATTTTATTTTCAATAGCTTAGAAGTTATTTGGTTGGTTTTACTAATCGATTCAACTAACCTTAATTTGGCTGAAATTTCGGCCAAAATGAATAAACTCGCTAAGTTCTTTATGCCAAGCCTGTTAGTGGCTTGGATTAAAATTCGTCTTTTCAGTGTTTCGCTATTAAGCACGCTCAACTATTTATTAAAACGTTTAATTCCTGTTTTGCCCAACAATTATTGTAAAAACAATCGTTTGATATGAGCGAACTAAACGGCAATTGTTGTGGCTGTTATTCCACTAAACTGTCGTTTCAAAACGCCAGTCTATAATTCTTTTGTCACATTAATTTTTTTGATATCTATGTTAAGTATCAATCTGAAAAAAAGCGTTATGTAACGGTTTATTCCCAGAGTTTCGAAATATAGCAACTTAATGCTCTGGTCGCAATTTAATTAAGAAAATAACGTCATGCTTTGCAGATAAGTTTGTCGAATTGATAGATAATCCTATCTGCTAAATTTTTTACAATATTCTATTTTTAATGTCTTCAGTCTCTTTTCAAACCATTGATGAATCAAATAGCGGCCAACGCTTAGATAACTTTTTATTAAAAGTTTTGAAGGGTGTGCCTAAGACATATATTTATCGCATTATTCGTAAGGGTGAGGTGAGGGTAAATAAAAAGCGAGCCCAAGCAAGTACGCGTTTAAAAGATGGAGATATTGTTCGTATTCCTCCTGTACGGGTGTCTCAACCCAAAGAGTTAGATGATAAATCTGTTGCAAGACATTCATATTTGCTGGATGGTATTTTATACGAAGACAACGATGTATTAGTGTTGAACAAACCAAGTGGTTTAGCTGTGCACTCAGGGAGTGGCTTACAGTTTGGTGTTATTGAATTGCTTCGTGAATTGACCAATTACAAGTTTTTAGAATTAGTTCACCGTTTGGATAGAGCGACTTCTGGGTGTTTATTATTGGCAAAAAAACGTTCGGTGTTGACTGAGTTGAGTGCCGCATTTGCTAATAATAATCAAAAAAACAATTTGTTAGATAAGCGTTATAAAGCGTTAGTTATGAATGGTTTGGAATCACCTTCAAAGATGGTCATTGCGCCCGTATCAAAACGTGCAATGAGTGCCGGAGAACACAAAATGGTTGTGGTCGAAGAAGATCAGTTAGAGCAATCCCCAGGTGTGCAATTTGCTAAAACTAAGTTTCATACCATTGAGACATTTCAGTATAAAAAACAATCGATGAGTTTGCTTGAAGCAAAGTTATTTACTGGCCGAACTCATCAAGTACGTGTGCATGCTGCACATGTTGGTTGTCAATTGCTTGGTGATGAAAAATATGGAGACTATCAATGCAATAAGCTGATGCAATCAGCAGGCCTAAACCGTTTATTCTTACATGCGAGCCAATTACGTTTCCCCCATCCTATTAAGAAAGAGAATATCACTGTAACGGCACCCTTACCTAAAGAGCTTGATGCAGTGTTGAAAAAAATCAGACAGAATTAACAAAACCCGAGATAGAAAGAGCATGAAGAAATATCGTTGTATTATTTTCGACTGGGATGGCACGCTAATGAACTCTTTACAGAAAATTTCTGAGAGTGTGCGCTCTGCTGCCATCGATGTTGATTTGCCAGTGCCGACTGATGCCCAAGCAAAAAATATTATTGGTCTCGGCTTGAATGACTCGATGATGAAATTATTTGGTGATATTGGTGCTGAGAAAATTAGCCAAGTAGTTGAGCGTTATAAGCATCATTTTGTGCATCAAAATAAAACGGAACAACCTTTGTATAAAGGCGTGTTAGATGGCCTCGAAGAATTGAGCCAGTCGGGAGCTTTTCTTTGCGTAGCAACAGGTAAGGCGAGAGCGGGTTTAGAGCGAGTGTTGAATGCTGAGTCGATGCATGATTTTTTTATTTATACGCGTTGTGCTGATGAGTCTAGAACAAAGCCTCACCCTCAGATGTTATTAGATACATTGGATTATTTAGCCTTAGATAAAAGAGATTGTTTAATGGTCGGAGATACTGAGTATGATATGCAGATGGCTGACCATGCAGGTATTGATGGCTTAGGAATTAGTCACGGTGCGCACTCAGAAGACAGGCTCATCAAGGCAAATGCTCTGCATGTCGTTAGTGATTTTTCAGAGCTGATGGAATGGACATTGCCGAGAATTATTCCAGCGTTCGGTGATGATGCATAGTCCTCTCACAAAACTAAAAGTAGGTTCTGTCATTCACCTAGAAAATGGTGGTAAAGGGTTGGTTTTTTCTCTGAAACTAGTGAATCACCCTGTCAATATGCCTGAAATCCCTGCTTTTGCTGTGCGTTATGAAGGACAAGTATTGGTGTATAAAAATATTTGTGGACACATTGCGATCAACTTAGATTTTGTTGAGGGGCAGTTTTTTGATGAAGACGGGGAGCATATAGTATGCTCAACACATGGTGCTTTGTATGAAGCAAGTTCTGGGAAATGTTTAGGAGGTCCCTGTTATGGGGTGGGGCTCGAGGCTATTGAGGCCATAGTAGAGGATGATGTGCTCTATATCACTGATCAAACAGTGGCTGATATTATCAAATGAAAGGATGTTTGGACGCGTTGTTAAGTGAGTTAACGTATGTAATAAAGGCTTGCCAAATTAGGCAAGCCTTTATAATTGTCAAAAAAACAGCGAGTGTTAGCTTTTAGGGATGATGACGGTGTCAATGACATGGATCACACCATTTGAAGCAAGGATGTCAGTTTTGATAACGTTTGCGTTATCTACTTTTACGCCATCTGCCGTTGAAATGGTGGCTTCACTGCCTTGGACTGTTTTGGCGGATTTTAATTTTACGACATCCGAGGCCATTACTTTTCCAGAAACGACATGGTAAGTCAAAATAGCTGTCAGTTTTTCTTTGTCAGCTAAAATAGCTTGTAATTGATCTGCAGGAATCTTAGCGAAAGCTTCATCTGTTGGTGCGAAGACGGTGAAAGGTCCATCACCTTTTAATGTATCGATTAATCCAGCTTCAGTGAGGGCTGTGGCCAAGGTATTAAATGATCCTGCTGCAACAGCTGTATCAACAATATCTTTTTTTGCGCCAGCTACTGCACTGAATGAAAATACGCTAAACGTAGTGATAACCGCTAATGTGCATAGTTTGTTAATTAATTTTTTCATACTTTGAATCCTCTTTAGGAGTTATTTAATTGGAAACTGGATTCTGTATAAAAGGGTGTATTTAATGTGTATAGGCGAAATTAACCTTCGCTTATGTTTGTCATTAAAGTGTTGAATTTCCGTGTTTTTTATGTGAAATGTGAACTTCTCCTAGGTTAAATGATTGAAAACCCTTGATTGTTTAGCATGGTTGTTAATTGGATTAATGGTAGACCAATCAATGCATTTGGATCATCTCCAGACATTTTTTCAATGAGAATAATGCCTAGAGATTCTGCTTTGACTGAACCTGCACAAGAATAGGGTTGGTCAGCAATGAGGTATTTTTCAATTAAGTCGTCACTTAACTCTCTGAATGTCACATGAAAAAGTTCTACGCATGATTGCAGTGAATCTTTTTTTGCGTCATAGAGTGATAGTCCTGTTTTTAAAGTGACGCTTTGACCAGATACTTCTTTTAAATGGTTAAATGCCTTGGCGTGGTTTTTGGGTTTTCCAATAATGAGAGGTTCTTGAGTTGTTGGGTGTATAAATTCGCAAACTTGATCAGACCCGATAATAAGTGCATCTGGGTAGTCATCAGCAACAGCCATCGCTTTTTCTGTTGCCAGCCGTTGCACTAAGTCGGAGGCAGACTCATTCTTTTTTCTGGTTTCATCTATATTGGGTGAAATGCAGATGAAATTGTCAGTGATTTTTTCAAGAAGCTCTTTTCGGTAAGGCGATGAAGAGGCAAGTATGAGTTGTTGCGTCATAATAATGTCTAGCTTTTAATCAGCTGAATTTTTTGTGTACGTGACAGTTGTTTTATTTGATATTCCCGGCGGCTAGCATGTGAGCGGTTTTCAGCATACTCTTGATAGACAAGCTTTACGGGTTGTCGAGCGCGCGTGTATTTTGCTGCTTTTGTTTGTTGAGATGTATCATTATGTTCTAGTAGGCGCCTATCTAAGTTGTTTGTGATGCCTGTGTAAAAAGAATCATCGCTGCAACGCAATATATAAACTACCCAAGGCAGCGCATTATTCATTTTATTGCTCATTTGTTATGGGTTTTTATTAGAATTACGAGGAATACATAAAAAAATAATACTTGAATTGTATGTGATGAGATATTATCCAGTACATGAATAGTTTAACTGATTACGTTTAATTTTTAGGAGAATAAAAGAATGAGTTATTTGGATACTGCCACAGGAACTGTTGTTAGCCGTGCAGGTGCTGACGAAAGGGCGAGTTTTATTCGTCGCACATTTACGCATTTAGCGGGTGCTATTGTTGTTTTTGCATTGCTAGAGTCTTATTTGCAGAGTTTAGGCTTAGGGGAGGCTTTTTTGGTATTTCTCTCGCAAAGCAAATGGATGTGGTTGGGTGTTATGGCCGCATTTGCTGTAGCGTCGATGGTTGCAGATAAATGGGCAAGAGACGACTATTCAAAACCATTGCAGTATGCGGGTTTAGGCTTGCTTATTGTGGCTTACGCAGTTCTCTTTTTACCAGTTATTCATATTGCCACTAAGTACGCACCGGGTGTTCTTGAGAATGCAGCATTAATTACCGGTGGGTTAGTTGCTGGTTTGTGTGTTGTTGCTTTTACTACACGTAAAGACTTTTCATTCTTAGGCCCTGTGTTAAGTATTGGTTCTATGATCGTTTTGGCATTGATTATTGCGTCAATTGCATTTGGTTTTCAATTGGGTATGTTTTTTTCCGGCGCAATGATTATCTTTGCTGCAGGCTCCATCCTGTATAGTCTGTCTAATATTATTCATGTGTATCGAACTGACCAGCATGTAGCAGCATCGTTGTCATTGTTTTCATCTGTAGGATTGTTATTTTGGTATGTCATACAGTTTTTATTGAGTATGGCAGGTGATGATTAATTAGTTCATCAACATAAATAAAAAAAGCCTAGGTATAAATTCCTGGGCTTTTTTGTATTTATCGATAAGTCATTCATGAGGTTGAGAAGTATTGGTCGTGCATTCTCTGGCTATAATTGACTAGGTTTTTGTATTTTTTGGCTCGTTCTGATAACGGAGAGTCTAAAGAAACTAAAATAATTTCAGCTAAAAAGGCGTATACAGTGGCATCTAAAGAACTAGGTTTGTCACCGAAGCAATAATCTTTTTCACCTAAAAATACACTTAGCGCTTCAAGATGTTTTTCAGCAATGAGTAGAATTTCTTGTTCAGAATGCCGACCTAAACCATGACCATGTAAAGACTTTTTGACACCTTTTTGGGCAATTATGGGCACAATTTTGTTTAATGGAAATGGCATTTTCCCAAAAAATTCCTTTTTAATAAATTGCCAGTTCTCCTCATATATCCATCTAAAATATACCGCACACCAATACAGACTTTCTTCTATAGACTTGCTGATAAAGTGTGTTTGTGCCAATTGCTCTGGCGTGAGGTGGTCGTCTAAATCGATAGCGTGTTTTGCGGTTAAGTGATTAAGGATAAAGAAAGAATCACTAATGATTTCTTTGTTATCTTTGATAAATGGCAGTTTACCTTTGGGAGATTTCTGTAAGTTCTGTGCGCTTCCAATTGATTCATATGGAATGTTGACCATTCGCATGAAGGTTTGTGTTTTGAGAACGAAGGGGCTTGGGTCGGCAACGCCAAAAGCAGGCCCAAAAGCATAGAGTGTGATCATGAAATTAGCTCCTTTATAGTGTTAGTAGTATTAGTTGATAGGTTCAACGGGAATGGCATAGTAAATAATTGAGTCTTCGGATTTCATTTGAAACTCAGGACCATAAATCTCTATGTCTGGCTGGTAGGTGTGACGCATATTGGAATTTAATAACCAGCTAGAATATATGTAGTTAATCGTTTGGTTGACGTTCTCTACGCACACCATCCCTTTGTGTTGAAACTCTGCATACATTTGTTTTGGTAGGGTAGTAGCTACCATGCCTTCAGGTATATGATTGATGTTGGAAACTTCAGTACATGCTAAATAGTGCAAGGAATTTTCATTTTTATTATCCTTTTCATAGCTGATTATTCCGTAACAAGTTTGATTGACTGCCTGTGAAATTTCATCCAGTCTGGGGATGAAAGAGTTCCACAGTTCAGGCAATTTTTCGGCGATATTGTTTTTTTCTGACTCTATCCCAATAACCTGAGTTTTAATGCCAATGAAGCATCGTTCCTCGATGGAGTAAATTCTTGGTTCTAAAGAAATATTACTATTTAAGTTTTCTAAATAGTTTTCATCGAATTTGTGTTTGCGCATAATTAAGCGAGACTTTGCCGTTTGACGGTATTTGCTAGGTGTTATGCCGAACAGTTTTTGAAATGCCCGAGTATAGCTTTCATGAGACTCAAAACCTGAAGCAATGGCCACATCTAAAATGGAGTATTTCTTGTCGAACAAAGAGTCTAGAGAATTTGCTATGCGTCTTGATCGGACATAAGACTTTAATGTTTCATTCGTTAAGGCTTTGAAGACTCTCTGAAAGTGCCAATGACTCATATTAGCTTGGGCTGATATATCACTTAGTTGGATATCTTGGTTTAAGTTATCTTCTATAAAGTTTATGGCAATTTGAACGCTATTCAAATAATTCATTTATCAGTCTAGTTTTTTGTGGTTTGTATTGCTTGTTATCCTAAATCTAAATAGTTTCTATGGCTTGATTTTTTGTGCTTTTTTCACTATTTGGCATTTAACTTTCTAGAGTTCAGGAATGATTTTCTTTTTTATAACTTCATGTTTTTCATGTGAATGTCTTTGCATTAACTTTTTGTAATATGCTAGGATGAAATCTAGGAAGTCATTTGCTAGGAGTATTAAGCAGTCCGTTTATTGCAAAAATTTGTTCGATTTTCCTTGTTTTTATATCTACTAAAATTATAAAAATAATGGAGCGTTAAAATGAAAAAAGCTAAAAGTTTAATTTTGCTTAGTTGTATTTTAAGTTGTACGAATGTTGTCAATGCAGGAGTTTTAAATAGTGTCGTTAGAATGGATGTCGCCAAGGAGGAAGCATCGACATTTAATAATGAAGTGGGAGATTTTTTTACCACTATTGTATCTGTACCTGGGATCAGAGTAGTTAACCCTAATGCATTTGAAGTGCCAGCAACAATTTCTATTCAATATATAGGGTTTGCGGCAGCTACAAACCTTCCATCTGGACCTTTTGTGGGTTTTCAAGGGGAGGAGGGCTATACTGACACTATACAAATTCCAGCTAACGGGACGTACAGATATAGTTTGATATCTTTTTTATCAGAGGAAAATTTATCAATTCGTAAGGAATTGTGTAATTTTGATTTACAGTCATTACTTCAATCGTTTAAGACTGACCTCAATAGAGACTCAGGGGCAGAAGGCGGGCAGATTGAAAGTGTTAATCTTTGTCGTTATAAAGATTATGCTGTTTCAATCAGTTGGCCCGAAGAAAGTGTTGAAGAAATTGAAGGAAAGAAAAAAAAGAAAAAAAAGGCAGTGAGTGTTGTTGACGTATCCCCTTTATTTGCTGCCGTAAGCAGTGACTTGGCGGTGATTGCGGATTATACGAATGATGAGTTTCAGGGACAGTATGTGAATTATATGATTTCGGCAGTGACCGGTGAGCCGAGCCCGTTTGTATTAAAAGCTTCTTCTACGACATATACCGATATTAAGTAATATCAATAGAGATCGTCTGCCTTATGCTTGGATGGTAAGTGTAAGGCTCTCGGCTCTTTTAGAAGCCTCCTCCGGTTCTGAATCCGCCGTTATTGCTCCCTCGGTTACTTGAAGCGCGCCCTGATGGAAGGCGAAATCCGCCATTATTTGAATCAGGCCAGTGCCAGCTAGAGTTGCGCCGAGATTGGCGGCGTGGAGAGCCAAATATGTCATTGAGCACTGAAGTGTTGCGTCTTCTCGGTTTGCCTAAACCTCCTAATCCTCCCAGGCCTCCACCTTGCCCTAAGCCTCCACTGCCAAAGTCTGGCCAAGCACCAACGTCACGATGTCTTTGGTTGCGTTGAAGGACTCGCCAAACTTCAGATCCACTGACTAAACCTTCTAAGAATTGTCCTAAAATTGCGCCAATCATGGCGTCATTACCAAAACCTGAACGCATGTCATCGTAACGGTGGCGTTTAAAATTGCGCCGAACATCTTCTAATTCTTTTAGGCGGTTTAGTTTTGCATTATGAGCAGATCGTAAGCTGTCAATATCATCTTTAATATCTTGATACTGGGTTTGATAACGGTTTAGGTCGTCAAGCAGAAAGTCATCGTCAGGTGAGCGAGTAGCAACAACAATTTGCCGCAATCCATTAATGCTTTGATGTTCTATTGCTGTTTTTAGAATGTTTAAACATTGTTGCATTTGAGGGTCATCAGCACTAGCAAATTGACCGTGTTTAAACAACAGATCATTCATGTGTTTTTCTGAAGTTGTTATTTTTTCATCACATTGGTCAATGTTATTGCGAACCTGTTCTAGTTCAGCTTGGACCGTTTTTGCCCCGCCAGATTCAAGTGATGCCTCTTCAAGTGCTTGAATTTCATGAATAACTGTATCGGCTTTTTCACGAACCATTGCGGCATGTTGTCTCAGGCGTTTAGGGATTTCTTGAATATTCCAATAATTGGCGCGAGCATTTTGATACTTTGCTTTGCGCGCGACCCATCCATCGAGAAAACGTGTGATCGGGTTATAATTTTTGTACTCAGTTGTGCCGTACTTTCTGTTCCATAGGTACATGAAAAGATCGTCGGCTAAGTAGGGTTTGCCTTTTTCTTCAAGAGACTCAGTTGAGTCATGAGCTTTGCGCTCAGCTTCATCAGCAATGTTGTCTGCTTCTCTGGCGCGCGCTAATGCATTCATGTATTCGGCATTTTTTTCTAATGCGCTTTGAATGGAGGCTTCTTTGTTCGCAAGTTCTTCTCCCAGTATATTGGCTTCAGTTAATAGCGTTTGGCGCTCAACTTCTAGCGCTTCTTGAGCGTCTCGATGTGTTTGAATCAAGTTGTCCAAGTCTTTTAGCGCGTGTTGTCGCTGTTCTAAAATGAGTAATGCCTCTTTGTCAGCCACTGATAATCGGTCAAGTAGTGAGCCATCAGAAATTGAGGTTAAGCGAACTTTTGCTATGTGAAGTGTTGTTCTTGCTTGTTGTTGTCGGTTTGCTGCTAGCTGTGAAGTGAGTTGAGTGAGTTCATTGTCAATGCGATGAATTTCATTCTTTACAGTCTGTAATGAATTGTCGATGTTATTAAGTGCTTGAATTCCCGTTAACATAGTGTTTCTCTAGCATTGACTACCACTCGGTGATAGCGTTTCCATTGGTATTGATGCGGTAAGTAGGAGTTAACGTGCCGCGCTTTTTTTCGCCAACAATATTATTTTGAATAATGCCATCATCGCGTTTGTCATTGGCAACGCGATTAAAAGTTTCTCGGTCGACGCGTAACCCCCACTTTTTAACTGTCACACGTTGGTTGTTTTCCTCATTGAGTATTGGTAATGAAATGGTTTGGTTGTTTTTGTTGATGGCTTCAACAATTAAATAGTAGTTTCGGTTGGTTGAATTGACTTCAGCTACGCGCCAGATGCCAGAAGATTCATTAGGCCGAGATATAATACGGATTTTAAAATCTTGTTGCAAAATGGTTAACGAGTCCTTCAATTCTTGTTGAAAGCTTTTGGCGGCCGCGTAATTGTTATTGTCATAAGCTGTTTCAGCTGACTCTCTGACTTGAAATAGTTTTGCAGTCAGCGATGGATCTTTGGATACACTGTGTATTTGGTTGAATGTTTTAGCGATGTCTAAGGGGATAGCTTTTCGCTCTTGTTGTAACGGTCTTATTTGAATGAAGTAATATGCGGTTAGGGCAAAGCCAATAATTAAAAGTAATGTGGTTAATGGTTTTCCCCAAGCGCCACGAGTCACATACAGTTGCGCAAGCGTTGATTTTTCATGCGGAGAGTACTTAAAGCGCTCGTCTTCAAGTGCTTTAATGCCTTCTTTGAGGATGTGGTCAGGTACTTCCATGCCCTGACCTTTATAAATCTTTCTCAAACGCTCAAGTAATTGCTGTTCTCTTTCTCCAGCATTTAGTTCGCGAGCCACTAAATCTTGTTGGTGCCGTAGGACATCAACAACATCCATTGCTGACATGACCTCATCAAGTGAGGCTTTTTTGTGCAGTTCAGACATGCGTTTAATGTGAGCTTGTTTGACTATTCGAGGTTATGAGTCCATTGGGAAATTCAATGGTAGTGAACCGCCACGTTGAATGATTTTTACCAAACGTTGTTTTCCATCTTCAACAGCATCACGAATTTCGGATGCGTTTTGAGTGGATAGTGAGCGCATTTCTTCAATGATGTCGCGTGAGCGTTCTTGGAAGTTCACGACAGATTCTACTAACATTTTGACGGACTCGGCTCGAATCGTTGGGCCGTACCCGGCTCTCACGGCCGCTTCTTGGACCTTTCCTCCAATGTCAGCAAGGTCTTCGATGCTCTTAGAAACGCCTTCCTTCATGGCTTCTAGTGTTTTTGTACTTTCATGTAGACCGAAGAGTCCTGTAAAAGAAGCAGTGAGTGCAGTGAGTACTGATTCGTTTGTGCCAAAAAACGTGATTGCTTGTTGGTAAACTCGCTGTTTAGCGCTAGTTGTTTGGTTTAACCGGGCCATAATGACTTCTGAAGTGTTGTAACTAATAGTTAAGTTGTCCGAGATGTCTTTAGCTATTTGATAGCGGTTTTCTGCTGCCTGAAGTTGTCGTACTTTTTCGTCACGTGCTAGTTCGAGTTTTGCTCGTGCAGCGATGTCTTCGCCAGTAAATGCGGTCACTTTATCATTCGCTTTCGCGAGTGTGTCTTGGGCGCTTTCCCATGTCGCTTCGGTTTTCTTCAAGATGTCGAGTGCAAAGATTTCTGATTCTTTAATCGCCCCGCGGAAATCTTGGTAGGCCTCCATGATGATGCGTTCTCGTTCAATTTGATCTTTTGAGCTGGCAGCAACATCAAGGTAGGTTTCCTTGATTTTGTCAAAACGGCTGGCGATATCGCCGCGAGTGACTTTCATCCATACATTGCTAATGCGCTCAAAGGTGTCTACTTTTCCATCTTCCACTTGATTGACCATGGATTTAGCGTCATCGCGAATGCTATTAAACGATTGAGTGATTTCTTCGTATCGATCTCCAATTTTCATTTGAACGACTTGTTCTCGAACAATGTCGTTGAATGTAGAGGCTTGAGTGAGTGTCCGAGCAATTGCGATAACTTTGTCTTCGTCAACTTCTGTGAGTTGTTCTAGTAAGCTCACTACCGGTGCTTCGGCAGCTTGATCTGGCATTAGTCCTAGTTCGCGAATTTGGCCAATTGCCTTGTCAAGATATTTGAATGTTGAATTACTCATGATGAATTCCTTGGGTCAATCGTTGATTTTATTTTTGCTTATTAAAGCATAAAAAAATGACAAGCGTCTCTTCTGAGATTCATTTAGATGTTAAATGATGTTTAAAAAGTATAAATATTGATGACGCTCAGTATAAGTATGTTAAAACTAGATCAACATTCAGTCGGCAGCAATCGGAAGTTGTTAGACTGTTAAGCATAAAAAGAACGACTCAAACTTGGGAATAAAAATGACAATAAATACATCAAGCCTGCTTATTAAGAAAGTGGCTGTTTTAGGTGCAGGCGTTATGGGTGCGCAAATAGCTGCTCATTTAGTTAACTGCGGCGTTCGTGTCGTGTTATTTGATTTGGCAGCAAAAGAGGGTGATAAATCATCGATTGCAAAAAATGCCATTAAAGGCTTTCGCAAGCAAAAGCCAGCGCCTCTTGCCACGGCAAATCTAGCCATGTTGATTAAGCCGGCGAATTATGAAGATGATTTAGCAGAATTATCAAATTGCGATTTGGTGATTGAGGCTATCGCTGAGCGTATGGAGTGGAAGAAAGATTTGTACGACCGTATTGAACCTTTTTTGCCAGAAAGAGTTATCTTGGCGTCTAATACTTCTGGCTTAAGTGTGAATGATTTAGTAACAGTGCTCAATGAACGGTTAAAGTCTCGTTTTGTGGGTATGCACTTTTTTAACCCGCCACGATATATGCATCTATTGGAGCTTATTCCTTGCGAGCACACTGCAGATGAGGTGTTGCATGCATTAGAAGGTTTTTGCGTCAAAGATTTAGGGAAAGGTGTTGTGATAGCAAAGGATACGCCTAACTTTATTGGTAATCGTATTGGTGTTTTTAGTTTGTTGGCTGTTATGCACTATGCTGAGGCATTAAATATCCCGTTTGAAGTGGTTGATCAAATAACCGCGAAGCCTCTGGGGAGGCCAAAATCCGGCACTTTTCGCACAGCGGATGTTGTGGGTTTAGATACAATGTCTCATGTGGTGAATACCATGAAGCAGCAGTTGCCAGATGATCCTTGGGTGCATGTGTATGAAGTTCCAAACTATATTCAACAAATGGTTGAGAAAGGTGCTTTAGGAGCTAAAACGCGAAAAGGTATCTATATTAACAAGGGTAAGCAGGTGTTTAGTCCTGCGGCTAATGATTATGTCGACTCTGTTAATCAAATCGATGATGAGTTGGTTGGAATAATGAAAGAGCGTGATTGGTCAAAGCGTCTACAAGCCTTGAAATTGGCAAGTTCTGATCAGGCAAGGTTTACTCGCTTAATACTTCTCGATCTTTTTCATTACTGTTTGTGTACGTTAGATGAAATTGCGAATGCGGCACGTGATGTTGATTTTGCATTGCGTTGGGGGTTTGGTTGGGAGCAAGGCCCATTTGAGATTATGCAGGCGATTGGTGTACAGAATGTTGTGGAAGAGTTGCAGACGGCGATGGGTGCTGGAGAATTGTTGGCTAAGGCTGAGCTACCAGATTGGTTGACTGGTTTGTCTAACCTACATGTGGATGACGGTTCTTTTTCGCCCACAAGTAAGCAATTTGTGCCTCTATCACCCCACCCAATTTACCAGCGACAAATAGTGCGTGAAAATGTGATTGCCGTTGATGCGTACTCTCTGGGGAAAACAATTTTCGAAGATGATTCAGTGCGTATGTGGGACGCTGGTGATGATGTTGCAGTGCTAACTGTGAAAACGAAAATGGGGACATTGGGTCATGAAGTGCTTCAAGGAACAATGAAAGCGTGTCAGCTGGCTGAGAATGGGCATGCAGGTTTGGTCTTGTGGCGCCCAGAAGCGCCTTTTAGTGTGGGTGCGAATTTAAAGGAAGCGATGGGCTTGTATCAGTCTGGCCATAAAGAACAGGTTCGCGAATATATTGCTGATTTTCAACGCGCAACAATGGCATTGAAATATTGTCAGGCTCCTACGGTTGCTGCGGTTCAGGGGTTTGCGTTTGGCGGAGGTTGTGAGTTTCAGTTGTTGTCGCAAAGAACCGTTGCTGCTCAAGAGTCTTATATTGGTCTCGTTGAGGCGGGTGTTGGTTTATTGCCGGCGGGTTCCGGTACGCGTGAGCTTGCATTAAGGGCGGCTAGGGCTGCTGATGCAAGCTTGACGGGTGATTTGACTGCATTCTTAGCGAGGCCATTTGAAACCATCGCGTTGGCTAAAGCATCGAGTAGTGCATTAGATGCTAAGCAGTTGGGGTTGTTATCTGATGATGATGTTGTGGTCCCAAATGCTCATGAGTTGTTGTATGTGGCGAAACAACAAGTGCTGGCAATGTCGGCGGCTGGAACGCGGCCTGATAACCTTGATGAGAAAGTTCGTGTGGCTGGCAGGCAAGGGCATGCTAATTTAATGATGAAAGTGGTTAATATGCTTGAAGGTCACTTTATATCTGAGCATGATTATTTAATTGCTGATCGTGTCGCAACAGTGTTGACCGGTGGTGATGTTGAGCAAGATACGTTGGTTCCTCAGGAATGGTTGTTGAAGTTAGAGAGGGATTTGTTTTTTGAATTGATGGAAACTGAAAAAACAATGGACAGGATTATGCATACGCTAAAAACAGGAAAACCATTGCGTAACTAGTAAAAGGGGTAGAAAGCATGTTAAGAAATAATAAAAAGGTGAAAATCAAATGACTCAAAAGCAACTTCAAGATGCCTATATTGTTAAGGCGACTAGAACGCCAGTTGGTAAGTATAAAGGTGTATTTAAGCATGTTCGCCCAGATGATTTGTTGGCGCATTGTCTTCGCTCTGTGACTGATGATGTGCCAGAGTTGCGTGCGAGGATAGATGATGTGATTGTGGGTTGTGCAATGCCAGAAGCGGAGCAAGGTATGAATGTTGCTCGAATCGGCGTGTTGTTAGCAGGTTTTCCAGACAATGTTCCAGGTATTACCATTAATCGTTTTTGCTCATCGGGCTCCCAGGCTGTGGCGATGGCAGCAGACCGTATTCGTCTAGGTGAGTGTGATGTGATGGTGGCTGCAGGAACTGAGTCCATGTCAATGGTGCCGATGATGGGTAATAAGGTGTCATTAAATCCTGCTGTATTTCAAAAAGAGAATGTAGCTATTGCTTATGGAATGGGAATTACGGCGGAAAAAGTCGCAGAGAAATGGTGCGTTAATCGTGCAGATCAAGATGCTTTTGCGGTTGAGTCTCATCGGCGTGCAATTGCGGCAACTGAAAATGGACAATTTTCAGCTGAAATCTCCCCCTATGAGGTGACAACCTCTGTGCTGAATGAAGGTCAATTAGAAGTTGAGGCCTTGACTAAGGTGGTGTCAAAAGATGAGGGGCCAAGAGCGTCAACAGTCGAAGTGTTGGGTGGGTTGCGAACAGTCTTTCAGTCAGATGGTTCTGTGACGGCGGCAAACTCATCGCAAATGTCGGATGGGTCAGGCGCTGTTTTATTGGTCAGTGAGAAAATTTTAAAGGAGTATGACTTGGAGCCTATTGGTCGATTTGTGACATCAGCAGTTGCGGGTGTGGCTCCTGAGTATATGGGTATTGGCCCTAAAGAGGCGATTCCGAAATGTTTGTCTTTGGCAGGTTTGAAGCAATCTGATATGGATTGGATTGAGCTCAATGAGGCCTTTGCAGCACAAGCGTTGGCTGTTTCGCGAGAGTTAGATTTGGATTTGGAAAAAGTGAATCCATGGGGTGGTGCGATTGCGTTAGGTCATCCTTTGGGTGCGACTGGTGCTATTCGGACGGCAACATTGATGAGTGGTTTGCATTCTACAAACGGTAAATATGGCATGGTAACTATGTGTATTGGAACTGGGATGGGGTTTGCTATGATTTTAGAGAATTTGAGGTGAAATATGAATAGATGACCGTTTATCGCTATAAATGATACTTTTAACGAAAATTGACAAATAATATTAGCTTCTTGCTTCGCTTTGTTGCTGCCGATGGATATATTGGCACTTGGGGTGGCTGAATCAGTAATATGGCAATGTGATGTTTTTGAAGAGGTAAGTCAACGAATTGGTTGTTGAATTGTTGTTTAAATTTAACAATTCGCTTTGACTCTTGCTCTTTTATTTGCGTAAGTACTGTTATATATTCTGTTTCGGGGAAAATTGCTTATTTCTGTTGGGGAGATAAGTTAATTAAATAAAGCGGTTTTTTAAAAGGAAAAACAACTCTTTATGTTGTTTTCATGCTGTACACATGAACTCTTTTATTGAGCTAATATATAATTTCGCTGGAAATTTGCAGCGTTTTAGTAAGTAATAATAAAAGCAATACTTATTGAATATGCAGAAGTATCAGTAGTAATAGCAGAATTTTACAATGAGTAAAAAGAACGGTAGTAGCAAGGTTCTAGGCTTTAACAAGTCAAAGAAAGTCAATAAATCAACGTTAAATAAGGCTGTTAGTAAGCTTTATAGAAAATATGCAAATGGCTTTGAACGGCCGAGTGTTCTCTTAAATTTAGAGCCTCGGATGATGTTTGATGGTGCAGCGCCAGCCGCCATTGATGAGATTGTTGAAAGCGCTTCCGAGAAATCCCCTGAGTCTTTGCCCGCGCCAGCTGCGGCAGATGATGCTGTATCTGCGCAAGATACCAATGCCCCTGAATCAACGACTTCAGATGCGAATGCTACCGCGCCTGCATTAGACGTTGATGGTATAGCAGACAGTTTAGAGTTGCCGGCTAATGCTGCTGAGCCCGGTTCTATTACTGCCGAAGACGCTACAAGCGCACTCGCTATGGATGGTGTTGATAGTAATGCAACGCCTATATTTGGCGCGACTACTTCTGCTGATGCGGATGTGGCTGAATCACGTGATGTGTCAACGGAAACGGAAAACGTTGCCGATGCGCAGAGTGATGATAGCGAAAAGTCAGTGGAGGATGATCGTGATGACGAGCCTGCCGATGTCGATGAGGTTATTGTTGAGGAACCTAAAGTAACGCGTGTTGTGTTTATTGATACGTCGGTTGCAAACTACGAAGATTTACTTGATGGGGTAGTCCGTGAAGTTGAATTGGGTAGTGAAGATGATGCAGTGCCAACAGTGCAGTCTGTTGTTGAAGCGAATGAGTCTGCAGATGCTGATTCAGCTAATTCAAACAATGCACCTCCTGCAGAAGCAGATACAACACTTAATCAAAATGCAAGCAACCAAAATGTTGGTGCAGATGCATCTATAGAAGATGCTGATTATTCAGCGAATGAGGACGGAGCAATAATTATAGATGGTGTTGCCATTTACTTGTTAGATCCTGCTGATAATCAAGTTGAAGAAATTACAAATATCCTGTCTGAATATACAGGTTTAGACGCGATAGATATTATCTCACATGGTGCGGTTGGCGAAGTTCAGCTTGGCAATCAACGCATTAATAGTGAGACATTAAGCAATTACGCTGATCAAATTTCAGCCTGGGGCGATGCCTTAGCCGAAAACGGCGATATCCTTCTCTATGGCTGTGATGTTGCTGGGTCTGCGCACTTTTTAAGTGAAATCGCTATGTTAACTGATGCGGATGTAGCGGCATCAGATGATGAGACAGGTAATGCGGAATTTGGCGGCGATTGGGAGTTGGAGGCATCAGTTGGCTCGATTGAATCAGTTGCCTTGCTTGCTGCAGATACCGCTTCTGCGTTTGCTGGTGTGTTGGCCCCAGGTGATGCGGATGATGATGGCATTTTAGATGTTGATGATGACGATGACGATAATGACGGTATTTTAGACGTTTCTGAAGGTTCGTTGACTACGGCGGTCCTGACGACGACAACGACCTCTCAGATACCGACAGACGGTGGTGCGACGGTTGCGCCACATAATGTTATTGATTTATCGACTTTTACGAATCCTGCAACAGGATCGAACTATGCGATTGGCGATCAAGTTACGATCAGTAATATTGACGCGCGTGGTGATTTGAATGGTGCGAATGAAACCTTTGATTTGACATTTAACCCTGGGACAGGTGCGACTGAATCTTCTCTTACGAACTTGAATACGGGTGTTCAAGATGCGGTTTTAAACCCTGTTTTGCAGGATGTTGATATCGTAGTGACGCTTGTTGATACGGGTGGCGGTGTGGCTGGAATCGTCATTGCTGGTAGCACTGATCCGTCTGTTGGTACGGGTTTTAGTGGTATTACCGATATGGCCTATAATGTCACGTTTGATTCATTTACAGTGTCAGACATTGATACGGATGGCGATGGAATAGTCGATAGGCTTGACCTGGATAGTGACAATGATGGTATCAGTGATCTCCAAGAAAGTGGTGCTGATCTTGCGACATTAGATACTGATAATGATGGGATTATTGATGGTGCTGATTTTGCTGACATCGATAGCGATGGTGTTGCTGACGCAAATGCAGCTGGTACGAACCCGATAGATACTGATGGGGACGGTATTGATAATTTCCGAGATCTGGATTCAGATGGTGACCAAATAGCGGATTATATTGAAGGCCAGTCTACTTCAGGATACCAAGAATTTAATAATGTTGATGCGGACTCAGATGGTATCTTAGATCCTGTCGATACTAATGATGCAGCGCCCGGTGGTTTGAGTGCTGCGGAAGACAGTGATAGTGATGGTGATGCGGATTATATTGATGTAGACAGTGATAATGATGCTATCACAGACGCATTTGAATCAGGTATCGCTGCTGGTACAGGGGATGCTGATTCAGATGGTATTGATGATGTTGTTGCTGCTTCTTATACAAACCCTGATGGTGCTGTCACGACAGATCCATTGACTGTGCTTGATGGAAGTTCAGCGAATGGCCCAGATTTTAGAACAGTTAATGATCTTGACGGTGATGGTATAGCCGATGTTTTTGATTTAGATGATGATAATGATGGCATCCTTGATGTGGATGAATCTGGAGCGACTTTATTAACCGGTTCTCCGGGGTTTGAAGTTGGCGATCTAACTGGCGGCACTGTCACTGCGTCCACAGCAGGACAATACGCTGCCAATGCGGATTGGAATGGTTGGAATACTCCAGGAACAGTTGATTTTTCAGAAGGTCAGTACATTATTGGAAGTGACGCTGCGGCTAATACCAATGCAACCACTGATGGCTTGCAAGTCATTCAGTCCAATTCAGGCGGTGGTTTTGCCATTTTCTCAATTGCGAATGAGGAAGTAAACCAAACCATTAATGTTGTTGCTGGCGAAACCTATGAAGTCAGTTTTGAGCTAGGGTTGCTTGTTAGATATGCTGGCGGTGGCGTTGCTACGTTTGATCCGAATATAGAATTTGGAGTATTAGGTTCAGCAGGTACGAACGTTGATATTGAATTTGATGAAACGGATCATCCAGCGGGTTCTAATACGATCGCCGATTATCCATCAGCTGCGGTAGCTGAAGCAGCCACGCAAGCGGCGCTGGTACAGCTAGATCCTGAGTGGACAACTTACACCTTTACATTCACTGCTGATGCGACGGGTACGGTTGATATTTTTGCACGAACGCTAAACAGTAGCTCAGTTGTTGTATTAGACGATATTAGTTTGTCAAGTTTGGGTGTGCCAGATTACGACCAAGATGGTTTTAATAATAAAGATGACTTAGATAGCGATAATGACGGTATTAGTGACCTTCAAGAAAGTGGTGCTGATGTAGCAGCTCTCGATGCTGATGGTAATGGGGTGATTGATGGTGCGGCTTTCGTCGACGCCGATTCTGATGGGTTGGCTGATGCTATTGAGGTTACCAATGGTGCCGATACAGGCACTACCCCAGATGATTCTGACTCAGATGGTATTGCAGACTTTACGGACTTAGATTCAGATAACGACGGTATTGTCGATATAATCGAAGGCCAATCAACGGCAGGCTATCAAGATGTAACAGGAGTTGATGCTGATAGCGATGGTGCTCAAGATATATTTGATACAAGCCCAGAAAATTCTTTTGGTGGTGATTTTGATACGCCTGAAGATACCGATTCAGATGGAGTTTTCGACTATTTGGATACCGACTCTGACAGTGATGGGCAGTCTGATACTGACGAGTCAGGCCTTCCTGCGCTAACTGGAAATGATGCTGATAGTGATGGTTTAGATGACGGTATTTATACTGGCGTTTATGATCCAAGTGCAGGCTTAACGAACCCGTTAACAGAGCTGCAAAATACAGATGCTTTGATTTCGGATGTAGATTATCGGAGCCTGAATGATAAAGATAACGATGGCATTATTGATTCCATTGATATCGATGATGATAACGATGGCATTATTGATACGGAAGAAGGTTTTGCAGAAAGCACTACATCAACAACATTAAATACTGCTGGTGCGTTGCATGAAGGTGCTGCGTTTGTTGTGCCGACAGGTGATTTGAATAGCAGTGCGACTGATTCTGTAGGCTTGACGGATATATACGATGGTATTGTTAATTTCAACGCAAGCCTGACAGGGGGTGCTACGTGGAGTGGTGGCCTTGAGGTTCGTGATGCGGGTGCGCCAAATGACTATATTTATGGTCAGCCCCAAGGTGCAGGTAATGCAAATCTACTTGATGATACATTCACATTGCCTGTAGCGGGTAATTCTGCTCAATACGAATATACTTTTAATGAGGATATTTCGAATTTTTCAGTGACGATTGGTGGCATGAATAATGCCGATGCTGCTCGAATATATGCTTATTTAGATGGCGTGTTAGTGCCGCTATCAGCGTCTAACTTTACTTTGTTAGATCCGAATATTACGGCATCAACAAATTCAGATGGTTCGACTGATGTGAATAGTACATCGACCACTGGTGGCGGTGGTGTTCTCGACAATAGAGCTGTTTTTGAGATTAATCAAAACATAGATCGTTTGGTCATCATCACGGGTAAAAGTGATGGTGGTACTGGTGCAGTGACGCTTGGCTTTTCTGGTGTATCAGTGACCGACTCCATCACAAGAGATACTGATGGTGATGGTATTGCCGATCATTGTGATCTAGATAGTGATAATGATGGATTGAGCGATTTAGTGGAAAGTGGTGCAGATGTTGCGACCCTTGACGCGGATGGAAATGGAGTCATTGATGGTGCCGCTTTTGTGGATGCGGATTCAGATGGTCTCGCAGATGCTGTTGATAGCACAACAACTGTGGGTGCAGCATCTACTGGAACGACTCCTGAGGATTCAGAAAGTGACGGCATTGCAGATTATATTGATCTTGATTCTGATAACGATGGCATTGCTGATGTTATTGAAGGTCAAGATACAGCGACTTATGAGCAATACAGTGCTGGCGATGCTGATTCTGACGGTATTGCAGATGTCTGGGATGGAAATGTTGGGCATGGTAGTGATGGCTCAACACTAAATAGCTTCTCTAACCCGGAAGATACCGATTCAGACGGTGATTATGATTTCCGAGATACGGATTCAGACAGTGATGCTATTGCTGATTCGTTGGAGTCTGATTTAACTAGCTTAGATAATGGCTTCCAAGATACCGATTCAGACGGTATTGATGATGATGCAGGTGTGACTTATAGCGATGCCGTGTCGGCCGCTGATATTGAAGATACTGATTCTGATGGAGAGTTTGACTTTCGTGAAACAGACTCAGACTCAGATGGGATTGCTGACTCATTAGACAGTACACTTGATGTTGATTCAGATGGTGCATTCGACTTCCGTGATACGGATTCGGATAGTGACGGTATTGCCGATTCATTTGAGACAACGTTAGATACGGATAGCGACGGAGTTTTTGACTTCCGAGATACCGACTCAGATAGTGACGGCATTGCTGATTCGTTCGAGACCACGCTAGACACGGACAGCGATGGTGCTTTCGACTTCCGAGATACCGACTCGGATAGTGATGGTATTGCAGATTCGTTGGAGACAACGTTAGATACGGATAGTGATGGCGCATTTGATTTTCGAGATACAGATTCCGATTCAGATGGTATTGCCGATTCGTTAGAAACGACGCTAGACTCAGATAGTGACGGAGCATTCGATTTCCGAGACACGGATTCCGATTCAGATGGTATTGCCGATTCCTTAGAAACAACGTTAGACACAGACAGCGATGGTGCCTTCGATTTTCGAGATACAGATTCGGATTCAGATGGTATTGCTGATTCGTTAGAAACGACACTAGACACTG
>JBOEGT010000088.1:0-15571 GCA_050633585.1 Arenicella sp.
TTGTCTCGTGGGCTCGGAGATGTGTATAAGAGACAGCGTATAGTTTTTAAGTACCTTTAATAAAAAAAAGCAGCCTACAAAGCTAGCCGTTCTGTAAAACTGTTGCATTCCTAAATTAGCATGGTTAATTGAGATATCATTAACCATGCTTTTTAGGCTCTAAAAATTGAAAAAATACCTAAGGCGGTTATAAAGGAATCTATGTTCCCTATATGTGTTTATCCCATTAGTGATCTTGAATGCATAAGCTGTGATCAGCTAGCGCTGATAATACGTAACACCCTTCTGTCACGCTATCACCGCTACATCCGCTCGAAATACGGGTTAATTCCTGTTCTAATAAATTTAATTTCTTAATTTTTTCTCGAACAGCGTGTAGCTGAGTATTAGCAATGTCTGTCGCTTTAGAACAACTGCGATCAGGGTGTTCTTGTAACTCAATCAATGATGAGATCGACTCAAGTGAAAAGCCTAGACTTCTTGCGTGTTGAATAAAGCTTAGACGTTCGAGGCCTTTTTGCGTATAGCGCCTTTGATTTCCTTCGGTTCTTATAGAACTTAGTAAACCAATACTTTCATAGTAACGAACCGTCGGAATTTTGACCCTTGTTAGCTTAGAAAGCTCTCCAATAGAAAACATAAAAATCACCTTGAACCTCTAGTGACTAGAGATATTATACTCAGGTCAAATAGATTACAACTTGATAGGGTTTCTAATGGCTAAGTGTTGTGGAAATGATGCAAAATTTGACGGTATATCCGATGACTATAAACGGCGTTTATGGATTATTATCGCATTGAATGCGATTATGTTTTTCGTAGAAATGACGGCAGGCCAGTTCGCACATTCACAATCGTTACAAGCAGATGCGCTTGATTTTCTTGGCGACTCTGTCACCTATACAATCTCCTTAGCTGTGATTGGCTCATCAATCCAAGTGCGCACTAACGCAGCTCTCTTTAAAGGCATTAGCCTTTTTATAATGGGGCTGTGGGTATTAAGTTCGACTATTTATTCTGCTTTTTATACCTCTATCCCAAAAGCTGAAATGATGGGAGTGATTGGTTTTTTAGCGCTTTTAGTCAATCTATCAACGGTGTTGATTTTGATGAACTATAAAGAAGGAGACGCCAATGTCCGCTCTGTTTGGCTTTGTTCTCGCAACGATGCGATAGGAAATATAGCCGTCATGATTGCAGCATTAAGTGTCTGGGGTTCAGCCAGTCGATTGCCTGACCTCGTTGTCGCAATGATCATGTCAGGATTATTTATCTCAGCTTCTGTTCAAATAATACGCCAAGCATTGAGCGAGAAGCGAAGTTAATCAGTTACCCTCAAGCTGTTAAATTATGCTGAATTAAAAAGTTTTTCATAACTAAATTTATATAAAAATTAATTGACAGAGATGAATTTTTGACATAATTTCCGCGCATGCGCTTCGTATATTTGTTAATCTTCGTCTTTTCTTTGAATGCTGCGGGCTTTTCTAGTCTTGCTCATGCTTCGATGATGGTGGATCATAATTGTGCGCATCATCAGGTAGAGCAAGTTGATGATATTGATCAATCTTGTCATTCAAAACATATCCTCATTCAATGTGATGATTGTTGTTGTTTGCATTCTGATTCGACAACGACACCAAAGTTAGCTTATATCCCGCAAACTGCTTCATCTGAAAAAGTCATCATTGGTCTATTGAATAGTCCTTATTCTACCGACCTCTCTGGACTCCGCCGTCCACCTCGTTTCTAAGTCACTAGGCGAAATCCGCTTATAGTTTTCCTTAGCTCATGTTGAGCTAAAACGTTCGCGTATGCTTTTTATTAGCAGCGCTATAGCAACTTAATTGAAACGAAAATTATCATGAAACAACTATACTTAACTATGTTGTTTGTATTAGTAACACCTTTACAGGCTGCTAAAGCAAACACGCTTACGTTAGAAAGTATCATTCAACACGCTATACAAAATAGCCCAGAAAAGGCACGCATATTAGACAATTTTGCTGATTCTGAAGCAGATGCATTCGATATTGAAACTTTAGACAATCCAACCGCAGAAGTTGATGTTACCGCGATTGAAGATGATTCATCGCGATCGGTAGAAATAGAGTTTGAGCAGCCTTTGCGCTTATCAAATTTTGGATCACGTCAATCTTATGCGGATGCGTTAAGACAAACAGCGAGCATCGAGCAAAAAGCACAAATGTTGGAGTTGGTTCATACACTAACACGCAGTTATATAGCGTATTTTGCTTTACAAGAACAAGAAAAGCTTATTTCTCAAAATGTAGATTACGTTATTAAAAAACAAAAACTGATCGAGCGCGCTGCCAGAACAGGGCGCGTTGATATTGCCGATGCAAAGATATTTAAAGCGGAAGCACTACAATTAGAAGAACAACTTCGGACAATTCGCGTCAAAAGAGCTAATGGCGCAGTGAATCTTTTAAGAATGGCAGGCATGGATCAGACAAGCTTTGTCGCAGTCAAACCAAGAAAAATTAATATTCCAGAACTCTCTGTTCTGACAAATTTAGCCGAAAAAAGAGGCTCAATTCGTAGTTTGTTAGAGAGCCGTAAAACGCTTGCTGAAAAACGCTATACAGTTGCCAAACAAGACGCACGCTTTCCAGAATTCGCCCCAAGAGCAATTATTGATCATGATCTTGATGAGAATAATACCAATGTTATATTTGGAATAAACATCAGCATTCCTATTTGGGATCGAAACAATGCTGAGCTGTCGCGAGCGCGTGCCGAACGTAATTTAGCACGGGTCAATCTCGCCGTTCTCGATGAACAAAACTTTTCTACTGTTTTAGCGACAGCCTATGAAAAGGCTCAGGCGTCACAATTATCGGTTTCTAACTATCAAAATAAAATTTTGCCTGCGTGGCAAGACGTGCAGTCTGTGATGGATAGAAAATTTAATACTGGACAAGCGACGATTCTCGATTTGATGCGAGTGCGTGAACGCATAACAACTATTAAGCGCGATGCTTTTCAAGCTTATATAGATTCCATTGAAGCAATAATTAATCTTGAGAGTTTGACGGGTCAAAGTCTGACAAAACAATAGGAACGAAATCATGAAAAAATTATTTATCACATTTTCTTTATTGGTTCTAATCAAGCCAAGTTTTGCAGGTCCTGGGCATGATCATGGTGATAGTGCATTTGCCAGCGGTACAGCGCCTACTTCAAATTTTGAGCTTTCTGAGCAACAGATGAAAAACTTAGGAATTAAATCCGAAAAAGCGGATTTTTTACCGATTACCAATACTGTCGAAATGCTTGCATTTACGGAATTATTGCCTGAAAAACGTGTTGTCATTTCACCTCGATTTGGCGGAAAGATATTAAAAATATCAGTTAAAGTTGGACAAAAAGTAAAAAGAGGCGATCGACTTGTTACTCTAGAACCCGTCAATGTCGGCAATAATAATGTGACTTTGTTTGCGCCAATTGATGGTTTTGTTTTGAATCTTCACGCGAATGCAGGAGAGATTGTTGATGCTGGTGGCAATATACTTGAAGTGGGTGATGCCTCACAAATGCTGATTCGTGGTGTGGCGTATGAAACACCAGATATTGCTAAAATTAAAGTAGATCAAAATGTGAATGTTCATCTCGATATTACCCCTGAACATCATATTCAAGGAAAAGTTCAGCGCATTAATCGTGTAATTGATCCTGAGAGTCGAACATTTTCAGTATTTGCACTTGTGCATACTCCAGAACATGATATTCAAGCTGGCCTGCAAGGCACAATGGAAATTTTGACAGGCAATGACATTCCAGTGCTAGCTGTGCCAAAACGTGCTGTTTTAGGGGAACTAGGATCATATTTTGTTTATGTCATCAAAGACAATCAGGTTGAAAAACGTGATGTAACACTTGGCATAAAAACAGCACATCATTTAGAAATCAAAAGCGGTATTTTCCCATTTGAGCATGTCGTTACTAATGGTAATTATCAACTGCAATATATCTCTGTTGGCGGCATAAAAGACCATGCACATGATGATGATTCAAGTCATGCACATGCAGGTCATAGCCATGATGAAAAACATGATGATTCAGGTCATGAACATGCAGGTCATAGTCATGATGAAAAACATGATGACTCAAGTCATGAACATGCAGGTCATAGCCATGATGAAAAACATGATGATTCAGGTCATGAACATACAGGTCATAGCCATGATGAAAAACATGATGATTCAAGTCATGAACAGGTAGATCATAAGCATGATCATGATCACGGCAACCATAAGCATTAATGGAGTATGAGTTATGTTTGATTCAATAATTCGTTTTGCACTGAACTACCGCCTCTTGGTAGTCACAGTTGCGGCACTGATAGTCGCCTATGGATTTGAAGTGTCACGTTCTCTGCCTGTGGATGTTTTTCCTGATTTAAACCGCCCGACAGTCACTATTATCAGTGAAGTTGAAGGCTTGGCGCCTGAAGAAGTTGAAACATTAGTGACATTCCCGATTGAGGCTGCGATGAATGGTGCCAGCGGTGTTGTTCGTGTGCGTTCTTCTTCGGCGATCGGATTTTCGATTGTATATGTTGAGTTCGATTGGGATACAGAGATTTATCTTGCTAGGCAAATTGTCACCGAAAAGTTAAATCAAGTCACAGGCAGTTTGCCTGACAATGTGAATTCTATTTTGGCTCCTGTTTCTTCGATCATGGGTGAAGTCATGTTTATTGGGGTGACCTCTGAGAACCCAGAGATTAGTCCACTTGATCTTCGTACTATAGCCGATTGGGATATCAAACAGAGATTGTTGGGTATTAGTGGAGTGTCTCAAATTACTTCTATTGGCGGTGATTTAAAGCAATACCATGTCTTGGTTGACCCACAAAAAATGCTTAATCATGGAGTCACTCTGCATCAGGTGCGTGAAGCACTGGAAAACGCCAATGTGAATACCACAGGTGGGTTTCTTCTTGAACCGTTCAAAGAACATTCTATTCGTAACCTCGGACGCATTAGTTCATTAGATGATCTGAAAAAAACCGTGATTGCGAAAGAAGTGACGCCTGATAGACCTGCTTTGACGATTGCGGATGTTGCCGATGTTGAATTAGCAGGTCCAATTGCAAAACGAGGCGATGCGTCTATTAATGGCAAACCCGGAGTACTTTTAGCTGTCTCAAAACAGCCGGGCACAGATACGATTAATTTAAGCCGCCGTATTGAAACTGAACTTACATCAGTTGAGACAACTCTGCCAAGTGGTGTGATTCTGAATCCAGAAATCTTCAAGCAAGCGGATTTTATTGAGAATGCAATTGAAAATATTGTTGAGGCTTTGCGTGATGGATCAATACTGGTGGCGATTATTCTGTTCTTGTTTTTATTAAACTTCAGAACCACGGCAATCACACTGGTAGCTATACCTTTATCTGTCATAGTGACGCTCGTGATTTTTAAGTGGTTTGGAATGAGTATCAACACTATGACCTTGGGTGGATTGGCAGTGGCTATCGGTGAATTAGTCGATGACGCCATTGTCGATGTTGAAAATGTTTTTAGGCGTTTGCGTGAAAATAAACACAAGCAACATCCAGAGCCTGTTTTGAAAGTAGTGTTCAAGGCATCCAGAGAAATCAGAAATTCAATTGTTTTCTCAACGGTGATTGTGTTTATGGTGTTCTTGCCTTTGTTCGCTCTCAGTGGCTTGGAAGGCAAAGTGTTTGTGCCATTGGGTGTGGCCTATATCACTTCTATTGTAGCTTCGATGATTGTCTCTCTCACAGTGACGCCAGCTTTGTGTTCTTATCTCTTGCCTAAAATGAAGCGTATGGAAGATGAACGAGATGGCTGGTTAGTGACGAAACTCAAGGCAGTTCATGGCAGAGTTTTAAATCTAGCTTTACCACGTATCAAAACTGTTTTTACGATTGTCATTGTCATGTTCATCAGCGCCTTGATGTTAGTGCCTACATTTGGGCGAGAATTTTTACCCGAATTCAACGAGGGTAGCTTCACCATCAATGTCACTTTGCCACCAGGGACTTCATTAGACGAAAGCAATCGAATGGGCATTTTGGCAGAGAATTTAATTCACCAGATTCCCGAAGTGGCTCATACAGGTCGCAGAACAGGTCGTGCAGAAGAAGATGAGCATGCGCTTGGCGTCAACTCGACTGAACTTGAGGTGACGCTTAAGTCATCAAATCGTGACAAGAGTGAAATTGTTGCTGATATTCGTGCGCAACTCAGTGAAATTCCCGGAGTGATCATCAATATTGGTCAACCTATTTCTCACCGAATTGATTTTATTACATCAGGCATTCGTGCAGAAATTGCGGTAAAAATCTTTGGAGATGATTTGAATGTGTTGAGGGCTAAAGCAGCAGAAGTGCAAAACTTGATCAGAGATGTTGAAGGTTTAGCAGATTTGCAAATTGAACAACAACTACTGATTCCTCAAATTCACGTTAATTTTGATCGAGATAGAGCAAGACAACACGGTGTAATGATCGGAGAAGCAGCGGAGCATGCAGAATTAGCTTTGCAAGGCCAAACTATTACTAAAATAATTGATCGTAATCGATTGTTTGATGTTGTGTTGCGTTTGAACGATGCTTCAAGAGAAAACAAAGAAGCTATTGCTAAGATTCCGTTTGATACTTTGCGTGGCAATGTTGTGCCTTTAGGTTTATTTTCGGATATTGAAGAGGCTAAAGGACCAAATCTGATTAATCGTGAAGGTGTTAACCGTCGTATGGTTGTCCAAGCCAACACAGAGGGGCGTGATGTTGTGAGCGTCGTAGAAGATATTCAAGCCATTTTAAATGACAATCTTGAAC
Organism: Arenicella sp.; assembly: GCA_050633585.1. Lineage (GTDB taxonomy): Bacteria > Pseudomonadota > Gammaproteobacteria > Arenicellales > Arenicellaceae > CALKZN01. Next base: position 6,836 of record JBOEGT010000088.1, read on the forward strand.
TCCCTTCAGGCTATTACATTAGCTATGATGGTCAGTTTGAGAGTCAAGTAAGAGCGCAACGGAATATCCTGATCTTGAGCATATTTTCCTTACTAGGGATGTTTCTCGCTCTTTATACACATTTCCGTTCAGTCGTTCTGAGCTTGCAGGTGATGATTGCCATACCGCTGTCGTTTATTGGTGCTGTCATTGGCATTTATCTTACAGGAGGAGTGTTCTCAATTGCGACATTGGTGGGTTTTATTACTCTCACGGGTATAGCCACCCGAAACGGCATTATGATGATCTCGCATTATTTACATTTGATGAAATATGAAAACGAGAGCTTTGATCTCATTATGCTCAAACGCGGCACACAGGAAAGACTGGTCCCCGTTTTAATGACAGCACTCACTGCTTTGTTGGCATTAACTCCTCTGGTGTTAGCAGCAGGAGAGACGGGCAAAGAGATTCTTAGTCCCGTAGCAACGGTGATTTTTTCAGGGCTATTTAGTTCAACATTGTTAAATCTAATTGTCACTCCACTGGTGTTCTGGAAGTTTGGTAAAAAAGCTGTTGAGAGATATATGAATCAAGAACTTAATAAAGTTGAGGTTTAGAATGATAAGACAGACAAATCTCCATCCTATGCCAGCAGCAATATGCCATTGCCTGAAAATTTAATAATGATAGCAATGACTATTTTTTATATTGATTAACCTCTAGGGAGCAAAAAAGATGAAAATTATATTAACGATATCGATCACAGTACTTTTATTGGTCGCTGTTGTGGTCACATACCTGCATCATGCTGGACACGATCACGGAGGTCATGATCATTCGCAACATGAAACATCTCAGAAAAAGCTTTTATCAGATGAACAGCATAAATATGAGCATGCTAAAACTGAAGAATCGCAACATGATCATTCACAGCAAGAGCAAGTCAATAAAGAGAATTCGCAGCAGGGTCATTCGCACGATCACGCGCATCACGCTCATAGGCAATATAGCAGTGAGCCTGAATTAGTAATCACACCTATTTCGCCAAACAAGCTAACGGCGGATGATGAGAATAAAATTGCCTTATTTATTCAGGATGCTGAGGCTAATCCAGTGGATATTTCTGAGTTTCAAGTGGTTCATACTCAGCCTGTTCACTTGCTTATTATTAATCCTGAACTTAATGATTATCATCACGAACATCTAATTCAAGAATCTTCGGGCTATTACTCATTTAATTTTACGCCAACGACTTCCTGCTCTTATCGCATGTGGGCAGATGTGAAATTAAAAGGTTCGTTTCAGCACTATATTCCTGTTCAGCTAAATGGAGCTGAAAAATGCGATAGACCAAGTGCGCAAGAAACAGCTCTCAAGGCATCATCTCAAGGCTATGATTTTGTTTTAGAGCTAGATGGTAATTTAAAGGCAGGTGAAGCTATTTTTGCACATATGAGTGTTTTCAAAAATGGTCAGCTCGTGAATTTCCTTGAACCAGTTATGGGTGCATTTGCACATATGGTCGGTTTTTATGAAGACTATGAAACTATTGCGCATATCCACCCAACTGGAAAAGAGCCGGCGGATGATTCAGAACGAGGCGGCCCAAAATTGAGCTTTCATATCGAACCTAAACAAGCAGGATATCTAAAACTTTTCGCTCAAGTACAACTTGATGGCAAACAAGTATTTGCCCCATTTGGCTTGGCGATAGAATAATATTTCAGCCCCCTAAATATCTGTTAAAAAGGTCCGTATACAATGAGCAGCACAAAACTAAGCATGGAATTTATTATTTTCAGCTGAGAGTCTCACGGTCATTAGCTGTTAAGTGTCTGGCGATTAGCAAGTCAATTGCCTGACTTAATTGTAGCAACGATCATGTCTGAACTATTTATTTCAGCTTCTGCGATATATTCTATAGGTTTAATCAAGACTTGCGAGCACTATTACGCTAACAAGAATTAAAATGAATCAATTGAAAAGATTTTTAACAGCTAAACTGTTAAGTAATTATTTATTGCTCTATTTCCCTAACTAATTTTTTTCTAATCGATTTTTTGGACTTATTTGGGAAAGGGAATTCCACAAAAAGGTGAGAAATAATGATAGATCCATGTTGAGGCGCCATATCAACTGGTCGAGTATGCTCAGTATCAAATTCAGCCTTGCTATTAAAAAAATCGGAAGGTTCAGTCAGCAGATGTCCTTTTGAATTTTTGAGCATTTTAAGTGCACCTGCGGCGCCGTTAGCGGAAATTGCTTTTTTTAACGGTGGAACACAATCTTCTTTTGCTGACATCAATATACCAACCATCAGAGATAATGGATGGCGCTTCGCATAATTACCATCAATAAAACGACCCATACCTTCTTTACTGTAGTACAAATCTCGACTACTTTTCGTATGTGAAAGTTTCTTAAATTCAAAAATTATTTCATGACGAGTGCTTTGATCATGCCAGGCATAGTGAATATCTGTTCTATGTCTTTTTGTTATTTCCAATGTTGTTAAATCTAGCATTCCTTCAGTTTGCTCAGCTCCCCACTGACCAAGTAAACCTGCATTCATGGCTTTATAATCCTTTATATATAAACGCAGCATTGTTGTTAGCTTAGGTTCTTTCTCGGTATGGCAAAACTTAGCCGAGTTCCTTGATGATAAATCTTTCCACCCGTCTAACACCACTTCCACAGCCTTGCTTGCTTCTTGTATTGGGAAAGCTTTCAACCAGTGTCTACGGTCCATCGATAGTTCTCTCGTTATTTAGGTTTCTTGCTGAATGGCTGTTACGATTAATCTTGCATCTTTCATCGCATTTCTTTGTAGCCAGTAGCGGGTAATTAACGGACGAGCGATATATAAGGCATCGTTAACCCAAATAAACGCATCTAGGTTCAGGTTCATTGAACTCCCATGTTTCTGATTGATCATTCCTTTTGAGTTCAGTTCCAATAAAGTCGCCTTTACCGCATCTTCATCAAACTTTATTGATTGGTTAGGCTTACTATTGGTTTCAGAGAAATTAACCCTGACAATAGCATTTGCCCCATAAGTACTTAACTCCGCAGAAACAATATCAACCGAGAACTGTCCTTCTCCCCCCATTATGTGTTTCCAACGGTCAAGTTCTGAGCACAGCCTAGCAGCATATTGATTTAATGCTTGCTCTGACGTGCGTTGCTGCATCGGTGTATAGATTTTTTTAAATGATCTGGGCCGAATTGATGGCGAAATATACGTCACCACATCTTCAATTAAGACAATTTCTCTTTCTGAAAGATCAAAGTACTCATAAACCATTTGATCAAATTGCGGCATACGATCTACAAAGGCATTGTTAATCTCAAGAAAATTCAAATCACTTATTTCTGAAAGTAACTCGGAAGTTTGGTGAATAATGTTATTTGCTTTAGTTGGGTTAGATGCAAATTCGGGCGGGAAAAATGGAAAAGCCTTAATATTGACATTTCTTACTGCATTTCTTTCAGCCATGACTTGCCACGAACTCATGATCAAAAAATAAGATGCTAGTTTTGAACGAAGGAAAACTGACAGAAACTTTAATAAGTTACTATCACTATCGGGTCCAGAAATCGCGTTAATACTAACGGTAAAAGCTGCAGGTTCATCGAAATAGGCAGACCTTAGTTGTCGCTGACTGTCAAAGCCATCAGGAAATAACACTCTAGGCCCCTTAAACACTGACATAAGGCTGTCAGTAATATTTGCAACCTCATTAACGTCATGCGGAAATTCGTTTAAAAAATCAGGATGTAAAACACCAGGTGACAGTTTAAAAACACTTGTCTCAATGAATGGCATTGATTTAAGAGGCTCTGCAGATACTGGCGTTGTATTACTATCATGAATATGGACGCCTCCTCGCATCAACCAACGTCTTTCTCCCACAGGACCTGTTAAAAAATCATTTATTGATCCTAGCGCCCTTAATTTTGTTATTAATGCTAAGTCTTCTTCATTGCCCCACATGAGAGTAGCCAAGCGGCTGTGATCTTCAAAGACTGATTGTGTTTGAATAGATAATCTATCTCCACTTTGTAAAGTCAGTCTTCCAAGCGCTAAGCTCACATCGGACTTTGGCACACAGTACTCGAAAGATTCTGCAGCCAGATTAACTTTGCTGTTAGGATCGCGTTTTTCGACAACTCCGACAAAACAACTATGGCTTCCTGATTTGAACAGTAATTGTTGCAAATCAGCAAAGTTTAATATCCGGATAGGACGAAAGATTGATAACCAACTTCTCAAAAAATCTTTAGCGCTAGGTGAGACTAGTTGTCCTACAGGCATGATGAGACATGCACGACCACCTGGTTTCAAGTAATCCATTGCTCTTAACGCATAAATTGATGCTACTTGTCTATTTGAAACAGAATAAGGTGTTTTCTTTATCCAATTATCTGCGCTAATAACGTCATTTTTTGAAGGTTCCATCCACGGAGGATTAGACAAGATTAAAGTAATATTCTTCTGTGCAAGATGTGCGTTTTCATCAGAAAAGAAATCACCTTTTTCGTTACCGGAGAAGAGATTGCTCAATCTAAGCTGGGGTAATTTAACTTCGTGATTATCTTGGAGAGCAGCAACATCTCTTGGCTCTAACCTCTCTAATAGCGATAGGTACAAGCTAAATGCAGTCACTCGTAATGCGGCATCATTTAGATCACTCCCAAAAATATGTGTTTTTAGAAGATCGACTCGCTCCAATAATGTTAGTTGACGATTTTTATCAGCTTCAGCAGCAGATAATAAGCGTCTAAAAAACGTCGTTAATAAAATTCCTGAACCGCATGCACCGTCTAATACAACTTCATTAAGGATTCCAGGTGAGTCTATTAATGCTTGATCTATAGTTAAATTAGCGAGGTGTCGTGGAGTGTAATAAGCGGCTAAGTTTTTTTGCTCATCACCTAAGAATGATTCATAAATACCTGATAAAAGCTCAACTGGAATTTGACTGAAGTCATATTTCCAAAAACTGGTCTGCCCTGATTGCAAATCAACATGTGATAAAAAATCACTCAACACATTAAAAGCACGATCATTTAAGTTCATCCATAACGACTTTTTCTGAGTCGCAGCAGACAAAAAGTCACCATTGAAGTCGTCTTGTAATGAAGATATTAACTTGGATATATCAGTGCCACTAGCATTTGAAATCAATGAATATAAATCGTGTACTCCTCTTCTTTGTCTATAGATATCACTGACAATTTCTCTATGTTCTAAATAAGAAATGAATAATATTTGACCAACAAGAATCTGAGCATCCGAAGAAGAAACATCTTCTTTAGTTAACAAATTAATTACTTCACCAAGATTTTTGAGTAATTTTTTGTCTACACGACTTTCAGATTTAAACCATAGAGGTAGTCGCTGTTGAATTTCAGAGGAACTTATTTCTCCAGCAGAAAACCATCCGTGCCTACTCACTTCTTCATGCGTAAGAGTTTGCCCTCGATCTTTTTTCTGATTCACTGAATAGGCAGTGATAGATTCTTGATCTAGCACTAAAACTACGGATACAAGGTTTTGGTTCCATAGTTTTTGTCGAATTTGATCTAAATCATCTTTAGGAAAATTATTTTTTCCGTCTTTCTCAAAAAAGGCAACTGTAGGTAATCCTTCAACATCAAAAACAGCATTTGCACAAATATCTCCATCTTTTCTTAGCATTTCCCACATCTCTATTGAATAAGGATGCTCAGTGGGCACAGCATCTTTCTCAAGAAATAACTGATTCTCTTTGGAGCTGTAGTCCAAAACGTCAAGCCATGCTTTTAAGTGCGGTTGTTCCATCTCTAATTTTTTAGCTAAATGCGCTTTAAATTATAGCAATTATATTATGTATTGTACAGATAATAATAACTGTTATACTAATATGCAGTATAAATAAAATATTGATAGTAAGTATGAATTCAGCACTCCCTCATTCCCGAGAACAACGATTTAAGTTTATTGAAGCACTTGCTTTATGGGAGGGGACTGTAAAACGTCGGCAAGTTAGTGATGCATTTGGTGTTGCGCCAAACCATGTCACTAATGATCTAAGAATTTATGATGAAAGCCATCCAAATAACATACGCTTTGATCCAAGAATAAGAGCTTATGTTCCTCAAAGAACCTTTAAGCCTGCCTATATTTCATCTGATCCAAGTGAGTATCTTTCACTGCTGTATGCGCATGCAGATAGTAAATCAGAAGCAGCTTTAGCCAATATTGGCGGTCAACAGATCAATGCCGAAATCATTCCAAATCAACCCCATGGCCTAAGTTCCAGGGCAGTGCAAATCATTATCAGAGCGATTAGAACGAATACGGGTTTATCAATAACGTACAACTCGATGAGTTCTAGCAAGCCCAGTAAGCGAAATATTTGGCCGCACTCATTCTTTCATACTGGATTTCGGTGGCAGGTTCGGGCTTACGATAGCCTAAGAAAAGAATTCAGAGATTTTGTTATACAGCGCATGGGGAAAATAAAACCGTATAATGAAAAAACATCCGAATCTCTGAGCAATGATATTGAATGGTCAAATATTATTTCGATAGATTTAAGACCCAATCCAGAATTTAATGACCATCAAAAAATGGTGATTGCAAATGATTATGGAATGAAATTGCACAAAGGCCAACTTTCATGGAAAGTAAAGTTAAGGCAAAGCCTTTTTCCATATTTTGCCGTTAGATATAACTTATCAAAAACTAACTCAACAAAGCCAAATTACAAACACCCTGTGGTACTCCATAACCATAATGAGTTATCAAAGTATTTTTTTAATAATTAAAGCGTTACGCCTTTAATAAGCTCATCAAGACTGAGGGGGCGGTCAGTTATACCAAGCTTTTGCGCAGGCGTTTGTTTTGTCGTGCCTGCCAAATGATAGTTGTAAACTATTCGAAAAATCTCTAAAAGCTTGACAGTCGTATAAGGATTATAGGCTTGATATCCATGCCACGCTCTATTTGTACTACTTGAAGAGTGAATCGGTCGTTCGAAAAGGGATAATCTTCTTCGCACTAGCATGAAGTATCGATCAACGGAACGCAAAGATGCGCGAGCAATTGCCCATAACGCTTTTTTGGATTGACCTTCGTCATCATAGCTAATCAATTGAATCTGTTTATAAGGTTCGTTAATGTTGGGTAAAGGGCTATCTATCCAGCGTTTACTTGGCTTTAAAGACTGATAGCTTTCCTCTAACAGTTGTCGTTCGATTATGTGCTCTAAAAGCTGTACTTCACTCAAGCTAGGTTGCTTACGTTGTTCTTCTTCCCAGAACTCATCAGAATTTGCTAACAACGTTTTTTTCTCTGACAAGGTCAAATCTTTTTGAATTTTCACTAAACAGACCTGCAATGTATTTTTTATAACTTTCTCTCGAAATGAATAAAGTACCGCTCTTCCGATGCCTGGATCAGGGTCTAATGAAAACTGTAATTCTGGAATGCTATTGAGTATTTTTTGAAGATAAAGAAAGTGCCCATATTGGGTATAGATTTGCCTTACCATTGCACCATTGGCAAATACTTTAGAGATCTTATTTTCTTCTGTACCTTCAGATTCACCCCTAAAGTCACTTGGCATCCATATTCGAGCATAACGACGATAAGATAATTGCAGCTCTGGATCTCCTAACTCTCTTGCTTCGAGTTCAAGCTCAATTGGGTCAATGTTTGGATCGAAATTGACGTGCTGAGCAACGATAAAGCCACTTTTCGCCTCAGCAGTTGCAAAAGATTTTAATACAGTTATCCGCCTGTCGAGGGAAGTATCCCAATTTAGAGTTATATCTTGGCTATCTGAGCATAAATGTAAAAACTCAGCACCTAAGTTAGAAAATATAGACTTCTCATGTTCTGAATATTTGCTAAACACATCATATATTCGATCAATTCGCTGATAAACAAGGCTTGGTGAGACGTCAGCTACTTCGCAAATGCGCCTCATGGGCACTTTGTTAACAAGCAGCTTCAATATTTCAATTGTCTTTTCAGGTTTTCTAAGCCGGTGATTAGAATTTGATGAAATAGAAAAAGTACTTAAACATGATTTGCACCTGTATCTGATTGAACCACTTTGCGATTTTCCAAACTTTCGATATTGCGAAGAGTTAGCTTGCAGTAATACTCCGTTATTTTCACAATCTTTATTCCGACAAGATATAGCTTTTGCTCTTGAAGATAAAAACCGCTTTAATTCCTCTGCACAAGCATAATTACTATGCACTGAGCTAATAACACCACAATTTTTACATTTAACTCCTCGGGATTTGATAACTTCTCCTTTTTTATTAACTCCATTAATACCAACAATTACAAAGTGCTTGTCACGCTCAAGTTTTTCTATTTTATTTCCGTTTATTGGCTTTTTTCCAAAGCTATTGCAGTATGGGTTTGTACAAGTATTGACTTGAATATCATCAGCTTCGAGAGGCAAACGAAATGAGGGAGGCTTAATAGTCTGATTCAAAATAGTCCTAATTAAATTTTAAATTAGGACTATTTTGCTATATCAAGCATTAAAAATGCAACAATTTAACAGAACGGCTAGCCTACAAAGGCTGCTTTTTTTGTTTCTATTTAATGTAGGTTCCTAGGAACACTTAAGACAAACTGTGGAATAGGCACTTGAATCATTTCTTTATTATCTAATTCAAAATGATAAAAACCTTCCATAGTACCAACATCGGTCTCAAGAATTGCGCCACTTGAATATTGAAACCCTT
>JBOEGT010000089.1:0-21961 GCA_050633585.1 Arenicella sp.
GCCACCGTGAAGCCTTTCTCTAAACCATTTTTCAACCGCTGAACACCTGACTCGAACAGTGTAGACTGCATTAACCGATCAAACTGCACTTGCCCACCACCATCATAGTGTTTTGGGTCTTTTGAACGAGGGCCTAGTTCATCACCAATAAACGTATAAGCAATTGAATGTCGCTTAAGGCAATCTGCTAATGCTTCTTTATGATAATCATGAAAAATCTTGCTGTATGGCACTGATCGAATGTCAGCAACAACATTGATGTTGTAGTGCTTTAATTGCCCAATAAACACATCAATGGGCTTTGTTGCATATCCAATAGTATAAAGCGTTGTAGGCATAGATAAATGTTCTGATTTTTACGATGAAATACTGACCCGCTTAAGAGCCTTTTATTACAGCATCCAACCTTTATTTTAACAATGTCAACGCTCCTTTTTAACACTGTGTTAAATTCACTTTAACAACCGATCGATAAACAAAAAACTGCATACCTAACATTATGAATTTATTTTTCCGTTTTATCACTTTGATTCTTAAAAGGCTAAAAGTTTCAAATCCCATCCACCCTTTTTCAAAATGCGTAACAAAATTCAGAGTCAACGCTTTTGACTTAGATCTGAACTTTCACATGAATAACGGGCGTTATTTCTCCATCATGGATCTGGGTCGTTTTGACATCATGTTGCAATCAAATACTTTCTGGACAATCATCAAACAAGGTTATTACCCTGTGGTGAGCTCACAAAGCATCCGTTTCAAAAAATCTCTCGGCCCTTTTGTTGATTTTGATGTCATCAGCCAAATTGAGTCGTGGGATGAAAGAAACTTATATATGAAGCAGCAATTCATAAAAAACGACACCCTCTATGCTGAAGGCTTTGTCAAAGCAAGGTTTAGACAACGAGGCCGGAAAAAGTCTATCCCTACCAAAGAAATTTTTGAGATTATCGGCATGGAATACACCGAAGATAAACTTTCAACATTGGCCAATACTCAAAGACACATTGAAGGCATGTTAGCGCAAGAAGAAAGTGCGGAAATCAAGCAATAAACACTAGCAGCATTAATATCAACCCAATAAAAAAGCACGTCCAAGGACGTGCTTTTTAAATTCTGGCGGAGAAGGAGGGATTCGAACCCTCGAAGGGCTATTAACCCTTGCTGGTTTTCAAGACCAGTGCATTCAACCGCTCTGCCACCTCTCCAAAATTTTAACCATTCAAGAAACCTAAGTGGCCACCTGAACAGGTGCGCAATGATATATAAGAGAGCTCAATTAGACAATCTTTTCATAGCGAATATTGACAAAAATTTGAATATTTTTGCTATGAAATATAAAAAAGCCTTAAATTGATTCAATACCTCCCATATAAGAACGAAGCACTTCAGGCACAACAATAGAACCATCTGCTTGTTGATAGTTTTCCATGACCGCCACCAAGGTCCTACCCACCGCCAAACCAGAACCGTTTAGCGTATGTAGCAACTGTGGCTTTTCATTGCCTGTGCGAGACCTAGCCAACATACGACGTGCTTGAAAATCCTCGAAATTACTACACGATGAAATTTCACGATACGTATTTTGCGCAGGAAGCCATACTTCTAAATCATAGGTTTTTGCCGCTGAAAAGCCTAAATCACCACCGCATAGCGTGACCACACGATATGGCAAGCCTAGCTTCTGCAATATTGCTTCCGCATGGCTAGTTAACTCTTCAAGCACCTCATAAGATTTTTCTGGCTCAACTAATTGCACTAGCTCAACTTTTTCAAACTGATGCTGGCGAATCAAGCCACGGGTATCACGCCCATAACTTCCGGCCTCACGACGAAAGCAAGGGGTATGGGCAACCATCTTCACTGGCAAATCAGCGCTATCAACAATTTCATCACGCATAATATTAGTGACAGGCACTTCAGCGGTAGGAATCAAAAAATAGTCATCTTCGGTTTGAGTACGAAATTGATCGTCCAAAAATTTTGGCAATTGGCCTGTTCCATACAAACTATCACTGTTGACAAGGTAAGGAACATACACTTCCATATATCCATGATCAGCCGTATGAGTGTCCAACATGAACTGTGTCAGTGCTCGATGTAAACGAGCAATTCGGTTACGCATTACAACGAATCGAGAACCTGTGATTTTGCTTGCGGTTTCAAAATCCATGCCACCATCACGCGCACCCAAGTCAACATGATCTAAAGGTTCAAAGTCCAACTGAGTTGGTTCACCCCATGTGCGCAGTTCAACATTATCATCCTCACTAGCGCCTTCAGGTACTGAGGCATGCGGTATGTTAGGCAATGACTTTTGGAATGCATCAAAAGATTGCTTTAATTCATCTAGCTCAGCTTGTTTTGCTTTTAGCGTATCACCTAAACGACCCACTTCTTTTAACAGCGCTTCAACATCGCCGCCGGATGCTTTAACCTGCCCTATTTGTTTCGACTCACGATTTCTTGTTGCCTGTAACTCTTCAACCTCTACCTGCAGACTCTTACGCTGCGACTCCAACTTCTGAAATTCATTAACATCGAGTTGAAAACCACGGACAGCTAGCTTGTCAGCGACCGCTTGAATATCTTTTCGCAACAACTGCGGATCAATCATTTTTGTAACCTTATTTACTATCTAAACGAGAGCTATGAGAACTCTACCATTATTAAACTATTTGCTTTGCCAGAACAACTCCGGCAAAACACGCACAGACACATATCATAACGCTCAACAACATGTACAACAGTGCTTTTAGGAGTTGACCATTTTGCAAAAATTGCAACATTTCCATGGAAAACGCTGAGAAGGTGGTATATCCACCTAACAGACCCGTTAACACCGCAACTTTCAGCTCGTCAGTACTAATGAAGTGTGATTCACGATTCACCAAGTACCACGACAAAAAACCGAACAACAAAGAACCTAAAACATTGACAAACAATGTGCCATAAGGAAATCCCGCCGCAAAGAAAGCATTCACCCATCGAACACTAGCAAAACGCGCAATAACACCAAAGCCTCCGGCGATAAATAAATAGATATACACCATCATTTATTCAACAATTTAGCCTTGAATCACATCAAAACCTTTCGGGATATCTACTTTAAACTCATTATTTGGAATATCGGGATTATTCGTCACACCACTAAGGATAATTTCTGTGGTTTGACCCAAAACATCCACCAAACGCAAACCTAATAATTTACCATTCAAAAAACTCACCATCACCGACTCATAACTAGAATCAGATGATTTAGGCGTTAACTGAAAGCGCTCGCCTCGAGTCTGAGTCGTCAGTTTTTCAATAGTAAACAGTTCAGATAACTTGGACGAGTCAGTGACAAGAATCAAACTCGGCACCGTTTCTAACGCTGTAGAAAAATTTCGTTCTATGACTTGCTCCAGATCCTGCATAATGAAATAGATATTCTTGCCATCCGACACAATATCTTGCTCTGCGTCCGCATACTTCCATTTAAACAAGCCCGGACGCTTTAGAAAAAAGCGCCCCGTCAACAAGTCGACTAATTGCATATCTGAATTAATGACGCGTTGCTCAAAATCTGCCGTTAAGCTGTTAAACCCATCAAGCTGAGTTTGTAATTCTTGCGCCGCCGTTTGAGCCAAAGCAAAAGAACCATAAAACAAACAGCTAATACTTAGCAAACATGCTTTAAAGAAACGTTTTGTTATCATTATCATTGTCACCTTATTATTAATCTTTCGGTGGCGCCGCCACAAAAATATCTCTTTTACCGTGTTCTAGAGGCCCAACAATACCTGCCTGCTCCATGGTTTCAATCATGCGCGCTGCACGGTTATAACCCACACGAAGTTGCCTCTGCACGGCCGAAATTGAAGATTTACGAGATTCAGTGACAAACGCTACCGCTTGATCGTACAAAGGATCATCTTCAGGGTCATCCGACTCACCTTGGAGTGCAGCAGGCAACGCTTGATTCACTTCTTTCATACCATTAAGAATGTCGTCATTATACGAAGGCTCCCCAGCCGCCTTAAGATGATCAACAATTTTATGCACTTCTTGGTCTGACACAAAACTACCATGAACACGTTCAGGGATACTTGTCCCAGGACGCAAAAACAACATATCTCCATGACCAAGCAGTTGCTCAGCACCCATTTGATCAATCACAGTTCTAGAATCAATTTTTGACTGCACCTGAAACGCGATACGCGTTGGAATATTCGCTTTTAACAAACCCGTTAACACATCAACAGAGGGGCGTTGTGTCGCTAACAATAAGTGCACTCCTGAGGCTCGGCCTTTTTGCGCCAGGCGAGTAATCAGCTCTTCAACCGGTTTACGAGCAACCATCATTAAATCGGCCAACTCATCGATGATGACTACAATGCATGGCAACTCTTCCAATTGTTCCGGTAATTCCCCTTCTTTTGCTAATGGGTCAAGAATAGGTTCGCCTGCATCAATGGCTTGCGTAATTTTCTTGTTATACCCCGCTAAATTACGAACGCCCAAAGCGGACATCAACTTATAGCGTCTTTCCATTTCAAAGATACACCAACGAAGCGCATTCGCCGCATCATTCATGTCCGTGACGACCGGCGACAATAAATGTGGAATGCCTTCATAAACAGAAAGCTCCAACATTTTCGGGTCAATCATAATCATACGTACTTCTTTAGGCGTTGCTTTGTACAACATACTCACAATTAATGCATTGATACACACGGACTTACCTGAACCGGTTGTTCCTGCTATCAGTGCATGTGGCATTTTTTGTAAATCAGCAATCGCCGTATCACCGGAAATATCCTTCCCTAAAACCAAGGTTAACGGTGAAGAGCTGGCTTCAAACTCCTTAGACGACAAGCCTTCAATCAGCCGAACTATTTCACGATTTTCATTTGGCAATTCAATTCCCATGACGTTCTTACCAGGGATATTTTCCACCACCCGAACACTAATCGTCGACATGGATCTTGCCAAGTCCTTCGTTAATCCCACGATAGTTGCCGCTTTAACGCCAGGGGCAGGCTTCACCTCGAAACGTGTAATAACAGGCCCTTGATGAACACTTTCCACCTCGATTTGAACATTGAAATCAGCCAGTTTTTTGACCAACAACGTTGACATCGCTTGTAATTCTTCAGCCGAATATCCCACTGCTGCTGCACCTGGCTCATCTAACAACGCTAATGTAGGCAAACCATGATCACCTGTTTCAGCGGGTGCAAACATGCTCACTTGTTTCTCACGCTCTCGGCGACCACTGTCATTCACCACAGGCGCAACTTTGGGCTCAATCTTAATAGGCTTTGATGGGGTAATCTTTTCACGCAACGTAGCCACACTATCAACACGTGTTTCCCTAGCAACCTCACCAATGGCACGGTCTTGCTTTTCACGACGAAAATTCTTCAACCAATCAACGCCATCACAGGCTTTCTCTCCCAACTCATCCATCAGCCAAAACCATGATAAGCGACTAAACAAAGTCACTCCAGCAAGAAAGGCAACAACCGCCAATAACGTCGTACCTATTTGCCCAAAAATAGACATGAAGCTACTGCCTAATGAACTGCCAAGAATTCCTCCACCCGAAAAAGATTCATTTTTTGCTAAATGGGCAAAATGCAGGCTCTCTAACACGCTTCCGCCAATAAATGTAATTGCGACACCTAAAGCCACATACACAAATCGTGAATACGGTAATTCTGTTTCTTCAGATTTTAGCTTATGGACTTTATAAGCACCGTAGATAAATAAAACCGGTATTAAATACGCAAAATAGCCAAAAGCTTGCAATATTAAATCAGAAAAATAAGCCCCAAAAATGCCTCCGAAGTTATTTACTTCAGAATTTATCGCTGTTTTCGACCAACCGGGATCCGTGTTGCTATACGACACGAGCGTCAAAAAGAAATAGGCTCCAACCACAGCCAATGCAATGGCAATAATTTCAACAGGAGAACCTTTGATACGATCACTTAAACCGCTTGTTTTTGTCTGCAGCGCTTTCTTTAATGGTTTTTTCTTACTTGTTTTTTTATTCACAGTTATAACGTCTAAATTATCCATCATCCTCAAAGATCGATTCTATCGCGTAACACACCTTGCCGACCACCATTAAACACAAATTAACAGATTCTAAAGAATAATATGAAGCAACAATAAAGATACCTGACCACCCTCAAACAATTTACCAACATTTCATCAAAATTGATCGAAATTGTTTGCCCATGAATCAAACATTGTTAAAATCAGCAACTGCCTTTTAACCCCCTTTCAATCATAGAAAACAACATAATGAATCTCGAAAATCAGGCTCCTGAGCAGTTAAAAAAACTTGAAGCAGAACTAAGCGCCGCTTACGCAGCACTTCAAGAAGAAAATTTAAACTTGGATATTACTCGAGGAAAACCCTCAACAGACCAAGTGACATTAAGTGATTCTTTAGACGGCATTTTAGAAGGCAACTACATCACAGACTCAGGCATCGACACTAGAAACTATGGTCACCTTAGGGGCATTCCTGAAACACTTGAACTAGGTGGCAATCTACTAGGTGTTCCCAGCGAAAACATCATCACGGGTGGCAATAGCAGCCTCACGCTAATGTATTTTATCGCTCTCTTCCAACACAGCTTCAACACGAATGAACAAGCCTGGAAGACACTAGATAAACCGACGTTTATTTGCCCAGTGCCCGGCTACGATCGACACTTCTCTATATGTGATAGTTTAGATATCAACATGGTCACAGTGCCGCTAACGGAAACTGGCCCTGATATGGATGCAGTAGAACACTTAATCAACACTAATGACCAAATTGTTGGCATGTGGTGCGTCCCTCACTATTCCAACCCAACAGGCACCACATACAGCGATGAAACAGTAGCGCGAATTGCACAACTTGGCACGATAGCGCAACCACACTTTAGAGTATTCTGGGATAATGCCTATGCCGTCCACACGCTGGAAGACCAGCCTCAAAAACTGGCTAACATTTGGGAAGCCTGCAAAAAACACGGCACTGAAAGCAGTGTTTGGCAGTTTGCTTCAACCTCTAAAATTAGCTTTGCTGGCTCTGGAGTATCATGGGTAGCCAGTTCAGCATCAAACCTTGAAGCATTTGAAAAGCTACTGGGTGTCACAACGATTGGCTCAGACAAGGTCAACCAATTACGCCATCACCGCTTATTCCCCAGCATTGACGCATTAAAAACGCATATGCGCAAACACGCCAATAGCCTTAAAGCCAAATTTGATACTGTTTTGACAACGTTACATGAAGAACTCGAAGAGTATGGCAACTGGACTGAGGCCAAAGGAGGCTATTTCGTTTCATTTGACTCTCAACCGGGACTCGCTTCAAACATTGTCCAACTTGCGGCTGACGCTGGCTTAAAATTAACTCCCGCAGGTGCCACATACCCCTACGGTAATGATCCCACTGATAGCAATATTCGTATCGCACCATCATTCCCTCCGCTAGATGAACTCGAACAAGCCATGAAAGTTTTCACCGTTTGCGTAAAGCTAGCAACCGTTCAAAAAATACTGGAAACATAAACGATGTAAAATAGTGCTTGCGACACATATCCTTATTCACCAATATATAGCCAATCAATCCACTGATAAAAAAACATGTCTAATACTGCCAACGATTCAACTCCCGTAAAACATTGTAATGTTCTCATTCTAGGCTCTGGACCTGCTGGCTATACCGCGGCGGTTTACGCGGCTCGAGCCAACCTAAACCCCGTACTGATTACAGGCCTAGAACAAGGTGGACAACTCACCACCACGACGGATGTGGACAACTGGCCTGGGGATGAAAATGGCGTACAAGGCCCAGAATTAATGCAACGAATGCTCAAGCATGCGGAACGGTTTGATACTGAAGTGATTTTTGATCACATTCATACCACTGAACTCACGCAAAAACCGTTCAAATTAATCGGTGATTCAGCAATATACACCTGCGATGCTCTCATCCTATGCACGGGAGCATCAGCAAAATACCTTGGTATTCCATCAGAAGAAGCATTTAAAGGTAAAGGCGTCTCTGCTTGCGCCACCTGCGATGGTTTTTTCTATCGAGGCAAGCCCGTCGCCGTAATCGGCGGTGGCAACACCGCTGTTGAAGAAGCGTTATACTTATCCAACATTGCGTCTGAGGTGACGCTCGTTCATCGTCGAGATGAGCTGCGTGCTGAAGCAATCCTCATCGACAAACTCTTAGAAAAAGAAAAAAATGGCAACATCACTATTGAATGGAACCACACCCTTGACGAAGTTTTAGGTGACAACATGGGCGTCACTGGCGTTCGGCTTGCTTCTACTCAAGACGACAACACAAAAGAACTTAACGTAGATGGCGTTTTTATTGCGATTGGTCACTCACCTAATACAGGTATTTTTGCAGATCAGTTAGCGATGGAAAATGGCTACTTAACCGTGCAAAGTGGATTAGGCGGCAACGCGACCCAAACAAGCATCCCAGGTGTTTTTGCAGCAGGCGATGTGATGGATCACACCTATCGACAAGCCATCACCTCAGCAGGAACTGGCTGCATGGCAGCACTTGATGCTGAGCGATTTTTAAAGTCATAACCCTATGATGATTGATTGAACGTATCTTATATATTGGGCTCTTCGATCAATGCATAAGTAAACACAACCAATGGCTGACGACAAAAACAACCATGCTAAAAATTCTTTTTCTAGCATGGTTTCGTCTACAAAACGCCTCAACAGTGACAAGGTCGCACCTTACCGAAAAAAAATCGCGCCTATTGCCAAACAAAAGCTTGCTGATGACCAGCAAGTGATGGCGGAGCTTTTAGCCAGTGACGACGAATCAACAAGCTTTTACAGCGGTGACGAGCTCACTTTTTTACGTGACGGCTACCCTTCCAAAATTCTAAAACGCTTACGCCGCGGCGAATATTCAATCCAAGAAGAACTTGACTTGCATGGCTTATTTGCGGATGAAGCAAAAAGAAATGTACATGGCTTCATCAATGAGTGTGCTCGCTATCAGGTTTCAGCAGTGCGAATCATTCATGGCAAAGGCCTACACTCTCCAGACAAAAAGCCTGTGCTGAAAAACCTTATTTTAGGCTGGTTAAAAAAGAACCAATTTGTGATTGCCGTTTGCTCTACTCCAGCAAATGATGGCAGCACAGGTGCAATCTACGTATTACTTAATAGCAAATAATACAATTTGCCATTTAAGCGCAATCTTATTCCTCTAGCACCGTTCTTATTCTATTCATTCGCAGGCACTTAACTTTGTTCTTGTGACTAATGAATAACAACCTAGAGACCTTCAATCATGAACAACAAACTAACAACACCCCTTTTCTTTTTACGAATCTCGGTCGCACTTGTCCTACTGATGTGGACCATTGATAAATTTGTAAATCCGGCGCACGCTGCTGCTGTTTTTAAAAAGTTTTACTTCATTCCTGGGCTTGGCGAAAATATTTTTCTCATGATTGGTATCGCTGAACTTATTTTACTCGGTCTTTTTCTCGCTGGCCGCTTCAAACACATCACCTATTTGCTCGTGTTGATTATTCATGCTGTATCGACTATCACACCTTTCGCAAAATATTTCAGCCCTTTTGAAGGCCCTAACTTACTCTTTTTTGCAGCATGGCCTATGCTTGCCGCGTGCTTCACGCTATATGTATTACGTGACGAAGACACCAAGTTCAACCTCTAAAGCATCATTACATATGGCGCCCAAATAACGCCGAAAAACACACGCGGACAGCAACACCCTAACGCCGCGTGTGCGATGGCGAAACATCCATCATGTCGTTTTAAACGATCATTAGCACACTACCGATTTTGATGTTTTTGAAATATTTTCTTCACTCAAGCGTTCCTAGTAAAAGAATAGCTTATCTAAAAACAAGCGACATTTAATTGGAGAACATTCACATGAACACTACCATCAATAGCAAAATTGCTAATGTTTTATTTTTATTACGCATCGGCGTGGGAATAGTCCTCGTCATGTGGACGATTAATAAATTTGTTAACCCCGTTCACGCTCAAGAAATTTATAAAGGTTTCTTTTTCATGCCAGCATTAGGCAATGCGGTTGTATTAGGCATCGGAATATCAGAAGCCATTGTTGTTACCTTGTTTTTAATTGGGAGGTTTAAAAGCATATCCTATTTAATCGTCCTTATTATGCACAGCGCATCAACTCTGGCACCCGTATCTATTTACTTAGATCCGTATGGAGGCCCAACAAACCTATTGTTTTTTGCCGCATGGCCTATGCTTGCAGCATGTATCGCCCTGTACTATTTACGTGACTACGATACAAAGTTCACGTTGTAGTCCATTGAAACCATAAGACATCAAGCCAGTGACTTTACTGACTTGATGTCTTCGTTTTATAAACGCTCGCTTCTAAATAACAGAACAATTGACAGGCTGAGTGATCACTGAACCCACTTCAGCTTCGCTGCCAACATACTGACCATCCGCTAACGAAAACCCCATTTCTACTCGGTATTTAGCCGCCGGAATACGACATGAAAAACCATTCTTTGGTAGGTTCATAGCAAACTTTGCTTTCATACTTTGATCGTCTTCACTATAGGTAAAAGCAACACGTCCTGTGGCTAAATTACCATTTGTAACCTTCCCATCAACCAAAGAATAAACCGTGGCCGCGTCATAAACGGTTCCTTGAATACCCACCACTTTCACTGACACAGTCACAACATCTGAACCGGATAGGTTTTCTACTGAGGCAATCTCTCCTAGAGCGACCAATCGCACATTCCCAGATTGGTTGGCGGTATCAAAATTTAACAACTTCGCTTGAAAATCAACATCTTGTACTAAAGCATATGCCGATGAAAAAAGACTAATTAGACCAACAGCTATGATTTGAGTTAACACTTTCATGATAATTTATTATCTCCTTTTAAAATGATAAGTAATTCATCCCCACGCCATTAAACCTGCAACAACAATCCGCATCAAGCAGTATTTATTGCTTAATGACGTTATTTCATGTTCACTTCTCCAAACTGTATCGATAAAAATAAGTAACATTCATGGGAAAAAAGTGTCTCCATCAAACCAACTCAATCGTTATACCTATAAGCCGATTAAATTGGTTGATCGGCATCAACAAAAAATCACATAATGATGAAACAAATACATGAGGAAAAAATGAAAGAATATATGTTGATATATCAAGGCGGCGATCCTGAGTGGATGAAAAATGCCTCACCAGAAGACATGCAAGAAAAGATGAGTCATTGGACAAATTGGATGGCAGAACTTCAAGCAAAAGACCGGCTTGTGACTGGCGGTTCTCCACTGCACTACAGTGGCAAACGCATTGATGTAGAAGGTGTCGTAACAGATATCGCGGCATCAGAATTTAAGGAACTGGTTTCAGGCTATTCCATCATCAAAGCGGTTGACGAAGAAGAAGCGCTAGAACTGACGAAAACATGCCCCATATTCCAATCGCCCAACATTATTGTTGAACTCAGAGAAGTCGTACAAATGGGATAAAACCCTAAGCTGTTTCTGACAGAAGGCGCTCTATTTGCCGCATCATAACCAGATGCTCACGTGGAGTGCCTCCTATTTTTTTTGATTGACTGGCATAATCATGCGCCTTTTGCGCATCGCCTTTTTTCGCATGCAAATGTGCAAGCATAGCTGTCGGCATATTAGAGCTACGCAACAACGCATGAGACTCCAAACGTTCAATCGTCTCAATAGCTCGTTCAACATCACCCGCATACGCAATCGCGACCGCCTGATTTAATTCAGCTAAAGGAGAACCTGTCACCTCGATAAGCTGCTGGTAATGCGTCACAATACGAGACCATCGAGTATCAGAAAATTTTTTAGCGCAACAATGCTCGCTGGCAATTAATGCTTCCGATAAAAATCGCCCGGGCTGCCCACCAACAGAATCATTCATTCTTATCGCTAACTGCATAAAATAATGAGCCGTTTGAATATATTCATCTTTCCAAAGCGTTCGATTTTGCAAATCAATTGGAATAGCGACTCCCTCGTCATCCAAACGAGAATCAATTCTAGCAATATGAAAGTGCATCAACGCAAATAATGCCAGGGTTTCTATATTAAGCAATCTAGGGTCATCAATTAATAACCGCATCAAACCAATCGCTTCCTGACAAAAGATAATATGCACGCTTCGATCAGGATGAGAGCTGTGAAAACCCTCATTAAAGAGTAAATACAACACCGTATTCACCGTACTTAGCCTATCAGGCAGTTGATCATCACTCGGAAAGTCTAAACTTAAGCCTCTTAACTGCTGACGCGTTCTTAACAGTCTTTTTTTAACCGTTGCCTCGGGCAAAACCATCGCTCTTGCAACGGCCGCCACATCAAAGCCACACAGTGTTTTTAAAATAAAAGGGAGCTTATTTTCAGCTTTGACATTCTCATGACAACACATCAATATCATTCGAAGTTGATCATCTTTAATATTGTCAGGTTGAAATTCTGCTTC
The DNA here is from genome assembly GCA_050633585.1 of Arenicella sp. Lineage (GTDB taxonomy): Bacteria > Pseudomonadota > Gammaproteobacteria > Arenicellales > Arenicellaceae > CALKZN01. Next base: position 12,527 of record JBOEGT010000089.1, read on the forward strand.
AACAACGGAATGCATAGACCACTCACTTTCCAAGTGATAAAACAAATCTTCCGCAAACCGTAACTTGGTCTTATTGGCTCTAATCGTATCTATCGCCAAATTCTTAGCCGTTTGCATAATCCATGCCTCAGGCTTGATCGGAATACCTTTCTCTTGCCAAGAATGCAGTCCTTTACTGAAAGTTTCTTGCACAACATCTTCAGCCAAACTGAGGTTATGCACACCTAACACGCGTGTTAAAACTGCAAGAACTTTGGCCGATTCAGTTTTATAAATACGATTAATAACGTCGTGTACCGCCTCCATAGAACATCAATTAAATCGCTAATTTATGACGTAAAACACACACCGGTCCCGCCTAGACCACAATAACCATTGGGGTTTTTATGCAAATATTGCTGATGATAATCTTCAGCGTAATAAAATTTAGGGATCGTCAAAATTTCGGTTGTAATGGCGCCATAAGATGATTCATGTAACTTAGCTTGATATTCCTCTTTAATCACATGTGCACGTTCTTGTTGATCCACATTAAACGCATAAATACCTGAACGATATTGAGTACCAACATCATTGCCTTGTTGCATACCTTGTGTTGGATCATGCGATTCAAAAAATGTTTTTAACAAAGCCTCATAAGTGATAACTGTCGGATCAAAAACCACTAACACCACTTCATTATGCCCAGTCATTCCCGAACACACTTCTTGATAAGTTGGATTGGGTGTTGCACCTGCCGCATAGCCTACGGCGGTAGAATAAACGCCTTCAAGAGTCCAAAAGCATTTTTCAGCCCCCCAAAAACATCCCAAACCAAACAACGCTTGTTCAAGATGATCAGGAAATGGTGCTTGAATCGGTGTATCTAGTACAGCATGTTGATTCGTGACTGACATCGGCTCATCACGCCCTTCGGGTATTGCGTCTATATTTAATATACTCATAAAGCCCTTCAAGAAGTTAGTAATACGAAGTAAGATTTTATACAAAATCATGGTCTTTTAGATAGACTCACATAAACAAAATTCACCATACGGGATAACAACACCATGAACAAGCGCCTACTCTTTAATTTTTTAAACAGCTTTTCAAAAAAGCGTAGAGGCTTTCGCGTTGTGTTAAGCGCTGTGGCTTTATTTGCAATGGCGTTCATGATTGCTAACACCAGCAATAGCACTTCGGGAAAACCCAAACATTCAGATGACGACACTCACAGTGAAAAAATTAAAATTGCTATCCAAACAGACACATTGATTGTCGCCGGCGGTTGTTTTTGGTGTGTTGAATCTGATTTTGAAAAATACCCAGGCGTCATTGATGTGGTATCTGGTTATACCGGTGGCACCACTGATAACCCCACTTATAAAGAAGTCACTTATAAAAATACCGGCCACTATGAAGCCGCGAAAATCACGTTTGATACCAACCAAACGTCCATCAAAGAGCTCACAGAATATTTTTGGGCTACCATCGACCCAACCGATGATTATGGGCAATTTTGCGACAAAGGTCATTCCTATAAAACCGCCTTGTTTTATCAAAACGAAGAGCAAAAGCTCACGTTTGAAGAATCACTGACATACCTAAAAAAGAACAAACCCTTCTCAGCTGACATTGTGACCCCCATTCTGCCGGCGAACACATTCTATCTTGCAGAAGACTATCACCAAGATTTTTATACCAAAAACCCTCTTCGTTACTCATACTACCGAAATGGCTGTGGTCGAGACAATCGCATCAAACAACTCTGGGGAAAGGTTGCTAGCAAAGAAATCAAAAAATCCTAGCTTCAAAAGCCTGCTATCAACCGCATAAGGGCGCTTACACAAGCGTTAAACCGAAGAAATAAAACCGATCTCAATCCTTGAGATCGGTTAAAAATTTTTTGAGAGCATTATTATTATCGATTGACAGATTAACCTGCTTAAGTAACAACTAAATGACAAATCGAAATAAAAATAGGGTTGATGCCACACGGAAAGCGTGACGTTAGAACATTACTTTGCGCAATTCACACAATATTCAATAGAAGGGTCAATATCTAGTCGTGCCGTAGGGATCTCTTTCAAACAATCTAAACACTCGCCGAACTCACCATCATCAATACGCTCTAAAGCTGCTTTGATACGAGCTAGACGCTGACCTTGACGTTCCTGTGACGCTAAAGCCATCGCTTGCTGCTGCATCGCATCTATTCTGGATAAACGCCCAACGGCTGTTTGATCTAACTCAACCGGAGCGGCCTCATCAGAATGCAACAAATCGGCAACACCTAGCAACTGTGCCTGCTCATCAAGCAAACGCTGTTCAAACTGTGCTTGTTGCTGGCTATCCATTCTCACCTGCATTTGATTTAGGCGACGAATTTTCTTCAGCACGCCTTGCCAGCGTCAGCGCTGGAGATTCATCAAACGCATAATCAAGCTCATCTAATTGATCGGCATCAGCCACACTTAACGTGGCAAAATCAAATAAATGAGTATCAAACAAATGAGACTTAGTGACACGCTGCATCGATTTAAAAATATTAGCCACTCGCCCCGGATGCTTGGCGTCCCATTCCGCCAACATGGACTTAACATTTTGACGCTGAAGGTTTTCTTGAGAGCCGCAAAGATTACATGGAATAATCGGAAACTCTTCAGCTTGAGCAAAAGCCGCAATATCTTTTTCACGGCAATACGCCAAAGGTCGAATGACTATATTCTTTTTATCATCACTGACAAGCTTTGCAGGCATGCTCTTTAAACGAGCACCATGAAACATATTCAGGAATAACGTTTCCACCATATCATCCATATGATGCCCTAACGCTATTTTTGTGGCTCCAAGCTCACCCGCTGTTCGATATAAAATACCACGACGCAAACGAGAACATAATGAGCAAGTTGTTCTGCCTTCAGGAATTTTATCTGTCACAATGCTATAGGTATCTTCCTCAACCACGCGATACTCAACACCGAGCTTATCAAGATATGCCGGCAAAACATCTTCAGGAAATCCTGGTTGCTTTTGATCTAAGTTCACCGCAACAAGACTAAAGTTAATCGGCGCATGCCGTTGCATGTGTAACAACATATCCAGCATCGCGTAACTATCTTTTCCGCCAGACAAGCAAACCATAATATGATCACCATCTTCGATCATATGAAAGTCGGCAATCGCCTTACCTACTTCGCGCCGCAGACGTTTGACCAGCTTATTATAATTATATTTTTTTTTACGGAAATCCTGACTGGCTGGCATGCTTGAATTCTCGTTTAACACCTCTGTAGTCATGAGCTTACTTCTGCGTCCGTGCTTCAAAAGCGGCTAATTGTTCTGGTGTCGCTTTTGGTTGATGTGAGTCTTTCCACTGAGAATATGGCATGCCGTAAATTATTTCTCGTGCTTGCTCGTAATCAATACTTTCCCCATGATCACTTGCGCTAGAGACATACCATTTCGCTAAACAATTCCTACAAAAATCTGCCAAAATCATTAAATCGATATTTTGCACATCTTTATTATTATCTAAATGTGCCAATAGCTTTCGAAACACATCCGCTTCAATCTTCGTTTTATTGCTCTCAGTCATCGTGCCTTATCTTATCTAGGGTCAATCATCACAAAAGACCATTATACTACAAGGCAAGCCCTCCAAACTCGAAAACAAACACGACAATCAGCACAAAAAAAAGCGACCATATACTGGCCGCCTTTAATCGCTCGTAAGCTAACAAACAATAACAATAATTCTTGGGATTTATTGTGAGTTAACGATACAAAAGAAGCATGTCAATGTGATGACACCTCGATGAACATCACATGACAGGCTAAATGTTACGCTACAAACACTTAGAATTTAACGCGCATACCTACTAGGTAACCTACATCAGAATCATCCTCATCGGTGTTGCTCACTTCAGCTAACAACGACACTTTTTTATGAATCTTATAGGTTGTATTAACATACCAAGAATCAATATCTACGCCTTTTTCTTCAGCAAGCTCATAACCAATCGCCAGCTTAGTCTTCGGAGCAACTTTCACGGATGTCGACAAATGAAGTACTTCAACAATGTCATTATCTGAATAATCAACCCCCACTGAAACAGGGCCGAATTTTGCGCCGACTCCCACACCAAACGTATCGATAGAATCCGCATTTGGGTCCATTTCAACATCTTGGTAAGCCACACCAAAGTCAAAGTTACCAAACTCGCCATACAAGAAAGCGTCAAACAACACTTTTGATTGTATGGACTCACCGTTCTCGTCAACTTCAGCATCTTCCACATCTGTCGCAACTTTCAGCTCCAAACCTGCAAATTCTGCATGCAGTTGAATTTGGTTATCACTGTCTTCTGCTACTTCATTGAAAGCATCTTCAAAACTTGACCCTTCCCATGCTTTTTCATGGCCAAAGCCATCACTGGGTAAATCGGTTTTACCTAACAAAAAACCATATCCACCAAAATCCATACCCACATAGGTTTCTTCAGATTTTTCTTTCTCAAAATCATAATCAACTTGCGCAAACGCTGTTGTGCTACCGCCTAGCTTATAAGTAAAACGGTTCTTTAATTCTGCATCATCATAATCAACAAAAGAATCTTCATCTTGACCTGATTTTTGGCGAAGTTGAACTTGCACATCAGCTTTCAATGTCCAGGAAACATCGCCTTTTTCATAAATTGTCGCTGCATTTACACTACCTGCAGCCATCATGCCTGCAATAGCAATACCTAAAGCACTTTTTTTCATTTTGAATAACTCCAAAAACTTCTCATCTCGTTAAGGGTAAACATCATGGGTGACTTACCCAATCAGCTTGGAGCGAATTCTAATGAAGAAATATTGCAATCCTGTTGCAGTTCAATGACATTCAGTATTTTTAAAAAGCGTCAAAAAAACATGCAAAAAAGCCGTTCAAACCAACGTTGAACGGCTTTAAGCTGAACGGCTTTAAAATAAAAGCTTGCTTAGCTACTTTTCCTCATCCAATGAGAAAAAATACGTTTCACCTGAACTGTCGTCAACACCATCATTGTCTGTCACAATAAAGAACTTGCCGTCACTGTCAATCGCAAGCCCTTCTACCTTATCAACCACAAATCCATTGAGTTTTTGCAATTCCGGGATTAAATCTTTAACAAGTTCTTTTTTGACGACAGGTATCTGGCCGTCAAGTTTTGCAGGCATCAGTTCAGACTGAGCGACACGGTAAATTCGCTTCACGCTAGCGTTGTCACCCATTTGGTTATCACGTTCAATGACGTAGACATCATCTCCGTAGGCCGTAATTTCTGACAATCCGACCCAACCTTTTTCAGTTACTTCAATAGGGTATCGCACCGCACCCCATTCTTTCGTTTTGACGTTATACGACAACAGCTTGACGGTATTTTCCGGGTCATCTTCCCATGAGCGTTGAATCGCGATCCAAAGAACATTACCAATACGAGTGACCCCTTCAGCGCCAAAGCGCTTTTGATGCGTCAACAATGCAGCTGGAAAAGCTATCTCACTCTTCTTTTTTCCTATCTGACCTTTGGCATTCACATGATACAGAGCATGTGGCACAAGACGGTCAGCTCTACCTTCAGACGCCAGCCAAAACCCACCTTTTCCATCGGTCGTAATGCCTTCTAAATCCAATTTTTGAGCAGGAAGACCATCACGAGTAACACGTGTCGCATGAATAATTCTTGCTGGTGATTGGGTCGCATCAATCGTAAATATAGTCGGCTGGTTACGATAAAAACTATCATTGACAGCATACAATCGCCCGGGCACTTCGGGGTCTGCAACCATACCCGACAATGCTCCCCAACCAATTGGACGCTGACCATCCATCACCGATTCTAATTGAGGGTAATTGGGCTTACCTTGGCTCAACTCAAAAATCATGACATGAGCACGAGGCCCTTTATCCTCGATCAAATCTTTTTCATTGGCGGTGATGAATAGATTCCGCTGTGGAATCGCAACAGCTGACTCTGGCCCAACACCCGACGGCAATAATTGCACCAATTCAGGTATATTGCCGGTATCTTTATAAACACCGACCAAAGAACCACGCTCCGACATAACAAAAATATAGCGCTGACCATTAAACGTCGCGACTTCCAAGCCCTCAGGCTCGACACCTTTATTCCCTGAACGTTTCTCTGGATAATGCCCCGCTCTGGCTACGGCATATTCAAAGCTCAAACCCGACTCAAAAAGCACATCCCCTGTTTTGTTGAATATAGTAAAACCTCGCGATCCCCCTTCGTAATCACCCTCGTTAGCCGTCACAAATCGGTCATTATCCAACCATTTAACCGCATCCGGTTCACGTTTACGGTTGAGCTGTTCGCCATCAAAGGTTAAAGCACCTTCTTCTTTCAGGTCAACATGGCGTAAATCAACGCGTCCTGCCGAAAAGTGCTGTGTCACTTTACCCGTCTTCGCATTCACAATCGCTATGTGATTATTCTCCTGAAGCGTCACGACAATGTCGTTTTTCTCATTAAAGTCGACAAACTCTGGCTCTGGATCACTTGGCGCAACCTCAGCCAACCCTGTCAATGACACTACTTTTTTCCTGTCACATATAGGAACACCTTTTTGCAAAGGGATAATAATGAGGTTTCCTGCGGGTAGTTGAGGCATTGCGCCTTTATTTAAATCTTCGTCACGCTCATTTTCAATGGCAATTGCCACATATTTGCGATCCTTTGATACCGCGACAGAATCAGGTTGCCCCCCTAACTCACACCGTAATTTTTCCTGCTGAGATCGCAAAGACAATGCCAACAAATGCCCACTTGGCTTCACAAAACTTTCCGAAGTATTCACTCCAACTAAGACAATATCCTTAGCCATACTGACAGAGGTCGGCTCACCTTCAGTCTTATAAAAACCTAGGCTTGTCGGTTTCTTCGGATCTTTGATAGACATAAACCCAACGCCTTGTAATGGGCTATCTGAATACACAATGGTATTACCATCTTCCGAAGCGGTAATAATTTCTGCAGATGTTTCTGTGCTCAAGTCTGGTTTTTTAATGCCAGTGGCTGCGCTGATATTAATCTTGGTCGGCACTGAAGCAACTCGCTGAAAAGAGGTCATTGTTTCTTTTGCAACGACCTGTGTCGTGCTGACCAACATTGCCAAACTAACGCTGATGAGAATACGTACATTCATCGCTGAATACTTTAATGGTGAGGAGTGAGTCATAATAATAAATACTGATTAAAAATTGACGTCCTAGTTTCCAAGAAAAATATGTCACTTTCGTGAACATTTGATTTCACATTGATGACGTTATTTTTTGAGACTGACATTGTCATAAAAAAGACATATTAGCATCGTATCGTATGTTCACTTTTTTACAGATCTTACTACAAACAAACTTTTGGAGCAGTCAATGTCCATCAAGACAAAACAATCTATCAACATGACAAACTCATCAACTCACGACAGAGATAATATCGAGTTTGATGCCATTGTCGACAAAACGATTTCACGAAGACAATTCCTGAGTGCTGGCGTTGCCTTTGGCGCCTCAGCATTTGTTATGGGGTGCAGCACAAACGCAACAGACAGCACTAAAATAACAGCAAGCTACAAAAAATTTAAAGAATTGGCCTTCACACCCGTTGGCGCAAGCGTTTCAGACACTATCAACGTCCCCGACGGCTTCAAATGGCACACAGTGGCAAGCTGGGGCGATCCTTTGTGGAGTCAAGGTTCTGAATTTAACCAATCCACACGTGGCACGGGAGCATCACAAGAACTCGCCTTTGGTGACAACAATGATGGCATGGCGTTCTACACGGATAACGGCAAGCATATCCTCGCCGTGAACAATGAATACGTGAATCGCGGCATCTTTCATGGGAACCGCCCTGAAGGCTCCCCCATCAATGCCGACGATGTGCGAAAAAGTAAAGCTGGCCACGGTATTTCGGTGATGGAAATCGCTGAACAAAACGGTCAATGGAAAATTGTAAAAGATTCACGCTATAACCGCCGAATCACAGCAGACACACCAATGAGCCTCACTGGCCCTGTCAAAGGAAGTGATCTTGTCAAAACGCAAGCAGACCCAAAAGGTGAAACCGCTCTCGGCACATTTAACAACTGCGGCAATGGAGAAACGCCATGGGGTACATATTTAACGTGTGAAGAAAACTTCAATGGCTATTTCTCAAGCTCAGACAAAGACTACAAGCCTAGTCCCGAGTTAGAGCGTTATGGCGTCAAAACAAAAGACCGCGGCTATAAATGGGCATCGGCTGATGAACGTTTTGACATTAGCAAGCACCCTAACGAACCGAACCGCTTTGGATACATTGTCGAAATTGATCCACTAAACCCTAACGCTACACCCAAAAAACGTACCGCAATGGGCCGTTTCAAGCATGAAAACGCCGAAGTTGTAATCGCTGACAATGGCCATGTAGTGGTCTATATGGGAGATGATGAACGCGGTGAGTTTTTATATAAATTTGTGAGTAGCAACAAATTCATCAAAGGCGGCGACAATTCAGACTTACTAGAAAAAGGCACAATCTATGTCGCTAAATTCGCTGACGATGGCTCGGGACAATGGCTGGCCCTAACGCCACAAAGCACGGGAATGTCACTCGCTGACATTTGTGTTCACACACGGATTGCCGCATCCAAAGTCGGTGCCACCACGATGGATCGACCTGAGTGGGTAGCAGCAAACCCGTTAAAACCTGAAGTATGTTGTGCATTAACCAATAACAAAAACCGTGCCGTTAAACCCAATGCAGGCGGAGACGACACACCGTTAAATGGTCCAAACCCACGCGCCAAAAACAACTATGGCCAAATTGTTCGTTGGACAGAAAGTAACGGTGACCACACAGCAAACACATTTAGCTGGGACTTATTCGTCACCGCAGGTAACCCAACAGTACACAAAGACGAATACGCAGGGTCTAAAAACATCACAGAAGCCAACATTTTCAATTCTCCAGATGGCATCAAATTCGACAGCTATGGCCGCTTATGGATACAAACAGACGGCAAATACACGAACAAAGATGATTACGCCAACATGGGCAACAACCAAATGTTGCTGGGCAACACTCAGACGGGAGAAATCAGACGTTTCATGACGGGCCCCAAAGAATGTGAAATTACGGGCATCACCTGGAGTGCTGATAAGAAAACGATGTTTGTTGGCATCCAACACCCCGGAGAAAAAGGCAACTCTCACTGGCCAAACGGCGGTAGCAGCGTCCCTCGTTCGTCAGTGGTTGCAATCAGCCGTGAAGATGGCGGAGAAATGGGCTAGCACAGCATCCATATCAAGAACTACACCTAGGAAGACGAAGACAAGGATGTCACTTCCCATTCAAACAGACTGAATCAATGTTTGAAAACACCACGTTTAATCGCTATTTCCCTAGCAAAATTAATGAAAATTGACAT
>JBOEGT010000090.1:0-3718 GCA_050633585.1 Arenicella sp.
TCGATAATATTTTTTTCGAATATTAACTTTTTCAAACCCACAAGAAATATACAAATTCTGCGCAATGAGGTTTGATTCGCGAACTTCTAGCCACACTGTTCGAATGCCTTCACTCAAGCCATTTAGCCAGCAACGCAACAATTGCTTTCCATATCCTTGAGACCGGTATTCAGCATGAACAGTAATTTGAAGTAATGTTGCTTCATCCACCACTTCTTGCGCCACTAAAAAGGCATAAATATCTCCCTTTACATTGAAAACTAATACCTCATTATTTTTCAAACGCTCTAACAATAATGATCTATTCCATGACGGGGCGATGGTTGATTTCTCTATTTCAAGCAACCTATCAATATCTGATAAGTTTGCCTCTTGAATCAAACTTCCATCAATTTTTGTAACTGACGCCATATTTCCTTTTTATTTTCATTTCCAGACTGTAAGTCAGATAATGAAAAACCCATGATATAGCGCTCTTTCAAAAAAAGCTTGTGCGACGTTATGACTCCCCAAGATACATCGTTTGACAAAACAACTAACGCAGCAATATCTTCCTGCAAAAAACGCTCTAACTCATCTCGATCAAAATAGTTATCCGCAATGCCTACAGATTCCCATTGAGACTCAGTTGCGACTACCATTCTGTCTATTAGTTGGCGTTCGTTGGCACTCAAAGTCGGCTGTGGAGTCATCCAAAGCCATCGACGTTGCTCACCATAAGCATTTCGCCTAACACTGATTGCAGCATAAGCAGAAACACCTTCTGACGCAGTCGTGCTATCAACCTCACGTACCTTGTTATTAAGAGAGTGTGAGCCAGCTTCTACCTTAGGGTGATCACCAATAGGATCGACGGCATCAAGGGATTTACGTTGATGCCAACGCTGTATTCCCATTAATGATAAATGATCAACCATCACGAAGTACTCTGCATTAAATTGGTCCTGACATCTGCGGATGCATGCGCGTTGACGCTGTAGGTAGCCGACTAATTGCAGATAAATAAGATTTTGCTGACGCCACAATAATATCTGTATCAACACCCATGCCGTTTACCACACGCCCCTCATGAGCAATTCGAACGGTAACAACACCTTGAGATTCTGTCCCCTCCGTAATCGCGTTCACGGAATAAAGCTGCAACTCAGCTTTGACTCCAAGTATCTTCTTTATGGCTTTAAATACCGCATCAACAGCGCCATCACCTTCAGCAGTCGCCGATAAAACTTCCTCGCCAAATTCAACACTGACCTCAGCACTTGGAGATTCATTTAATCGGGTTGAAACATTTAAGTCCACTAGTTTAAGCATCTCAGAAGATTGATCTTGCTCATTATTTTCAACTAACGCCAATAAATCTTCATCATAAATTTCGTGCTTTTTGTCAGCCAAAATTTTAAATCGATCAAAAGCGTCTTTAAGTGCTATATCAGTGTCAAATTCGAACCCTAATTCTTGCAAACGAGTTTTAAATGCATTCCGTCCTGAATGCTTTCCCATCACCATTTTATTAGTTTTCCAACCTACATCTTCTGCACGCATAATTTCATATGTTTCTCGCGCTTTAATGACACCATCTTGATGAATCCCTGATTCATGAGCGAACGCATTCGCTCCAACAATCGCTTTATTAGGCTGCACTTGAAAACCGGTAATGCTCGACACCAAGCGGCTGCAGTTCATAATCTCTGGCGTATTAATCGTCGACTGCACATTAAAGTAGTCCTTACGCGTATTAATCGCCATAACCAACTCTTCAAGAGCGGCATTACCTGCTCTTTCACCTAAACCATTAATCGTGCATTCCACTTGTCGTGCACCATTGACGACTGCCGATAAAGAATTAGATACCGCTAAACCTAAATCATTGTGACAATGCACCGACCAAATAGCTTTATCTGAGTTCGGAGTCCCTTCAATAATATCTGAAACCAACTGACCAAATTGTTGAGGCACTGTATACCCCACCGTATCAGGAATGTTGATAGTCGTGGCACCGGCATCAATGACTTTTTCAAAAATTCGACATAAAAAATCTACATCGCTTCGCCCAGCATCTTCAGCTGAGAACTCCACGTCATCGGTATGATTTCTGGCAAATTTCACCGCCCAGATAGCTTGCTCAATCACCTGTTCAGGCGTCATCCTCAACTTATGCTCCATATGAATTGGGGAAGTCGCAATAAAGGTATGAATTCTTCCAGAGTTTGCTGGTTTAATAGCATCCGCTGCTGCTTGCAAATCACGCTCTACGGCACGCGCTAAACTACAAATAGTTGAATCTTTTATCGTTCTGGCAACGGCTTGAACAGAATCAAAATCACCGGGACTCGCCGCTGAAAAACCCGCTTCAATAACATTCACACCAAGCTTTTCTAACGCTTTGGCAATACGAACTTTCTCATCTAAATCCATTGACGCGCCAGGGCTCTGCTCCCCATCACGCAATGTAGTATCAAATATAATTAATTGGTCTTTCATTGTTGAATTTTATTTTAACTTAACCGTTATTCCCATCATTTAATCATGTAAAACTCTATTATAAAACAATTCAGCCTGAATACCCTTCATTGAAGTTAGATTCAACGCAAATCTACACAGCTTATTCTAAATGTTTACTTATTTTGATTTACCGATCAGCATCAATTTGATACCTTAGGCAACTGACCAACGAATGTGGAACCAGTAGTTGGCGTATCCACCTAAACTTCAAGAATAATATTAATTATGTCAAACCGTGATTCAGATTTAAGAAAAGCCGGCCTAAAAGTTACCCTCCCTCGCGTTAAAATTTTACAGATTTTAGAAGACTCTGAACACGAACATTATAGCGCTGAGGATGTCTATAAAATCTTATTAGAAGCCAATGAGGATGTTGGGCTCGCTACTGTTTATCGCGTACTCACTCAATTTGAGTCAGCTGGCTTAGTGATGAGACATAATTTTGAGGGAGGCCATTCAGTATTTGAACTAAACCGCGGCGAACACCATGATCACATGGTATGTATAGACGATGGCTCAATTATTGAATTTCATAATGAAGAAATTGAGCGCCTCCAAGAACAAATAGCCGAAGAGCATGGCTATGAATTATCCGATCACAGCCTTGTATTGTACGTTAGGAAAAAACAATAACCCTTAAGCACTAAGAATAAACATACAACTGAGTAGCTGGAACATACTTTTCAATTTCTTGTTGACAAAAACTCAACAAAGTTTGTGAAATTTTTTCTGTGTAACCTACCATCTTATCTGCGCCTAGCTGCATTCCTGCTTTGAATAACCAATGCTCAGGATACAGATTGCTCATTATTTTGTGGAAATCTTTAGGCAATCGAACAGCACCTAATGTCATTGAATCAATAGATTCCTTATCAATATGATGAAAAACAGTTTCAAAAAAATCGTGATACGTTTTTTGGAAATCATCATGCCAAACCACGGGATCAAATCTTAAACCCACTCTCCAACCCGCTGATTGCAACTGTTGAATAGCACGTAATCTTTTCAACAAACTTGGCGTTCCCGCTTCTACGACATCTATCACCTCATCAGGGTTCAAGCTAAACGCAACGACGACATTTTGCATAGATGGACGATTCATTAAACTACGTATTTGCGTACTTTTTGTCCGCAACTCAAGTGTAGCCTTCGCCATTCCTGGTTCTGAAAAAACAGCTAGGAAGTATTCCGCAAACCCAGTAACAGGCTCTAACGC
>JBOEGT010000091.1:0-18633 GCA_050633585.1 Arenicella sp.
TGCAGCACAATTGCCTCATCTGGGCAAATACTTGAAAACTCAGTGGTCTGTTGAATATGTTCTGGCACCCTCAGCCTTGCCAGTTGCGAATAACCTAATTTTTCAAAAAAACATACCGCTGTTGTCGTTAATAAATATAACCGTTCAAGCCCTTTCGACTTAGCTTGATGTTCTAAGTGAGAAACTAGCGCCCCACCATAACCTTTGCCTTGAACGCTAGGTGAAACTGCCAATGAGCGCAGCAAGCCATCATTGCCATGAACCTCCATGCCAATAACACCGCTCGGGTTCACATTTTGGTCATCATAACCTGCATAGAACAATGAAAAATCATTATCATCTAGGTCCGAAGTGGGCAAACCCTCTGAGGTTAAAAGAGAAAGTATAGTGCTTCTAGTTGGCTGTCGTTGTATTTTCATAACTCACATGACATTAATGAATAACGTTCTCTCATCAAAAAACCATTTTTTTGATAAATTGCTTGTGCTACTTCGTTGCAACGACCAACTTCTAAATGCAACACTTTAACACCATAAGTTATAGCTTTTTTCTTGATTTGATTGACCACTAAACTCCCTATACCTTTCCCTCGGGCATCAATGGTCATAAAAAATTCATCAATAAAAGCATCCCGTCCTCCAAGTTCTATTGAATGACCAAAGCATAATGCGATGTACCCTACAATCTCATGCTGAACCTCAATCAGCCAAACCCGACCTATATCACTATTTTCGGTGAGCAAAGGCATAATCCCCTGTTTTCGAACAACGTCCGAAGCATTAATTGACTCAAATTCGTGATACTTCCTCACCAAAGCTAATAAAATATGAAGGTGGCTATTATTTGCTAAAATTAAATTCATTCGCTCTAAACTAACGGTTTTATATTAAGACATTGGACTTGAAAACGTCACTCTCCTAGGTGGCACAATAAACCATGTTGCCAACACTAAGAGAGTAAACATTGAATACAGCAAAATAAATACCCAAGAAGGTAAATCCCAATACAAGAACGTTTGCAACCAATATTGAATAAAGCTGCCCGAATAAGTACTCAATAAAGCCTGTTTCCGCAACCACATTTCAAGCGTTGTTAACGGACAAACAATACCAGCCCACGCCTGAAGAGACACCACAAAAATACACAACAAGTGGCATGCACGAAGCCAGAGAAAACGCACCCAGCGCCATCTTAAGGCATGCCCCATAAATACGAGCGGCACCATAAAAACAACAAAGAAGACAATAGAAACATGTACAGCTAACACTACATTTGCTAACAGCGTATAGATCATATTTTTCTCCGATGCTTTGCTCTATCTAAACATTTTTTATTGTAATGCCAAAATGCTATATCCTCGGTTAGATCTTTATCGTGTAATATTGCTAGGCGTTATACCAATACAGTAAGTCGTCATAAAAACTCATAAGAAAATGAAATTTATTTGCTTGATTCTGATCAACCTATACCAACAATTTATCTCTCCCAGAAAGGGGTTTTGTTGCGCACATCATTCATTACATCAATCAGGCTCATGCTCCCACGCCATCAAAGCAATAATACAAGAAAAAGGCGTATTAAAAGCACTGCCCGATATTAAACAGCGCTTCATTCATTGTCGACAAGCTTTTGACAAGTTGAGTAACTCCAAGCATCCATCACCTAACACCGATTTATCTTGCGATTTACCATGTGATGTAAGCTTTGGTGATTGTGGAATGTTTGGTGCCAATACCTCAGCCTCAAGCCGTCATTGCTTCGCTTGTGATCTATTCTCAATTTTTTCAAAGAAAGCCCAACAATACTTAACTATTGGTTTACTTCTATCAATACTAACCGGAAGTTATTGGTTCTATGGGCGTGGGGTAGGTAATATTTACATTCAGGATACCGGCGCACAACAGTCTATCTTTAAGCGCTTAGCACAAAGGGACAATCCTAAACTGCGCTTATTATTGGAACATAAAGGCAAAAAATACTATAGCAACATAATCACAATAGAGGCTGTAAACACTGAATACAAATTTACTTTTTCAACAAGCCCGACAGACAGTCAACTTGATTATTTAAAAATTTTAGATGCTAGAGTCAATATCGCCAATGATTTAGTGATTGTAGGGCAAACGTTAGAAACATTCGAAAAACCAAAAAAATCAGCGATTGGTGAACGATTTTCTTACCGAATCACACGTCGTTGGCATCTATTTTAAATCACACATCAGCCTTAGTCGGCGGTATTGAATACGTTGCGACAACATGAGCCACCGCCTCATCATCACCATCAGAAAACAAAGACACTTCTCCAACAACTAAACGTTTACCTTGTTTTAAAATTTTACAAATGCCAATAATATCTTTTTCGGCAGATGGTTTTCTTAAAAAATTGATGGTCAAACTAGTCGTCACCGCCAAGGCAACAATCCCCAGTTCACCCAAAATGGCGACATAAATAGCCACATCAGCGACTTCCATTAAAACAGGGCCTGCAACAGTGCCTCCAGGCCGCAGGTGCTTCTCAGTAATATGAAAACGCAATGTAGACCCAGAATTGCCAACATCTACTACTGAACAACCCGTTTGAGGCAATGCTGATTTTAAAAAAGCTGAAATTTCTTCTTTTGATGCCATTAGTATTCTATTCTCATTCTTATATGATGAACGAATATAAAACGTATTCATCAAATTTAAAAATAAAAATACGATTTCTCAGGCGATGACATCACATAACATACAAAAGTTACTTAATACCCTACCGCAAATTGGCACAGTCAAATGGATTGGTCTTCGGCCATCTAGGCGCTCAACGATGATCGAACCATCAACGGTTGAAGCCACAACAGAAAACGGGCTTGTGGGTGATCGATATTCAGGGAAAAGCGGCAAACGTCATGTCACGTTAATTCAGCACGAGCATTTATCTGTTATTGCATCAGTTCTAGGCATAGAGGAATGCAAACCAGCCCTTCTCAGGCGAAACATTGTAGTCAGCAATATCAATTTATTAGCACTGAAAGGGAAAAAATTTCAAGCAGGTGATGCCATTTTGGAATATACAGGCCTGTGTCACCCATGCTCCTTGATGGAGAAAACGTTTGGCGCCGGAGGCTATAATGCCGTCAGAGGCCACGGAGGTATTACTGCAAAAATCGTTAAAAACGGACTTATTCGCCTAAACGATACCATTGAATTTTATAATACAAATCGCTTTTAACAAAAGCTTTAAGCCTTTCTTTTAAAAGCGTTCAAGCACATAGTCCGAGAAAAATTGTTTTTTATCAGTTAGCTTGTTGATCACTTTAAAATCAGTTTTTTTAATGATTTTATGCATAATTTCATCATTATATTTTCGTGAAATTTCCATATGAATTTTTTCACCTTGGTCAAATTGGTATGTTTTGCCAATACTTGAAATCGAAACGCTCTGGGCTGTCTTACTTTGCAAATAACTTTTGGCGATGCCCTCTTCTTTCGTATATTCAGGCGCATGTATAAATTGCTCTAGGTCAAAATCACCACCTAATTCTTTGTTGATCCTATCCAGCAAATTCATATTAAATGCACTCGTGATACCTTGAGAATCATCATAGGCTGGCCGCACTATCTCTTCTGCTTTAATCATATCAACACCTAACAGTAATTTATCTCCTTTCGCTAGACTCTTACCTAAGTTGTAGATAAATTGGCCCGCTTTTTCATCCGTCATATTGCCAATATTCGAGCCTAAAAATAACACTACCTTTGGATGATGGCTATCTTTTAAATCTTCTAGCTTCTTAAAATAATCACCTTGTTGAGTTTTAATCGACAAACTCGGCATTTCTTGATTCAGTTTGTTTTCTAAATGGCTTAATACATTACCAGAGATATCAATAGGCATATAATCAAAGTCATATCCTTCTGTTAATAATCGTTGCAGCAAAAACTTTGTTTTCGAACCATCACCGGCTCCCAGCTCAATGAGTTCAAAGTATTGTTCTTTTTTAACTTCTAAAGCGTCGATCACCTCTGACGTTTGCTCAGTAAAAATTTCCAACTCTGCTCTCGTTAGATAATATTCTGGTAATGCCATTATCTGCATAAACAATTCGTCACCTTTCTTATCATAGAAATACATAGATGATAATCGTTTTTTATCAGCACTTAAGCCACTATCTACATCTGCTTTAAATTGAGCATTCATTTTGAAGTTTTATAGTTATTGATTGGTTGTGAGTTTATTCACTCTATTTAGCGAGGCGAATACCAGAAAACTGCCACTGGAAATGTGGGTGGAAAAAATTTCGATATGTCGCTCGACTATGCTCATTGGCAGTCGCCAAAGACGCTCCTCGAAGCACCATTTGATTCACCATAAACTTGCCATTGTATTCACCAACAGCCCCTTCACCTATAGAAAAATTAGGATATGGTTGATACGCCGAAGCAGTCCACTCCCAGCGCATCCCCCAATTAAATGCGCTGGATGCAACCTCCCATTCAAACTCAGTCGGCAAACGACACCCTTTCCACGAGGCATAGGCATTGGCTTCATAGTATGAAACATGGGCAAGCACCCCTTCTGGATTGACAGGTTTTAAGCCAGATAATGTATATTGATACCATCGCTCATCAATTTTCTGCCAGTAAAGCGGACTGTCAATCTGATGAGATTTCACCCAATTCCAACCTTCGTCTAACCAATGCTCAAACTCCTCATACCCTCCACACTCAATGAACTCGATAAACTCCGCATTAGTGACTAAACCTTTGGCAATCTCATACTCATGTAAATACGATTTATGGACACCTAATTCATTATCAAAACAAAACTCCTTGCCTTGATAACCAATATCATAGACACCTTCTTGGATAGTAACCCATTCATCAGAGATGTAAGCTTTTGATAATTTATCTCCCAAATAATCGACGTCTTTTTGGTAAACAGGAAATATTGGATTTATTGCTAGCGTATATTTTAAGTCTGTAATCAATAGTTCTTGATGCTGCTGCTCATGATTCAAGCCTAACACTACCAATTCCTGTAATTCAGGAGTCAAGTCACCAGACAATAGTGTTTTCATATATCGATCTACATACTGGCGATATTCATAAACGTTCTTAACAGTAGGCCTCGTCATCAAACCGCGTTGAGCACGGATAGCACGTTCACCTACAGTTTGATAATAACTATTAAATAGAAAGTTAAAATCTTTATCAAAAACACGGTAATCATCAAGGTATTTGGTCAGTATCATTTCTTCAAAAAACCAAGATACATGAGCTAAATGCCATTTTGGTGGACTGGTAAAATCAACTGCTTGCGGTATGTAATCTTCTGTATTTAAAGGCTCACACAACGCTTCTGTCTGTTGACGCGTTTGAATATACTTTTCTAGTAACACAGCTATTTATTCCAATACTAATGACTTCTCTTAAGTTTAATCATATTCAATTCTTTCTATTGCATTAAATTGGACCTTTTTAGCCTGAAATGACTTACATAAAATTGATTCTTTTAACATTTTTACATGCACTTCATATCAGATAAACATCAATGATATAAGTTTAAGTCAATAATCCACTAGGCAAACCTTTAGTTTTTTTCCTATCTTAAACACAACTTTTCTCTTGTCACTCTATATTCTCTTACCCATTCTAGGATAAGTACTTTCTGCGTTAAGCTATTAAGTAGTTTTTCTAAAAACCAGCACGTCCTAATTTTGTTGATTTAAGAGCCATTCAACCGCTTCCTCAAGTTTGTCATTGCCCCAGAAAAGTTCTTCTCCAACTACGAACATCGGTGCACCAAAAATAGCTTTTCGTTTTGCCTCCTCTGTTTGCTCAAAAAGCTTATCTTTTGATGTTTGAGAAAGCGCCTGCTTAATAATGCTATCCGCGTTTAATCCTAATTTATCTAAGCAATTAGAAACGACTTGGTTTGATGAAATATCTCGATCAAACTCAAAATTCTCCCTGAAAATCGATTGAATAAAACTAGCCACCCACTCTTCATTCTCGTGCATAGTGGCAACCCTTGCAGCCAACAAACCATTACGAGGAAAAACTGAAGGGTGTCGAAACGCATAGTTAGCCTTATCGCAGATACGTTGCATATCTCTCCACATGTAATCGCCTTTAGCTTTGACAATATTAAATGGAGAATCATTCAAGCCTTGATCGTTAAAAATAGCACCTAACAAAAAGGGACGCCAATGAATGTCAATTGCATATGCCTGAATGGCTTTTTCTACCCTCATCACGGCAGGGTATGAATAGGTGCTCCCAAAATCAAACCAAAATTCAAGTCTCATAAACGCAATGATTACATAAATGATTAAGTTCTATCAACATCAAAAAAGGCTGCCAATGGCAGCCTTTTTCTTTCAGCATCAGAAGTTACTTACGCTTCTTGAGCCTCTTCACCTGCGGGTGCTTCTGGCTCAGTTGCTGTTGCATCAGTTTGATCGATATCTAATTCAACACCGCCATCTGAAGCCACATCATCAGGCAAAGTACGAAGCAATGCTTCTAACTCTGCTGCCTTATCTTCCGCAAGTTTACGTTGTTTAATGCGATCTTCATGATGCGCTAAACCAGTACCTGCTGGAATTAATCGACCAACGATCACGTTCTCTTTCAAGCCGCGTAATCGGTCAACCTTACCTGCAATTGATGCTTCAGTAAGAACACGAGTTGTTTCTTGGAAAGAAGCCGCTGAAATAAATGATTCAGTGGTTAAAGATGACTTCGTAATACCTAACAATACAGGCTCAGTTTGTGCAGGAAGTTTATCTTCTGCGCGAACTTTCTCGTTAATTTCAATAACATTTGAGCGCTCATATTGCTCACCTGGCAATAACTCAGTTTCACCGGCATCTGTGACGCGTACTTTACGCAACATTTGACGGACAATCACCTCAATATGCTTGTCATTAATTTTAACGCCCTGTAGACGATAAACATCTTGAACTTCATCAACAATATATTCAGTTAAAGCAATAACACCACGTAATGCAAGAATGTCCTCAGCCGATAAAGCGCCATCAACGACAACTTCACCACGCTCTACAGTCTCACCTTCAAACACATTAATCGTACGCTCTTTTGGAATCAACGTTTCATGCGTTTCACCTTCTTTGTCAGTGATAACTAAACGGTTTTTACCTTTAGTCTCTTTACCAAATGAAACAATACCCGATTGAGTCGCCATGATGGCCGCTTCTTTAGGCTTACGTGCTTCAAAAAGTTCAGCTACACGTGGTAAACCACCCGTAATATCACGGTTTTTAGATGATTCTTGAGGAATACGAGCGATAACATCGCCCGAGCCAATTTCTTGACCATCTTGAACCGAAACAATCGCGCCTGCTTGCAGCGTGTAACGAGCCTCAACATCAGTACCCGCTAACTTAACTGTTTTACCTTTACTATCCGTTAACTCGATCGTTGGCTTAACATCACGGCTTGCACCACGACGCTCTTGAGGATCAATAACAACATAGGTGGTAATGCCTGTAAGTTCATCCGTTTGCTGATTAACAACACCCTCTTCCATGTCGATAAATTTAACTTTACCGCCCACTTCAGTGATGATTGGATGCGTATGTGGATCCCATGAAGCGCCCACTTGACCAATTTCCACTTTATCGCCATCTTTGACCGCTAAGACTGCACCATACGGCAACTTATAACGTTCACGATCTGAACCATTCACGTCTTGAACAATCAGTTCACCCGAACGCGCAACAATGACTTGCTTTCCATCAGAGTTTTTAACCGAACGGACATTCACTAACTTAACCGTACCATTCGTTTTTACTTCGATATTTGAAATCGCTGCAGCACGAGATGCGGCACCACCAATGTGGAACGTTCTCATCGTTAACTGTGTACCCGGCTCACCAATTGATTGAGCAGCCATTACACCTACCGCTTCACCACGATTTACGCGATGCCCACGAGCAAGATCTCGACCATAACACGTCGCACAGATACCATAACGCGTCTCACAAGTAACCGGAGAACGAACCAAAACAGCATCAATATTATGCTCTTCAAGCAAAATAATGCCTTTTTCATCAATCACGTCACCAGCTTCCATAATGATAGAGCCATCAACGTTACTCTTAATAGCTTCAGCCGTTGAACGACCTAATACACGATCTTCAAGAGGAATAACGACCTCACCACCTTGGACAAGTGCTTTACGCTCCATACCAGTAGTGGTACCACAGTCGTCTTCAGTAATGACCATGTCTTGACACACATCAACTAAGCGACGAGTTAAGTAACCCGAGTTTGCCGTTTTAAGTGCCGTATCCGCTAGACCTTTACGTGCACCGTGAGTCGAAATAAAGTAGTGAGATACATTCAAACCTTCACGGAAGTTAGCCGTAATCGGTGTTTCAATAATTGAACCATCCGGTTTTGCCATCAAACCACGCATACCCGCCANNAACTGACGAATCTGAGCGTGAGAACCACGAGCACCAGAGTCAGCCATCATGTGAATCGAGTTAAATGATTCTTGTTGAACCGTTTCACCTTCTGCATTAACCACTTCTTCCGTCGCAATTTTATCCAACATCGCTGTTGCCACTTGCTCTGAAATTCGCGTCCAAACATCGGTCACTTTGTTATAACGTTCTTGATCGGTTAATAAGCCGCCAGAAAATTGTTCTGTAATCTTCTTAACTTCATCTTCACCGCCAGCCAAAATAGTCGCCTTTTCATCAGGAACAACCATGTCGTCAACACCAATAGAGATGCCCGCAACTGCCGCTTGGCGGAAACCGGTATACATCAATTTATCAGCAAAGATCACACATTCTTTGCGGTCAACCGTGCGGAACGCAAGATTGATCGTTTCAGAAATAGTTTTCTTCTTCATGATCTGATTAATTTGATCAAACGGTACGCCATCAGGAAGAATTTCTGATAAAAGTGCACGGCCTGCAGTCGTGTCGCGAAGCTCAAAACGTTCGGTTGTCTCACCAGTCTCGCTATCGACAATGACATCACGAAGGCGAACTTTAATTTTGGCTTGCAATGAAACAGAGCCAGAATCAGTTGCTCGTTTTAGTTCCTCAAGATTTGCAAATACTTTGCCTTCACCGGCTGCATTAACACGCTCACGCGTCATGTAATACAAACCTAAAACAATATCCTGAGATGGCACAATAATAGGCTCACCATTAGATGGTGACAAAATATTATTCGTCGACATCATCAATGTGCGCGCTTCTAATTGCGCTTCAATTGATAACGGTACGTGTACAGCCATTTGGTCACCGTCAAAGTCAGCGTTATAAGCGCCACAGACTAACGGATGCAATTGAATCGCTTTACCTTCAATCAACACAGGTTCAAATGCTTGAATACCCAAGCGGTGAAGTGTCGGAGCACGGTTAAGCATGATTGGATGTTCACGAATCACTTCTTCTAAAATATCCCATACTTCAGAAGTTTCCGCTTCAACCAATTTTTTCGCTTGCTTGATTGTTGTTGATAAACCACGCGTTTCTAATTTATTGAAAATAAATGGTTTAAATAACTCTAAAGCCATTTTCTTTGGCAAACCACACTGATGCAGTTTTAATGTTGGTCCTACTACGATCACTGAACGACCAGAGTAATCAACACGCTTACCCAATAAGTTTTGACGGAAACGACCTTGCTTACCTTTGATCATGTCAGCAAGCGATTTCAATTGGCGCTTATTCGCACCTGTAATCGCTTTACCACGACGACCGTTGTCTAAGAGTGCATCTACTGACTCTTGTAACATACGCTTTTCGTTACGAACAATAATATCAGGAGCGTTTAAATCTAAAAGACGACGCAAACGATTGTTACGGTTAATCACGCGGCGATATAAGTCATTCAAATCAGACGTTGCAAAACGACCACCATCTAGAGACACTAATGGACGTAAGTCTGGCGGAAGAACCGGTAGAACTTCCATAATAATCCAACTTGGGTCATTGTCTGAATACAAAAAGCCTTCAAGCACTTTCAAACGCTTAGTAATTTTTTTGATTTTGGTTTCAGATTTTGTTTCGCCAAGCTCTTCACGTAAGCCTTCAACTTCTTTCTTTAAGCTCACTTCAGCAATCAGGTCACGAATAGCTTCTGCACCCATGCCGGCCTTGAACTCATCGCCATACTGCTCTAATGCTTCAATGTAGCCATCTTCAGTTAAAAGAGATTTTGGCTCAAGAGGAGTCATGCCCGGGTCGGTAACAACAAACGCTTCAAAGTACAAGACACGCTCGATCTCACGAACCGTCATGTCAAGTAACAAACCAATACGCGATGGCAGTGATTTCAAGAACCAAATGTGTGCAACTGGACAAGCTAAATCAATATGGCCCATACGCTCACGACGTACTTTAGAAAGCGTGACTTCAACACCACACTTTTCACAAATAACACCACGATGCTTCAAGCGTTTGTATTTTCCACACAAGCACTCATAATCATTAATCGGTCCAAATAATTTCGCACAAAATAAGCCATCACGTTCAGGCTTGAATGTACGGTAGTTGATGGTTTCAGGCTTTCTAACTTCGCCAAATGACCACGAACGAATTTTTTCTGGAGACGCAATACTGACTCGAAGTGAATCAAAGTCTTCTGTCGCCTCAGGATTTTTGAATACATTAAACATATCTTTCATTGTAATATCCTCTGCTAGCCGCTCGTTAGTCTCTTTCCATTTCAACGTTCAATCCAAGAGAACGAATCTCTTTGACCAATACATTGAATGATTCTGGAATGTTCGCTTCAATTTGGTAATTACCTTTGACAATGTTTTCATACATTTTCGTACGACCAGACACATCATCAGATTTTACCGTCAGCATCTCTTGTAGAGTATATGCTGCACCATAAGCTTCTAATGCCCACACCTCCATTTCACCGAAACGCTGACCACCAAATTGTGCTTTACCACCCAACGGTTGTTGAGTAATCAAACTATATGGACCCGTTGAACGAGCATGCATTTTATCATCTACTAAGTGATTCAATTTAAGCATGTACATATAACCAACAGTTACAGGTCGATCAAATTTCTCACCTGTACGTCCATCATATAGCGTAGTTTGGCCACTACGTGGCAAACCCGCTAGCTCCAACATGTCTTTGATTTCTACTTCTGCTGCACCATCAAACACCGGTGTAGCCATTGGGACGCCTTTGCGTAGGTTGCCCGCCATTTCCATCAACTCATCATCAGAGAATGTATCTAAATCTTCAGACTTACCTGAACGGTTATATACATCTTTCAAGAATTTTTTAATGTTCGCTGGTTTTTGTTGCTCTTTAAGCATTTGGTCAATTTTCAAACCAAGTCCAGCAGCAGCCCAACCCAAATGAGTTTCAAGCACTTGCCCAACGTTCATTCGCGATGGAACACCTAGTGGGTTCAACACAATATCAACGGTTGTACCGTCTTCTTGATAAGGCATATCTTCAATTGGAACAATTTTAGAAATAACACCTTTGTTACCATGACGACCAGCCATTTTATCACCTGGTTGCAAGCGACGTTTCACAGCAACGTAGACTTTGACCATTTTCAACACGCCAGGAGCAAGATCATCGCCTGCTTCTAATTTTCCACGCTTTTCGTCAAATAAATCATCAAAGTGCTTACGCTGGTCCGCTAAACCATTGCGTAACTCTTCCAAGGTTTTATTTGCATCATCATCTTTCAATGCGATTTCGAACCATTTATTACGAGGAAGTTCTTCAAGATAGTCTTGTGTGACTTTTGAGCCTGACTTCAAGCCATTAGGGCCTGACACGGCATCTTTATCAGTAATTAAAGTTTCAATTCGCGCATAAGTATCTTCTTCAACGATTCGATATTGATCGTTTAAGTCTTTACGAATACTTTCAAGTTCTGATTCTTCAATCGCTATTGCACGAGAATCTTTTTCAACACCATCACGAGTAAAAACCTGCACATCGATGACAGTACCTTTCATGCTGCCTTTTAAGCGCAATGAAGAGTCTTTTACATCTGATGCTTTTTCACCAAAAATAGCACGCAATAGTTTTTCTTCAGGTGTTAATTGTGTTTCACCTTTAGGTGTCACTTTACCGACTAGAATATCGCCGCCTTTGACTTCAGCACCAATGTAAACGATGCCCGATTCATCAAGGTTAGATAATGCACGCTCTCCAACATTTGGAATATCACGTGTGACTTCTTCTGTACCTAGTTTCGTATCACGAGCAACACACGTGAGTTCTTCGATATGGATTGTGGTGTAAACATCATCTTTGACTAACTTTTCAGAGATTAAGATAGAATCCTCAAAGTTGTAACCATTCCAAGGCATAAACGCAATCATCACGTTTTTACCCAATGCTAATTCACCCATGTCTGTCGATGGGCCATCCGCTAAAACATCACCACGTTGAATCAAATCTCCCGTCTTAACGAGTGGCTTTTGATTGATATTAGTATTTTGGTTAGAACGGGTATATTTAATCAGATTATAAATATCAACACCGGCTTCACCAGCAATCGCTTCATCATCATTCACACGAATGACAATTCTCGCTGCATCAACTGACTCAACAAATCCACCTCGCTTAGCGGCTAACGCAACACCAGAATCAACGGCGACCACACGCTCCATGCCTGTGCCAACTAATGGCTTCTCAGAAACCAAGGTAGGAACAGCTTGACGTTGCATGTTTGAACCCATTAACGCGCGGTTCGCATCATCATGCTCCAAGAAAGGAATCAATGAAGCAGCTACCGATACAATTTGAGATGGTGCAACATCCATATATTGAATGTCTTTTGGAATCGCTAATGTAAATTCATTTTGATGACGGCAAGATACCAAGTCACTGGTAAATTTGCCGGCTTTACTGAGTTCAGCATTGGCTTGTGCAATAACAAAATTTTTCTCTTCAATCGCAGATAAGTAATCAACCTGTTCTGTGACTTTGCCTTTTTCGACTTTCACATATGGCGTCTCTAAAAAGCCATAGTCATTCGTGCGAGCATATACCGCCAATGAGTTAATCAAACCAATATTTGGACCCTCTGGCGTTTCAATTGGACAAACACGACCGTAGTGAGTTGCATGAACATCACGCACTTCAAAACCAGCACGCTCGCGCGTCAGACCACCCGGTCCCAATGCTGAAACACGACGCTTGTGCGTGACTTCAGATAGTGGGTTTGTTTGGTCCATAAATTGCGACAATTGGCTTGAACCAAAAAATTCTTTGATCACTGCAGAAACGGGTTTTGCATTAATCAAATCTTGCGGTGTTAAACCTTCTGTTTCGGCCAGAGTTAAACGCTCTTTAACCGCACGCTCAACACGTACTAAACCAACACGGAACTGATTTTCAACTAATTCACCGACAGAACGAACGCGTCGATTACCCAAGTTATCAATATCATCAATTTCACCCTTACCATTCTTCAAATCGATAAGCGTTTTCATCACATCAATGATGTCTTCTTTGCTTAATACGCCCTCACCAATATCTTCATCGCGAGCTAAACGGCGGTTAAACTTCATGCGACCGACTTCTGATAAGTCATAACGTTCCGCATTAAAGAATAAGTTATTAAACAATGTCGCTGCGGCTTCTTTTGTCGGCGGCTCACCTGGACGCATCATACGATAAATTTCGATTTGAGCTTCAAGTTGATTAGCCGTTGGATCGATGCGCATTGTTTCAGATACAAATGGACCATGGTCAATATCATTTGTATAAATCGTTTCAAACGCCTTAATGCCCGCTTCGTTTAATGATGCGAGCAATTCTTCTGTAATTGCTTGGTTAGCTTCAGCGATTAACTCGCCGTCTGAGTTTGCAATATCACGACCTAATGCGCGACCAAGAACAAACTCATTAGGGACTAACAAAGTTTTAAGCCCAGCTTCTTCAATTTTTTTGATATGGCGTGCCGTGATGCGACGACCAGCAGGAACAATGACCTTATTGTCTTTTCCTTTGATATCAAAATCGTATTGCTCACCACGCATTCTGTTAGGAACGAGTTTTAGTTCAATACCGTCTTTAACCATCTTGAATGAATCATTCTCAAAGAACATTTCAAGAATTTCGCCAGTAGTAAAACCTAATGCGCGCAACAAAATGGTTGCTGCTAGTTTACGGCGGCGATCGATACGAATATAAACGAGATCTTTTGGATCAAACTCAAAATCCAACCATGAACCACGGTATGGAATCACGCGTGATGAAAATAATAATTTTCCAGAGGAGTGCGTCTTGCCACGATCGTGATCAAAAAATACGCCAGGAGAACGGTGTAACTGAGAAACAACAACTCGCTCAGTACCGTTAATAACGAATGTACCGTTATCAGTCATTAAAGGCATATCACCAAGATACACCTCTTGTTCAATTTTTTCTTTGATGGATTTACCACCAGTAGAGTCATCTTTGTTATAAAAGACAAGAGCCATTTTTACACGTAATGGCGCGGCGTAAATGATGCCACGTTGTTGGCACTCATTGACGTCAAAAACAGGCGTGCCTAATCGGTAGCTCACAAATTCGAGAGCTGCACTGCCGTTATAGCTGACAATCGGAAAAACCGATTCAAAAGCTGCTTGAAGACCGTGTTTACTACGACCATCTGGTTTCTTCTCAGCCTGCAGAAACTTGTGATAAGAATCTTTTTGCATCGCAAGAAGATATGGGGTTTCTAGTGCAGCGTCTGGACGCTTACTGAAACTTTTTCTAAGACGTTTTTTTTGAGTGAAAGAATAGCCCATAATTTCCTCTATAAGGTTGCCCTTAAATTTGTCAGTTTTCGTTTCGCTTTCGCTGGATTAGAGATCAAAATATCTCTCAACCCAAAAAATGCTAAAGGCCGGCGGGAAAACCCGCCAGCCGTTAGACTTGTAGTTTCGCTACAAACCCTGTTTCTAAAACAGGCTGTAGCTAAAACTTTCAGATGCCAATCAAACTTACTTAAGCTCAACAGAAGCACCAGCCTCTTCAAGAGTTTTCTTAAGTTCTTCAGCTTCTCCTTTTGCAACACCTTCTTTAAGTGCCGCTGGAGCGCCTTCAACCATCTCTTTTGCTTCTTTAAGACCAAGGCCTGTCGCTGCGCGAACTGCTTTAATGACAGAAACTTTGTTGTCACCAAAGCTAGTAAGAACAACGTCAAACTCGTCTTTTTCAGCAGCTGCTTCACCGCCACCGGCAGCTGGAGCCGCTACAGCGACTGCTGCTGCTGCTGCAGAAACACCAAATTTATCTTCCATCGCTGTGATTAGCTCAGAAAGTTCAAGTACTGATAAGCCAGCAATGGCTTCTAAAATATCTTCTTGTTTACTCATTATAAAAACTCCGAACGTATTTAACGTTCCTTAGGTTTAAAAATAAAACCGGATTAGGCCGCTTCTTTCGCGTCTCTAACCGCTGCTAATCCACGCACGAACTTCGTTGGAATCTCGTTGAGTGTTTGTGCAGTCTTCGCAATAGGCGCTTGCATAGTGCCCATTAGCTTCGCTAACAACTCATCGCGACTCGGCAACTTAGCCAACGCAGTGATTTCACTTGCAGATAGTAAGTTTCCGCCCATAGCGCCCGCTTTAATATTTAAAGCATCAACTTGGCCTTGAAACTGATCAACCACTTTAGCCACAGCTACCGGATCTTCCGACGCCGCAAACACTAAAGGGCCAACAAAACTATCATGTAAGCATTCGAATGCAGTTTCTTCAGCAGCACGCTTCAATAAAGAGTTCTTCACAACTTGAATAACCACATTATTTTCATGCGCAGCGCGACGAAAACCAGACATTTCCTCAACGGTCATGCCACGGTATTCCGCAACGATTACTGCTTGTGAGTCTTGCATCACAGCGGAGACGTTCTTAACGACCTGCTTCTTTTGTTCAAGATTTAGGCTCATAAGAGCTACCTCCAGTTTTGGCACCTAAGGTCGAATTTTTATGTCGATTAGTATCTTTCATATGTTTTCTCTCTTGGGTAACCATCTACGTAGGTTTTCAAAGATTAAGTGCTTTACTTCAAAAAGATCAACACGCCTACGGTCTAAGACAACTTAACGATTTATGCCTTTATTAAAAAAGAAATAAACCGCTAAGCACCAATATCGATCGATTATCTCTTTACAATTCTAATTAGAATTGTGGAAGAGCTGCACGATCGACGCGAATCCCTGGACCCATGGTTGTGGATACAGAAACACGTTTAAAATACTGACCTTTTGCTGTAGCAGGCTTTGCTTTATGCAACGCTGCTAAAAGAGCAGTAAAATTTTCTTGCAAATCTTCTGCTGAAAAAGAAGCTTTACCAATTGAACAATGGATAATGCCTGCTTTATCAACACGGAATTGCACCTGACCCGCTTTAGCATTTTCAACCGCTTTAGCTACATCAGGAGAAACTGTGCCAGTTTTTGGGTTAGGCATAAGACCTTTTGGACCCAAAATTTGGCCAAGCTGCCCAACAACACGCATTGTGTCAGGACTAGCGATAACAACATCAAAGTCAATATTGCCTTTTTTCACTTCTTCAGCAAGGTCATCAAGACCGACAACGTCAGCGCCAGCCGCTTTCGCTGCTTCGGCTTTTTCGCCTTCAGCAAAGACAGCTACACGAACTGTTTTTCCTGTGCCTTTTGGAAGTACAGTGGCTGCACGGACTGCTTGGTCAGATTTTTTCGCATCAATACCAAGATTAATCGCCACATCAACCGCTTCGTCAAACTTTGCAGAAGCCGTGTCTTTAGCCAACACAAGTGCTTCTTCAACGCTATATAATTTTTCAGCTTCAACTTTTTCAGCAACAGCTTTCATACGTTTAGACATTTACACATCCTCCGTTTCAAGACCCATACTACGAGCACTACCAGCAATAATTTTCACCGCTTGATCAAGATCATACGCATTCAAATCAGCCATTTTAGTTTTCGCAATATCTTCTAGTTGCGCGCGTGTTACCTTACCCACTTTATCAGTATGAGGAACACCTGAACCTTTCTGAATACCTGCCGCCTTCTTCAACAAAATTGAAGCAGGCGGAGTTTTCATGATGTATGTAAAGCTTTTGTCATTATAGACAGTGATGACAACCGGAACTGGAAGGTTTTTTTCCATTTCTTGAGTTGCCGCATTAAATGCTTTACAGAACTCCATAATGTTAACACCGTGCTGACCTAATGCAGGACCAACTGGTGGACTTGGGTTTGCGCCGCCTGCAGGAACTTGCAGCTTAATTAACGCATCGACTTTTTTAGCCATAGTTTATACCTCTTCGGGTTCAAACGCTTAGCTGAAACAGCTGAAGCTCCCCGTCTGTGTAGTTAAAATAAATTCTAATAACAGTAGACTTAACCTTTTTCAACTTGACCAAAATCAAGCTCTACAGGTGTCGACCTACCAAAAATAGAAACCGCAACACGAAGCTTCGATTTCTCATAATTCACGTCTTCAACCGTGCCATTAAAATCAGCAAATGGACCATCGATAACTCGTACCAATTCGCCAGGTTGAAAAGAAAATTTGTGACGTGGCTGCTCTGCACCCACTTTGACTTGTTGCAAGATGACTTCAGCTTCTTTATCTGAAATTGGCGCTGGACGATCACTCGTACCGCCAACAAAGCCAGAAACTCTTGGAACGCTTTTGACTAAATGCCAAGAGTCATCATTTAATTCCATTTGAATTAACACATAGCCCGGAAGAAAGCGGCGCTCACTAGTACGTTTAACGCCAGCACGCATCTCTACAACTTCTTCGGTAGGCACCAAGATTTCACCAAAGTATTCTTGCATGCCTAAGCGTTCAATATGCTCCTCTAGCGACTCTTTAACTCTTTTTTCATAGTTAGAGTACGCTTGTAATACATACCATTGTTTTGCCATAACGCGTTTCTTCTCGTAATTTATTCTTTCAACTTATTCAATTATCTATTCACTGTTTATACAGCCAAGATAAAATCATAAATCGCTTTAAAAGAGATCGTATCAATCAACCAAAGAAACAAAGAAAAAATAATCACAAGAATCACTACCATAATAGTGCCTTGAATTGTTTCTTGCTTGGTTGGCCAAATCATTTTTTTGAGTTCGATCATCGCGCCTTTCCCAAAAATACGTGTCGTATTTCCTGTCTCTGAAGTGAAAAACGTAATGGCAGCAGCGATTAAGGCAACAGCAATAACAGCAAACCGCAACAATGCAGATACATTTTCGCCCATTAGGCTAGGTAGTTGATAGTAACCAACCACACCAGCAAGCACTAACAATGCAGCTACTGAAACTTTTATTTTATCAAGCATTTACTACAACCAATTTGTTAATAGAACTCAATTAAAGCCGAAAACGACCTGTCATTTCACTCAACTACCGCTTATTTGATACTGGCAGGCCAGGAGGGAATCGAACCCACAACCTACGGTTTTGGAGACCGTCGCTCTGCCAATTGAGCTACTGGCCTGTATCAAATCAAAACTGCAAAGTTAAGCTTTAATTTTTGCTATAAACGCGCAAAAGGTGGCGTACTATAAAGCACTCCACCTTTAATTTCTAGCGTTTTATTCGTTTAATAGTCAGATATATTTATTAAATGAATTAAGCAGTAATTTTAGCTACTACGCCTGCGCCGACTG
>JBOEGT010000092.1:0-3803 GCA_050633585.1 Arenicella sp.
CCCGCTTGAGCGATCGATAGCATGGTCATACTGACACCCATGGCTGCACATAATCTCGTCAGCGAAGAGAACCTACTAGATATTCTCTTTAAGCGAGATGCGTTCAACGTGTGAGTCTTTTCTTGGCTTGCAAATAGTGTAAACATCGTGTTCTTCCTAGTTGTCTATCTTTCTATCCTTCACAGAAGGATTTTCATTTTTTGTTTGATCCAACTCAGCCCTTATTGGATGGGGCTGAGTTAAGTCGTGTTGTTCAATGGCTGTATTTCTTTAGCTACAATTGGTTATGACTTAACGCACATAAATCCATGCGGGGTGGTACCATGAATTATTCCCGCCCATGTCAGTACCCCAGGAAACGCCATAACCTCCATAAAAACGAGGTAAAGTACCTCCCGCACCAGCCATATAGAGATAATTCTCCGTACAGTGAGACACACTACCATTCAGATAGTTCTCATCATCTTTACTGTATTCAAAACCACCAGAGACCGTACATGGCAGTGGGCCTTTATTAAAAACCGAATTATTTTCGGCATAGCGATAACGAATATATTTGTTTTGTGCTTTCGCCGACTGAATCGATGGCGTATCCAATGACAGAATCATCTCTGAATCCGCAAATTCACTCAGCGCAAACAAACTCTGCACAGCCGTTTCATCAGCCGGTTTGCGGCGATGTTTGTCATAATCCACATTAATCGTATTCTCAACAATCACTGGCGCATGCACTGTATCTGGATCCGCATTACTCGCAGCTGCACAAAGACCCGCTGGTTCTCTCACCGACACTTGCGACAATCTAGCAACACCGCCACACCCCCCGTAATAACTCGCACCAGAACGAACTGACACATCGCCTGTGACACTGTGAATTTCCGTGATCGGCTCTACATGCGTTTCACAACTGTTCGTGCTGTCATCTTTAATAGAGACAACCACATTGCCATTGACTTGTGTATTGCCATTACCTGAAACCGCACTGAATAAACGTAATTGGTTCGCACCAATTGGGTTTGACCAATGCATTTCTGACAAGGCATTACAGTTATCACTTGAATTACACTTTTTATATGTGCTAAACCATTCTTGTGTATCCGTTGCTTTCGCTAAACCCGCATTTCCTGACAGGTATGCACTTTGCACCGATCCATTCGTATCACTAAGTACACCCGTATTCTTATGCATTAAGTAAGTCCAACCACCACCATCGGTGGTCATATCACACCACACGGGCTCGGTTTCTCCATTGCCATCCATATCAATTTGATAGACACCATCACCCACTGATCCGCCATTCTCTTGGATATGTCGACATGAACGTGCCGCGATGACTCGTTCTGGGTAGATCGCTTCGCATGCTTGCGTTGTTGAACTCGTTGACTCTTGGCCAAACACGTTCGTAGGTGAGCTTTTGCCGCCAAAAAACCCCCAATACATCCAGCCACCACCTGCATGTTCCATTTCACAAAACACATGATGAACCGTTGAAGCAATACCAAACTTGACCCAATAGTAGCCCGACTCGGCTTCTGCATGGCGGTCTTTGATTTGCAAACATGAGGCGCCGGGGTAATCCACCCGTGATCCTAATACAATCGTACTTTCTTGTGGGTCATTCGAATTGGTCGTTTGACTTGAAATTTCAGCCACTGCCGCATCACCTAAGGGAGTACCACCTAACAGCAACATCACTTTAACGCGTTGCGCCGCGCAATCGGATGCGATGGTTAATCGATCACTACCCACACGCGCCAATTCTGTTTCTGTGATGGATTCATTACCAGACAATCCACTAAAGTAGCTTTTCCATGCAGTGTAGTCCGCTTCATCTTGCCAAAGCTGATCGTTAATACCACCAACATTCAGCTGTTTGTCTAAGGGTTCCCATTGTACTGGGCAGCTTGCTGCCAACACTGATAACTCTTGGTCAATATCGATGGATTGTGCCTGGCTTGTGATCGCAGCCACAAGACTTGCCGCCCCCACAACATTCGCTAGATAGTTTGCTATCCGTTTCATAAATATACCCTCTTACGAATTAGCGTACGTAGAACCAGGCATTCAGACTACCATCAACCGCATTTCTTGGCTCATTACCCCTGTACCAAACAGCAGAACCTATGGCAATCCCTTTTCTAGAACTGCCTCCATAAAACATCAAGCTATAATACTCAGAGTTAGCTCCCCAGTAAGTATATGGCGAACTGGCACTTACCGCTCTTATAGAGCCTGGTTTAAAAACAGGACTATTAATTTGATAGGATTGCTCCATAAAACTGTCAGTACCTGGAATTGGCCCAAAATTAAACATCGGCGCTGTAGGTTTGTATCGAAAACGCACAAATCGTTTATTTTCATATGCACTAAGAGGGTCTGGACTACCTATTGTTACCATCATTTCAGTGTCGTTTATCTCAGGCAGTACTCCTATGCTGAAATGTTCAGCCGCAACCAATCTATTTACATCATATTGACCATGAGCCTCATTAAAAAATGAATGAAAGCCATTTTCAGCAATATTTGTTTCGGAGCCAGAAGCATACGCCACAAAAGTCCATCCCCCACCATCGGTTGTCATATCACAGAACACCTCTATAGCATCATTCGAACTACCACCATTCACATCAATCCAATACGCACCATCTTCACTCTCTGGAAATGCTGTTTTAATCGCTTTGCAGTCTTTTGCCGCCGTCTCTCTTGAGGCGCCATCACTGCCCGCGGCTGCTAACTCATCTAAGTTACGCTTCATCGCACGCATGCTTAGCACCAAATCATTCGGCTCTTTGACCAATAATAAGTCCAACAATGCCGTTCGGTGTGTTGCACATTCCGCTGCAACGGTATTCACATCATTAGCTAAATCATCGGCACTATTACTGGAACCTAATTCAGTTAACACATCCGTGATATAGGTCACGAATGCACTACGATCATCCGCGTTTTCCCAAATATCATCGCTCGCTAACGTTGGCAGCACCAAACTCTTAGAATGATCTTCCCAGCGCACTGGACAGGAAGCAACAATCTTCTCCTTAACCGCATCAATCGTCGCTTGATTGACTTCGGTTGCTGACGCTGTCGTTGAAACAAGTGTTGAAATT
Source organism: Arenicella sp. (assembly GCA_050633585.1). Classification (GTDB taxonomy): domain Bacteria; phylum Pseudomonadota; class Gammaproteobacteria; order Arenicellales; family Arenicellaceae; genus CALKZN01. Next base: position 3,108 of record JBOEGT010000092.1, read on the forward strand.
AACGTTGTCATAACCGCACTGATCGATAATGACGCAGACAATAGTGATGATTTTAGATTGACCATTTCTGGCTCCTTTGAAAGTAAGTGTGTAAGGTTTGTGTGGTAAATACGCTGTTTATTACAAACAGTACGATGCAAGAACTACTGCGTTCGTTGCATCAAGGCTTCAATTTCTGCGGGGTTCACACCCGTTTCCTTTTGATAGTTTTCTAATACAGGTTTTGGTATGCCGCTCGGTGACTTTGGCTGGGCCAATACTTTTGCTGATGAACTCTCCGCTGGTAATGGCACGGCCTTTTGCTCAGGGGAACGCGGAAGCGCGTCAACTTGCGCCTGCACTTGTGCCAAAATCGTGTCATCTGGAGACTCTAACTCCGATAAATCACTATTGATTTTTTCAGACTTTTTGGCTAACTGCTCCAAGCTCGCATTGACCGACTTAATGCGTGCTTCCATTTTACGCATGTCCTGCTCCAAGGCTATCTCAGGTGAAACCGCTTGCTGTTTGACAGCACTCTCTTTCTCTTTTTGAAGTTTTTGAATATCTTCTTGACTCTGGCTCACGCCAAACTGGTAAGCGCCAAAGCCTACTGCAGATAAGATAACGAGTGACGATGCGAATAAAACAACCTTGTTAGACAACATACAACTAAACTCCGTGTGTACAACTTTAACAACTTAGATTTTTGAATGA
>JBOEGT010000093.1:0-1776 GCA_050633585.1 Arenicella sp.
TTGATGAAGAAAAAGGAAAAGCAGCTATTAAAAAACTCGCATTAGCGAAAGGCGGCACCTGTAGCAAGTAACGTTATCGAAAAAAGTAAGCAGCGATTTTTACGTTGCTTACTTTGTTTCTTTAACGATTTATAAGAACTTTCTTTGCTTCATTAATTTGTATGGCCAACGCATCTGAACCGCCTTTGTCTGGATGTACTTTTTGGATCAAGCGTTTGTGTGCTGCAATAATTTCTTCTTCACTGGCATCAATATTCACACCTAAGATGCTGGCTGCTTGCTCCTTATCCATATTCACCTGAACGACAGTATTTGATTCTGTCTCACTTTTAGACTGTGTGTTTTTGGCAAACAAACCACTCAATAGAGGGGCATAACGTAAAAATGGTCTGATGCGTGAAAACAAGGCGACTAAAGAAGCCAAGGCTCCGGCAATCACATTTCCTTTAGAAAATGCGAGAACCGCAACACCAATCGCTGCTGCTATCAATAGCCACATTCTGAACTGTTTTTTCTTTTCTTCTGGTGACAAACCTTTGGATTTTACCGAATACAGGCGAAAAACCACAATTAAGGCAATAATCAGTAACAGGGAATAGAGCATCTTTGATTTATGTAGTGTTAAACTAAGCCGATTATACGCACTCTTAGTACCACCATGTCTAATAAACAGGTTATAAAATAAAACATAATGAGCCAATTCAACCCTGCATCTTTGTGTGATTTTTTGAAATCAGGTGTCACACCCTTCCACGTCGTTCAAACCTCCATCACCCTATTAGAGCAGGCAGGCTACCAACGCTTGTACGATACTGAAAAATGGCAACTCAACCCACAAGGTCGCTATTATGTGACACGAAATGACTCATCCATCATTGCCTTCAAACTAGGCAAAAAAACACATGATGCGCTACATATTATTGGCGCACATACGGACAGCCCTTGCCTAAAAGTTAAACCAAATGCCGATATTCGATCAGAATACTTCCAGCTAGGTGTGGAGGTTTACGGCGGTGCATTATTAGGGCCATGGTTTGATCGTGACCTATCTATTGCTGGACGTGTTAGCGGGCTCACTAGTTCAGGAAAACGCTTTGAAGAACTCATTAACTTCGAAAAAGCTATTGCTAGCATCCCAAGCCTTGCGATTCATTTAGACCGCGATGCCAACAAAAACAAAACGATTAACGCTCAAAACCATTTGCCTCTATTACTATCAACGTCTGACGTTCTGGATAATGAAGACAGTTTTAAGCGCTTATTAATCAGTCAGTGCAACACAAGCGATGTCGCAGATATTTTAGATTACGAGCTCAGCTGCTATGACACTCAAGCTCCTGCAGTCATCGGCCTGCACGATGAGTTTATCGCTAGCGCTAGATTAGATAACCTTCTGAGTACGTATATTGGCTTACAAGCTCTTATTGATTCGAATGACGAGCACCACAGTGTTTTTGTTAGCACTGACCATGAGGAAGTGGGCTCATCATCAGCCTGTGGCGCTCAAGGGCCATTTTTAGGTTCTGTGCTTGAACAGTGGTTTGGCGACAAAATGCTCCAAACCATTCAACAATCACGCTTAATATCGGTCGATAACGCCCATGCATTGCACCCTAACTTCAGGGACAAACATGATGCTGAGCATAGCCCCATCATCAATAAAGGCCCAGTGATCAAAATCAATGCAAACCAACGTTATGCTAGCAATAGTATTACGTCTGCTGACTTTAGACATTTATGCCAAAACAACGATGTCCCAGTTCAATCGTTTGTGAC
>JBOEGT010000094.1:0-18260 GCA_050633585.1 Arenicella sp.
GCACGTTCACCGCTGAGCATCATCCAAATGTCTTGGCAGGCGGGTGACATACGACAATCATCTAAATCAACGATGTGAGGTGTGTCATCGGTCCAAAGCACGTTACCGGGGTGAAAATCAGTGTGGGTGCGGATCAATTGAATCTCGCCGGCTTGTTCGTAAGACTGCTGAATTTGTGTTAATAAATCTTGGCTTAAGGTGTCATAGGCGACTTCTAATTCGGGTGGAATGAAGTGGTTGTTCAGTAAATAGTCTCTGGCTTGGACGCCATAGCTATCAATGGTGAGTGACGGACGATGCGTGAATGGCTTGGTCTTGCCTGTTTGATGAATTCGACCTAAAAATCGTCCCATGTGTTCTAGCACATCGAAGTTTTCAAGGTCCATGGCGCGGCCGCCACGTTTGGGGAAAATAGCAAAACGAAAACCGTTAAACGATAACAGTGTTTGCTGTGAAAAGGGGGTGGGTCCAACAACGGGGATTTCGTTCTCGTGAAGCTCCTGACAGAATGCATGTTCTTCTAAAATCTGCTCGTCTGACCAGCGTTGAGGGCGATAAAATTTGGCCACGATTTCTGATTGATCCTCTAGGCCAACTAAATAGACACGGTTTTCGAAACTGTTGAGTGCTTGTAGGCGGCCATCACATAGAAGTCCAACACTTTCGACCGCGTTTAAAATGGTTTCTGGACTTAATTGGTGATAGTCAGTGATATCAGTGTTAACCATTGTGTCTTTGGCTCTTTTTGTCAGGGTTGGGTTGGAGATTCGATTGTGAGAGGTGTTATTATTTCGACAGGTAAGGATCATTATAAACCAGCGGTCACTGTAAAAGATGAGAAAAAAAATACTGTTTGTTCCGGGCAAAAATCCTAAGCCAGACCCGCAAAAACACATTCATTACCTTCGCCGTTGTTTGTTGGAAGGTGTTTCGCGCCATTCACCGCAGGTTGCGGAAGAAATTCTAGAACAAAATGCGTTTGAACTGTGTGCGTGGAATCATGACTTTTATCAGCAGCATCTTGATTTTTCGCCCTTGCTCAATAGCTTAGATGACGTCTGCCGAAAAAATCGAGCAACAGCAAAAGATAAAATATTTGCTCAAACGTGGAAAATTGCCATATCACGGATGATCTATCAAATAGGCGACCAATTCCCGTGGTTGATTGATTGGTTGGCCGATGACCATGTGAAAGCCATGATGCATGATACCGATCGCTATTTTGACAATGTTGAAGGCATTGCCGACAAGGTGAGGCGAACACTGGCCGAGAGCATTTTAGATTGCACTAAGCACTGCAAAATTTTAGTGGTGGGTCATAGCATGGGGTCAATCATTGCCTTTGATACCTTGTTTGAGTTGCAACGCCGTAGGCCGAATGAAAAACTCGTTGATGTGTTTTTGACGTTGGGCAGCCCTTTGGGCTTAAAGTACACCCAAGAACGATTGTTGGGCTTTAGTCGCTCTGATCCAGAGAAGTTGCCGGCGAATATACAGACGTGGCATAACGTGTCGGCAAAAGGGGATTTAGTCTCTGTGGATACGCAATTAGCGAACGACTTTGGTTTGATGAAAAAAGCAGGCTTGATCGATGATATTATTGACCATAAAAGTCAGGTGTTTAATTGGTATCGCAATTTAGAGGGTTATAACTTTCATAGTTCTTATGGCTATTTAGTCGAACCGACCGCATCAAAAATTATCAGTGATTGGTGGCTACGTCATTCGTCGGAAGAGGAAAAAAATGATGGCTAAACAGGCAACTCAAGCAGATCAAGTGAACGCGTCAGTCAAGATAGTGGCGCATCGGGGTTATTCAGGGAGGTTTCCTGAAAACACCTTGCTCGCTTATCAAGCAGCGTATGCGCACGGCGCACGTTGGATGGAGTGTGATATTCAGCTCACCAAAGATTTAAAGCCAATTGTTCACCACGATGAAAGCTTGTTACGCATGGCAAGTGTGGATGTTGATATTCGCCATATTAAGGCTAAAAAGCTCAAAAAATATAGTGCGCACTATCCAGAAAAGTTTGGCACAGAATATATTGGCAACCCTTTCTGTACGCTCAAGCAATTGAGTGCATGGTTAAAAAACCATACGGATGTGCACTTATTTGTGGAGATCAAACAACATAGCTTGGCGTCATTTGGGATTCAAGCAACGATGAAGGCTGTGTTTGAATCTATCAAGAAGGTGTCAAAGCAGTGCATTATTATTTCGTTTGATCCTTATATTGTGGAATATGCCAAAGAGGTGTATCACCTTCGAAATGGTTGGGTGATTCCTGAATGGTCCGATGATGTAAGGCAGCGAGCTGAGCGTATGCAGCCTGATTTTATGTTCACGAGTAAAAAGATCATGCCTGAAAACCCGCAAGACTGGTGGCAAGGTTCACCACAAAAACCGTGGCACTGGGCAAATTATAATGTTGACAAGGTTGAGGAAATGCCTCAGTGGATAGATAAGGGCTTAACCTTTATTGAAACCAATGAAGTGGCGGACATTTTAAAGCAGCACAATAAAGAGAGATATCAACATGGCTAATATAGGTACTGGAGTCACGACGATTGACTATGATGTGGCAGTCATTGGTGGTGGGATACATGGCGTGGGTGTCGCTCAAGCGGCCGCAGCAGCAGGGTATCGGACTGTTTTATTAGAACAAAAGCATTTAGCCTATGGTACCTCGCGTTGGTCAAGTAAGCTCATTCATGGCGGATTACGTTACTTAGAAAACTTTGAATTTGGCTTAGTGAGAGAAAGCCTGAAAGAACGAGAGCTGTTGATAAAGCTAGCCCCAGAGTTAGTGAAACGGCAGAAATTTTATATTCCTGTGTATGAATCGACGAGTCGGCGTCCTTGGTTTATTGGCTTGGGCTTGTTAGCGTATTCAGCGCTGGCGGGCGGGAATAAACATACGCATTTTCATCGGATTCCCTCTTCAGATTGGAATGACTTAGATGGTTTGGAACGTAATGGCTTAGAATCGGTGTTGCAATATACTGACGCGCAAACCGACGATGCAAAACTAACGCAAGCGGTGATGAATTCGGCCATTGATCTTGGTGCAGATTTTCTTTGTCCTGCGCGATTCGAACGGGCAGAGCGTGTTGATGGCGGTTTGCAGGTTGAATACTCACACAATCAACAAACGCAGAGTTTTAAGACGCGAACATTGGTCAATGCGGCAGGGCCATGGGCCAACGAATTGTTAGCCAATGTGGCGGGTGGGTTGCCAAACTTTGCCGTGGATAAGGTGCAGGGCACGCATATTGAGTTGCCTGGTGAGCTACGTCAAGGTTGTTACTACATGGAGGTTCCAAAAGATAAGCGTGCGGTGTTTGCGATGCCTTGGCAAGGGCGTACTTTGGTCGGCACGACGGAGTTCACTTATGACGATGACCCGCATCAGGTGCATTCACGTGATGAAGCGGTTGACTATTTGCTGGATGTTTATCGTGAGTATTTTCCTAGGCGCGATGACACTGTTGTGGATCGATGGGCAGGTTTACGGGTTTTGCCAGCGGCGACTGGCGCAGCATTTAGACGTTCACGTGAAACACAAATGCCCGTCGATAATGAGCGATCTCCAACGGTATTATCTATCTTTGGGGGAAAGTTGACAGGCTATAGAGCAACTGCCGAAAAAGTGATCCAAAAATTACAACCTACTTTACCTAAAGTGGCCGAAAAAGCGCGCACTGATCAATTGCCATTAAGCATAGAAGGCATTCAAGAAATCAAGCGTTCAAATTAATGGTTTATCTCGCCTTCAGTGTCACTACCATACCGAGGGTGACTAGCATGAGGCCTACGAGATCGACATATCTTGGTATTTCACCTAAGACAGGATAGGCAATCAAGGCGGCAAACCCAGGCACTAAGGCGCCAAACAAGGCGGCTCTGCTCGGCCCCATTAGTTCAATAGTTTTGGTATAGGTATATAACGCTAAAATAGAAATGATGACCCCCTGAAACAGGCCTTGTAAGACAATGTCATTAACAGTAGCTTTCCAGATTTGAGGCTCTCCAAATACAAAATATATTGGTGTGAACACCATCATTGAGGTGACTGAAATAATGGCGGTCATATGCAGAGCCTCTATATTCGCTTTTCTAGCCGCGACGGTAAAACTGCCCCAGCAAAACCCCGCGGCAGCAAACAAGAAATGCCCAACCCAAGCGTTTTTGCCCACAACATGATCACCGCCTAGGTAGTGTGTGATAAAAATTCCGATGATGATAATGACAACGCCCAGCATTTTTTGTGAGGTAGGTTTGTCACCAAACACACACCAACTCCCCATCAGGGCTGTGACCATCATGGTGCTTGGAATGATCATGCCAGCGTGCCCAGCAGGGGCATAAACTAAACCAGTGAGTGCGAGATAAACATACAGCATGCCGCCAGTGCATGCGACGAAAAAAATCATCCATGGGCTGAGTCCTCCCCAGCCTTTTTTAATTAGATAGGGCAGCAATACTAATCCCGCCACCCAAAATCGAAGCGCTACAATATCATTTGAGCTAAAGGCTTGAAGGATAGAAAATCGTGATAAGACAGGCCATAAACCCCACAGGAATACGGTAAAAACGCCAAGAGAGATAGCCGCAATGCTCAGAGGTTGTCGATTAGGTGACATAGAAGAGCCTATAAATGCCTGTTCGTTGAGAGAGTCGGTTTTGGCCTCTTCGAGAAGGCCAAAAAAAACCGAGCCTCTTTGACTAAAGAGACTCGGCATTAGTGTAGCCGTTTACGGCTATGTGTACTGTATTATTTCGATAAAGAGTCGCGAATTTCAGTTAATAGTTTCACTTCATCAGATGGCTCAGAAGGTGCCGCTTCTTCCTCTTCTTTCATGGTATCCATGGCTTTGTTCATGCCCTTAACAATCAAGAACAATACAAATGCGACAATCACAAACGTAATAATCGCGCTAATAAAGTTACCATAAGTAATGACCGCAGCGCCGGCTTCTTTGGCGGCGACCAGTGTTTCAAACTCACCATCGCTCAGATTGATGAATTTTTCTTTGAAATCAATGCCACCACTAAAAAAACCAACAATTGGCATGATGATGTCATCGACGAGTGACTTTACAATGGTACTAAATGATGCGCCAATCACGATGCCGACGGCCATATCGAAAAAGTTACCTTTTAGTGCAAATTCCTTAAACTCTTTAAGCATGATGTTTTCCTCTTTTTTACTACATGATTATTATTAAGAGTGCACACCGTAGCGATTTCAGCCTGACTATTCAAGTTTCAGGGTGTTAACGAAAGTTAAAATTCTGGGAATTTGAGTAATATTTCAAGGCGATTTATTGAGCGTCTAAAGAAAGTTCAACTTGGTAATAGGGGTGATCTGAAACGCCAATGGGCTCGAACTGGCCTGCTTCAATGGTGAAGCCTTTTGTTAATATCCAATCGATGCGCTGATGTGATGGGTCTTCAATAGCGGCTGTGGATATCGCATCGGTATAATGAGAATCTTGCAACAATGCTTGAATCATGGCGTTATCTGATGGGGTGTTCATGTCCCCCATTAGAATTGCTCGATCATAGCTTTTGAACTTTTCAAGGACAAAAGCGAGTTGCTCTTCTCTTCCTTTTTTGGTGTGTAGATGTGTGACTAACACGGCTACTTCTTGACCATGAAAATTTGTTATTGCCGTCACTAAATTGCGATATTGTTTGCCTGTTGCATCAGGTAGCATTTCAATTGACCATTTGCTGACCGGAAGGCGGCTTAAGAATGCATTGCCTCGATGTTCACGAAACCAGCGTTTTCTTGTGGCGGCGAACAACCAACCGAAACCACTGTGCTCAGCAAGTGCTTGAGCCTGATTTTTGCTGCCAAGCCATGTCTTTGCATAGACCTCTTGGATGCCAACAATATCGGCTGCTTTAATGACGTCAGCGCTACGTCTTATATCACGTTTGCCATTGTTATCCTTGCCGCTTTGTACGTTATACGTGCCGATGATTAATCGACCTTTTTCGTTGGAATAGCCGTGTTTGGGAGGGTTGATATGTTGCCCATTTTTATCTTTTGCTGGGCGTGCTTTATACGCACTAAAGTAAAAGATAAGCAACAGCAAAATAATGAGTGCGAAAATTTTCATGAGAGGATTGTAGCGATAAAAAAGGCGGTCATAAAGACCGCCTTTTTCTTGTTGGTAAGGAAGAGTATTTGTTATGCAACCTTAGGTCCAGCATTACAAATGTTTTCAGAACAACCGTCAGCATATTGCTCAAAGTTTTCAGCAAACTTTTCAGCAAGCATATTTGCTTTAGCATCGTATGCATCTTTATCTTCCCATGTGTTGCGAGGGTCGAGCACCTCGGCTGGCACATTAGGGCAAGACGTTGGAACGGCTACTTGGAATACTGAATGCACACTTGTATCAACGTTCGCTAATTCACCATCAAGGATGGCATTAACCATGGCGCGAGTGTGTTTAATGGACATGCGCTTACCCACGCCATACACACCACCAGTCCAACCTGTGTTGACCATCCAAACATCCACATCGTGCTTGGCAATTTTTTCACCTAGCAGTTCCGCATATTTGCTTGGGTGTAATGGCATGAAAGGGCCGCCATAACAAGGAGAGAAGTTAGGCGTTGGTTCTGTCACGCCCAGCTCAGTCCCAGCTACTTTTGCCGTGTAACCATTGATGAAGTGATACATGGCTTGATCAGCCGTAAGCTTTGCCACGGGAGGCAAAACACCAAACGCATCACAGGTTAGGAAGATAACGTTTTTAGGATGGCCACCGACGCCCGTTTCGCTTGCATTGGGGATTTGAGAAATGGGGTAAGACACACGGGTGTTTTCCGCCAAACTGTTATCGAAGAAGTCAAAATCGCCATCTTCAGTCATGATAACATTTTCTAAGATAGTGCCGCGGTTTTGAGTGGTCGCAAAAATTTCAGGCTCCGCTTCAGCTGATAAGTTAATCGCTTTTGCATAGCAGCCACCTTCAAAATTGAATAGGCCTTCATCACTCCAACCATGCTCATCATCACCAATGAGTGTGCGAGAGGCATCGGCTGATAAAGTTGTTTTTCCCGTTCCGCTCAAGCCAAAGAAAACAGCACTTTCGCCGTTTGATCCGATATTAGCTGAGCTATGCATTGGCATGATGCCACGCTTTGGCAATAAGTAATTCATCACACAGAAGATTGATTTCTTGGTTTCACCAGCGTATTGAGTGCCACCAATCAAAATCAATTTACGTGTCATGTCTGCAATGACGAAAGTGCCTGAGTTTGTGCCATCAACTTCTGGGTCAGCAAGGCAACCCGGAACGTTGATCACGGTAAATTCTGGGTTGTGTTCAATGAGTTCGGCTGCTGTGGCTGGAATGAACATGTTTCTGGCGAAAATGCTATGCCAAGCTAATTCATTAATAATACGAACCGCTAAGCGATTCTTTTTGTCGGCACCTGCGTAGCAGTTCTGAACGTAGACTTCTTTGCCGTCGAGGTAGTTAATGACTTTATTATGAAGCGTTTCAAATTTATCACTGTCGAATGGTACGTTGATTTTCCCCCACCACATGTCCTCAGTTGTTCCGTCTTGGACAGTAAATTTATCGTTTGCTGAGCGGCCAGTTTTATCGCCAGTTGTTACCACTAAAGATTCGTATTTTGACAATGTGCCTTCGTTACGATCTATGACGTGAGAATAAAGTTCTTCGGTATCGAGACACCAATTCACTTTTTTAAGATTTTTAAGGCCATGTTCGGTTAAATTTTGCGCGCTCATTTTCAGCGATCCTCGGGGTAGTTCAAATCTGAAATTTAAGTAATGACGCGCGATTGTAACAACATTTTTAATCAGTACCAACTCAAGTGAAATCGACACTGTTAAAAAGTTCAGAATAATAGTGATTGATCATGTCATTTAAATGAAAAATACCGCTGTCTAGTCTCAATATTTAGCGTTTTAATGGATGTTTGTTATATAAGTTGTTGATATTAAATTTCCGATGTCCATAGAATTAGTATTTACTTATACACAAGAGCGAGAGTCATGCTTTTATGTCAAAATTTAAACAAAAATTAATGAAAAATGGGGTGTAACGCTAAGATTGACTTTTAAGTGATTGATTTATATTAATTATTTGGAAAGTTTGTAATTTTCTTTATTTTGGTAATAAAAAGGGTTAAATGCTTTTTATTGAGGTGTTGAAAGTTATTCACAAAGTTATCCACAGCTTATTCGGGCAGCGATTACTTAGGTTGTGTGTGTCATAATCCAGCGCATGGCATCAAATGTAAAAAAACATAATAAATTGAAATGAAACAGCCTCAATGTTTTGTTCGGGTGGCGGTGCCTGTTCCTTTGTATCGCCTTTTTGACTATCAAATTGATGCTATGCCTGAGATTGGTGCGCGTGTCGAAGTGCCGTTTGGTAAGCGTTATTTAGTCGCGATTGTTGTTGAACAGCTATCGAGCGCTGATTTGAGCATTGATGCAAAGAAAATTAAAACGGTCTCAAGGACACTAGACGCCTCCTTTTTACCCGTTGAATTGATTGCGTTAGCGAAATGGATAGCGAGTTATTATTTAGTACCCATTGGTATGGTGTATGAGCTTATTTTGCCCGTCAAACTTCGTAAAGGTGAAATGATAGAGCCATCGGGAGAGGTAGTTTGGAAATTAAATGATCATGGAGCCAACGTTAACGCCGAAGGACTGGGTCGTGCCAAGGCTCAACGCGCTTTATTAGAATATTTACAAGCGCACTCTCAAGCAAATAGTGAAACATTAAATCGACACTTCAAACAGTGGCGTTCAACCATGAAAACCCTTCATGAAAAGCAATGGGTCGAAGCGGTTGAAGAAATCAGCTTTGACGAGTATGCATCTCAATACTCTGAGAAAAAGCTCCGTTTAACTACAGGGCAACATGACATTGTTAATGCAATTGATGCGCAGCAATTTGCGACTCACTTAATTCATGGTGTGACAGGGAGTGGTAAGACAGAAGTCTATTTGAGTATTGTTGAGAAATTGCTTAAACAGTCTGGGCATCAAGCCTTGCTATTGGTTCCTGAAATTTCGTTAACGCCGCAGTTTGTTGATCGCGTTCGTCAGCGGTTGAATAAATCAGTGGCGGTGATTCATTCTGCGTTAAATGATTCGCAGCGACACAAAGCATGGTGGTCCGCACGTGAAGGTAAAGTAGATATTGTTTTAGGAACACGGGCTTCTGTGTTTACAGCGTTTAAAGATTTACAAGTCATTATTGTTGATGAAGAGCACGATGCATCATTCAAACAACAAGATGGTGTGCGTTATCATGCGCGTGATGTTGCGATTATGCGAGCTAAACAGCATAACATCCCTATTGTGATGGGGTCTGCAACGCCTTCATTTGAAGCGTTGCATAATGCGGCGTTAGGAAAGTTTACACTTGCAAGCTTGCCAGATCGTGCAACGGGTGCGAGTTTGCCAGATATGCATTTAGTCGATACGAGCGACCCTGCTGAAAAACTTGTTGATGGGTTATCACCTAGTTTGATTCGACAGATAAAGAAACGCCTTGATGCAAAACAACAAAGTATTTTGTTTATCAATCGCCGTGGTTATTCACCGACACTTTACTGTACAGAATGTGCTTGGATAGCGAGTTGCCCCCGTTGTGATGCGAGAGTCACGGCTCACCTTAGTCCAAGTCGGGGTGTCATTGAGTTTGTCAGGTGTCATCATTGTGGCTATCAAAGCAGCCACAATGGTCTTGATAAGAATGCGGGGCTTCTTGTCTGTGGCGACTGTAAGCAGCCTACGGTGATGCCTTTAGGCATGGGTACTCAGCGCAGTGAAGAAGCATTACACAAACTGTTTCCGCATGCCGTCGTGTCAAGACTAGACCGTGATGTGATTACGACCAAATCAGCGCTCGAAAAAGAGTTACGTCGCATACGTAATAATGAGGTTGATATTATTTTAGGGACACAAATGTTGACGAAAGGGCATGATTTTCCCAATGTCACGTTAGTCGGTGTTTTAGATGCAGATCAAGGTTTATTTGCCCTGGATTTTCGTGGTCCAGAAAAACTATATCAACAGCTTTTGCAAATTAGTGGTCGCGCTGGCAGGCACCAACATGGCGAAGTTTATATTCAAACTCAGTTTCCCGAGCATCCGTTCTTTGAGCTATTGCTAGCGCAAGATTATAGGGGGTTTGCGGAGCGTGAAATTGAAATGCGCGGGATGTTAAGCTATCCGCCAATAGGATATCTGTCATTGTTGCGCGCTGAATCGACGTATGCCAAACAAGGTTTAGAGTTTTTACGTTGGTGTCGACAACAGGTTGAATTACCTGATGGTGTGTTTGTTTCTGAAGCTGTGCCAGCGCCGATGGAAAAAAGAGCAGGTCGTTACCGAGCTCAGCTTTTATTGCAGTCAGCGTCACGACAAGCATTGCATCAATATCAGCATCAATTGATTAGCTGCATTGCTGGTAGTAAGCAACAGAATAATGTGCGTTGGTCCTTAGATGTTGATCCCATTGATTTATATTAAAATCTTGATTAAATAAGCAACCATTAACGATTAATCTGCCTACTCTTCTTGGCATAATAACGTTAAAATTCGCCTCTATTGAATTCGAAACCAGAGCCACACGACCGTGAAGCAAGATTTACAACACCTATTTGAGCAAGCTATTGATCAGCTAAAATCAGACGGCATTATTGACACTGAGCAAGCAGTGACGCTAATTTTTGATCGCACCAAGCAAAAAGAGCATGGAGATTTTGCGACGAATGTTGCTTTGATGTTGGCAAAAGCAGCGAAAATGAACCCACGAGCATTGGCTCAAAAAATTGTTGATGCTCTGCCCAGTTCTGATTTGATTCAAAAAGTCGATATTGCGGGGCCTGGTTTCATTAATATGTTTGTTGCTGATGATGCAAAATTTGCTGTCATTGATGCGATTAAACAATCGAATGAGCGTTATGGACTTGCAGAACAGGGTAGTCAACAACATCGTGTATTACTTGAGTTTGTTTCAGCAAACCCTACGGGGCCATTGCATGTTGGGCATGGTCGTGGTGCGGCATACGGTGATGCGCTTGGCCGTTTATTAACGGCCGCAGGATATGATGTCCACAAAGAATACTATGTGAATGATGCAGGTCGTCAGATGGATATTCTGGCCACTTCTGTTTGGTTACGCTATTTGCAACAAGCAGGTGTTGATATTCATTTCCCTGAAAATTGTTATCAAGGAGATTATGTTACTGATATGGGGTCATCGCAGTTCGAAAAGTTCGGCGATACTCATATTATTTCAAATGCCGATATTGACGCGGTTACCGCGGGCAAAGAATCGGAAGAAGCCTTGGATGCCACGATAGCCTTGGCTAAATCAACGCTGGGCGAAGCGGTTTACGAGGACTTTTTTCAACTCGCCTTGCAACTAATTATCGACGATATTCGTACGGACTTAGCTGGTTTTAGTGTGAATTATGATGAATGGTTTTCTGAGCGCTCACTATTTGGCAGTTCAGATGCGAATTCAAACCAAGTGCTTGAGGCGATAGAAAAGCTCAAGTCAACGGGTTATCTCTACGAGGAAAAAGGCGCATGGTGGTTTAAGTCCACCGAATTTGGCGATGAGAAAGATCGTGTGGTTTTGCGTGACAATGGGGCACCCACGTATTTTGCGTCAGATATTGCTTACCACTTAAATAAGTTTAATCGAGGCTTTGATACCTGTATTGATATTTGGGGTGCTGATCATCATGGTTATGTTCCTCGTGTTAAAGCCGCGTTGCAAGCGTTGAATGAAAACCCAGGACGACTCAAAGTATTGCTAGTGCAATTTGCCATTTTGTATCGTGGCGGTGAAAAGGTTTCCATGTCGACACGCAGTGGCGAGTTTGTGAAACTCGCTGAATTGCGTGACGAAGTAGGTAACGATGCGGCACGTTTTTACTATGTTCAGCGTAAGCCGGAGCAGCATATGGATTTTGACTTGGATTTGGCCAAGTCTCAAAGCAATGACAACCCCGTTTACTATGTGCAATATGCTCATGCGCGCATTTGCCGTGTATTTTCGACAGCGCAAGAGCGTAAGATTGCCATCAATGCCGTGAGTGATTATTCTGGGCTTAATTCCGATACAGAAGAAACACTGCTGACAGTATTGGCTAAATTTCCTGAAGTGGTTCAGTCAGCTGCACGAGCCTATGAGCCTCATCAGATCACGTATTATTTGCGAGATGTTGCGAATGCGCTGCATAGTTACTATAACGCCTGTAAATTCCTAGATAGTGAAGAGGCGTTGAGAGATCAGCGTATGGCCTTGCTGACAGCGACTCGACAAGTACTGCATAATGGTTTGTCTTTGTTGGGTGTGAGTGCGCCAGAAAGAATGTAGTCTGAGACAGATAGGCGAGATGTAATATGGCACAAGCAAGACAAACGGCTCGTAAAACGCCAAACAAACGTCAAAAGAAAAAAACGCGCAGCAGTCTCCCTTGGGGGTTGCTATTGATTGTGTTGGTTTCTGGTGCGGTGATTGGTGCGATAGCCGCAGGCTATTTTTTTAATTATGGAAGCTTGGGGCAAGGGCTTAAAAATTATAATTGGTCAAATAGCGCGAATACAGAACAGTCGAACAATGATCAGCAATCAGCACCGGTCAGAACTGAAAAAAACTTTGAATTTTACGATTTACTAGAAGGGACTAGAGATCGCGTGTTGCCCGATGATTTCTCAGTTGAACAAACCGCGCGTCAACGTCAAGAATACTTTTACATCATGCAAATTGCGACATTATCAAGCAAATCTGCTGCGGACGCCTTAAGAGCGAAGCTCGCATTAAAAGGTCATGAAACGACGGTTGAGAATAAGAATGGCAAATATCGACTGAAAATGGGACCGTTCTCTGATCGCCGTAAGCTTAAAAATGCGCGTAATAAAATTAAGAGTGCTGGCTTTGGTTTAAATCCAATTGGCATTCAATATAAAAAGAAGAAAAGCTAACTAAAAAAGCCCGCATTAGCGGGCTTTTTTGAGCTTATGGTGAAACAGATTTTACTTATTAAGCACGTTCAAGAATGATGCCTAACATGCGTCTTAAAGGCTCGGCTGCGCCCCAAAGTAATTGGTCGCCGCAAGTAAATGCGCTGATATATTGATCGCCCATATTCAGTTTTCTGATGCGTCCAACTGGTACAGTTAACGTGCCTGTTACAGCTGCAGGTGTTAGGTCTTGCATGGATGCTTCTTTATGGTTGGGCACGAATTTGACCCAATCATTTGCTTCAGCAATCAGTTTTTCAATGTCTTCAAGGCTTAAATTTTCATTTAGCTTGATCGTGAGTGCTTGGCTATGACATCGCATTGCACCGACGCGCACGCATAATCCATCAACGGGCACCTCTGGCATTAAGCTGCTTTGGTCGCTTTCATACGAAACACCGCCTAAAATTTTGTTAGTTTCCGCATTGGCTTTCCATTCTTCACGGCTTTGGCCGTTATCAAGTTCTGAGTCAATCCATGGAATCAAACTGCCTGCCAAAGGCACGCCAAATTGACTCGCATCAAGCTTTGAAAATTCATCACTTACCTTTTTATCGATGTCTAGGATAGCGGATGCAGGGTCAGCAAGTTCATTAGCCACGCTGTGGTTCAAATCTCCCATTTGAGTGAGTAGTTCACGCATATGGCGTGCACCGCCACCGGAGGCAGCCTGATAAGTCATGGCTGAGATCCATTCAACTTTGCCCGCGTTTAATAGTCCACCGATAGCCATGAGCATTAAGCTAACCGTGCAATTGCCACCGATAAAACTTTTGATACCATTATCGAGGCCTTTGGAAATGACATCACTATTGACTGGATCAAGTACGATGAGTGCATCTTTTTCCATGCGTAAGCTGGATGCAGCATCTATCCAATAACCATCCCAGCCGCTATCACGTAATGGTTGGAAGACGCTTTTAGTGTAGTCTCCGCCTTGGCATGAAATAATGACATCCATTGCAGATAACTCATTGATGTCTGTAGCGTCTTTCAGTGTTGGGATTTCTTTGCCGATGTCAGGGCCTTGTCCACCAATATTTGAAGTGGTGAAAAAAATAGGCTCAATATTTGCAAAATCATTTTCTTCTAACATTCGACCCATTAAGACCGAACCAACCATTCCACGCCAACCGACAAAACCAACACGCATTTTCTTTTACCTTAGTATTCAGTAATTGATTAATTGAAACTCTTTTCAGAGTCAGATAGCAGATTATAACGGTTTCCAAAAAAAAAGAGTGGCTTAGCCACTCTTTTTAGCAAGCAAAATCATGAATTGTTAATAGGTAGAGTTGTTTGCCACCTTCTTTTTAACAATGTTGAGTAAGTTTTGAGCCATATCGAGGTTACCTGCATAGTAAGCTTTTTCAGCACGCGCAGTGACTTTTGAATATTTTGCAGCGGCTGGATTACTTTTAATGCTATTCAACTGAGCTCCAATACTGAAGTCTTGACCCATGGTTGAGCAAGCTGCTACGAGCAAAGTGGCCATCAGTGTTAATAGAAATTTTTTCATACATTCTCCCGTGTAATCTTGTTATATTTTTATTTTCGAATATGGATTCGTGTATTTTGTGTCGCATTTTTTGTGCCAACTTGAATTTGTGTTATAAAGCGCATGTTTTGTAGCATTCACAGAAGTTTTTGAGAGGTTTATTTCTCTTTTAAGAATTTAATGAGAATAGAAATGAATAATTTTCTTTGGGTGTGTTTAAATGGTGTTTAACTTCTTATGGCGACTTTGATATGAAACCAGGAAAGACAGGGGTAAAACGTATCATTGATGCGGCGGGCTATTCATTTCAAGGAATACGTTTTGCTTGGCAGAATGAAGCGGCGTTTAGGCAAGAGCTCTTATTAGCCGTTGTGCTTATTCCTCTGGCGTTTTTTATCGGTGAAACAACGGTACAGATCATTGTATTAATCACGCCAATCTTTTTAGTGTTGGTAGTTGAGTTAATTAACTCGGCAATTGAGGCGGTGGTTGACCGCATTGGTGATGAACCGCATTCGCTCTCGGGTGCGGCAAAAGATATTGGTTCGGCGGCTGTATTTATGTGTTTGGTTTTGTTGGCATTTATCTGGTTAATGATCTTATTTGAGCGCTTTGGTTTAAGCTCTCTTAAATTCTAGTTAGCAACGCTTTTAATCATAATTGGCTCTGTTATTCTCATTTTCTTATGGTTCATGATCCCCAGAAATTAGTTGTCGCGATTTCATCGCGTGCATTGTTTGACCTTGAAGATAGTCATCGTGTCTATACTGAAAAAGGAGTCGAAGCTTATTGTAAATATCAAATCAAGCATGAGAATGAAGTGTTAAAGCCTGGCGTTGCCTTCCCGTTAGTACAAAAACTGTTGAACTTAAATACGCTCGCCGAAAAACGTGAACGGGTTGAGGTGATTTTGCTGTCACGCAATAGTGCAGACACAGGTTTACGCGTATTTAACTCCATCCAGAAGCATCAGTTGCCCATTACGCGTGCCGCTTTTACCGGCGGAGAAAGTCCATTTGAGTATGTTGAGCCCTTTGGCGCTGATTTATTTTTATCGAGTGACCCAAACGATGTTGCCGCCACTTTAGGCAATGGGTTTGCTGCGGCAACCATTTTACCTTCTTGCACTTCGGAGCAGTTTGAAAAATCATCAAAACAACTTCAGTTGAAAATTGCGTTTGATGGCGACGCTGTTTTATTTTCGGATGAGGCAGAGCGCGTGTTTAAAAAAGAAGGCTTAGATGCATTTACTGAATCTGAATCATTGGCTGCCAATGACCCGCTCAGAGGCGGGCCATTTAAAAATTTATTGGCTGCGCTACAAACGTTACAAAATGAATTTGATTCTAAAGAATCCCCGATTCGTACGGCATTGGTGACAGCTCGAGCCGCACCAGCGCATGAACGTGTGATTCGGACTTTGCGTGAATGGAATATCCGAATTGATGAAGCCTTATTTTTAGGTGGCATGAATAAAGGTGAATTTTTACGCAAGTTTGGTGCTGATATTTTCTTTGATGACCAACAAGGTCATTGTGAATCAGCAAGACAACACGTGCCAACAGGACATGTTCCTCATGGCATAGCTAATGAAGGTTAAATGGACAACGCGTCATGCTAAAGACATCACTTAATATATTTTTACTGACTTTTTTATCGGTGAGTTTTTTTCACAGTGCTAATGCATCACTGCCTTTTTCTGTGGCAGGGCAAGAGCTGCCTTCGCTGGCTCCCATGCTAGAAAATACGTCTCCTGCCGTGGTGAATATATCAACGGTAACGAATGTTCGAGTGAGA
The DNA here is from genome assembly GCA_050633585.1 of Arenicella sp. Lineage (GTDB taxonomy): Bacteria > Pseudomonadota > Gammaproteobacteria > Arenicellales > Arenicellaceae > CALKZN01. The sequence goes on from JBOEGT010000094.1 coordinate 16,348, forward strand.
CAATATAATCCATTGTTTGATGATCCATTTTTTCGGCAATTTTTTGAAGCCCCTCAGCCTAGCCAGCGTGAGCGTATTAGAAAACGCCAAGGTTTGGGCTCTGGAGTCATCTTTGATGCTAAAAACGGCCTGATTGTTACGAACACGCATGTCATTGAGGGCGTTGATGAAATTAATATCACCTTAAAAGATGGCCGAGAGTACAAAGCAAAAATTGTTGGTCAAGATAAGGAAACAGATATTGCGATTATTCGGGTCGAGGCCGATAACTTAACTGAGGTCAAACTTGGTGATTCAGATAGGTTACGCGTGGGTGACTTTGTCGTTGCCATAGGCAATCCTTTTGGTCTAAGGCAAACCGTGACCTCCGGCATTGTGAGCGGCTTAGGACGTAGTGGTCTGGGTATTGAAGGCTATGAAGACTTTATACAAACCGATGCTTCCATTAATCCGGGTAACTCTGGCGGTGCATTGGTGAATTTGCGAGGTGAATTAATCGGAATAAACACGGCAATTATTGCTCCATCGGGTGGAAGTGTTGGTATTAATTTTGCAATTCCGATTAATATGGTTTTGCAGTTGAAGCCGCAATTAGTGAAATATGGTGAAGTGAAACGTGGGCATTTAGGTATTGAAGTCCAAGATTTAACACCTGCATTGGCGCAAGCCTTAAATATTGATATTGAGCAAGGTGCGTTGATCTCAACGGTGCAAGAGGGTTCAGTGGCAGCTAAAGCCGGTTTGAGGAGTGGCGATGTTGTCGTGATGGCGAATGCTAAACCGATTGAAAATGCCAGTGACCTTCGCAATATTTATGGGCTGACTCGGGTGGGTGAATCCATCGAAATGGATGTTCTGAGGGGATCTCAATTTTTGAAAATTGTGGCGACACTGACGGATGAGTTGGCGGCACGAACGGGCGATGATTTACATCCACGTCTTCAAGGAGCTACGTTTAGCGACATGACGAGTGGTGAAGGCGTGTTAGTTTCTAATTTAGAGATTGGCAGTTTGGCCCATTCTACAGGTTTGCAACAAGGTGATATTATTCAAGCGGCTAATCGTAAGCGAGTGAATAATTTAGAAGGATTTCGGTCAGCGGTGAAAGCAAGGAATAGTTTAATGCTGAATATTCGGCGAGGCTCTAATAATTTACTGATTCTTTTACAGTAGTTGTCGCTTAACGAAAATTGCATCACACGTTTAGTGCGTGTATTTGTGATGCGAGCGAGTTGTTGCATAAGAGCAGATGCGATAGAGTTCGTTTATTGCTGAGTGCAATGTTCCACAACAATTAAACCCTGTCTATTAAGATACAGCCTTATGAAAGATATCCTTATTGCGCCTTCCATCCTTTCTGCTAATTTCGCTAAACTAGGTGAAGAAGTGGATAATGTTTTAGCGGCGGGTGCCGATATTGTGCACTTTGATGTGATGGATAATCACTTTGTTCCAAACCTCACCATTGGACCGATGATTTGTAAAGCCTTACGAGATCATGGTGTGACAGCACCAATTGATGTGCACTTGATGGTTGAGCCCGTTGATCAAATTATTCCGCAATTTGCTGATGCTGGCGCGGATTATATTACTTTTCACCCGGAAGCGTCTCGGCATGTGGACAGAAGTTTGCAACTGATTAAAGACAAAGGCTGTAAGGCAGGTTTGGTGCTGAATCCTGCGACGCCGCTCACTGAGCTTGAATGGGTGATGGATAAGATCGATATGATTCTATTGATGTCTGTGAACCCGGGCTTTGGCGGCCAATCATTTATTCCGTATGTCAAAGAAAAAATTGCGGCAGCGCGTGAGTTAATTGATAACAGTGGCTTGGATATTCGCCTTGAAGTGGATGGCGGGGTTAAAGCGGATAATATTGGAGAGTTAGCGGCTTTAGGAGCAGATACATTTGT
>JBOEGT010000095.1:0-13623 GCA_050633585.1 Arenicella sp.
CCAGAAGTCACGACTGTACGTTACGGCGCAAACGGCATTTACGCAATCAGAGAAAATGTCGAAGGGATGATTAATTGTAGTAATGGAGCATTTGGAGGTGACCCACTTTTTGGTGTGACGAAGGCTTGTTATTATTTGAGTGGATCTGCTTCTATTAATCAACCGCCAGTTGTCGTCAATTCGTTGTTAAATCAAACGTTAAGAATCCCTGATTTGTATAGCTTTACGGTTCCTCAGGATACTTTTTCAGACCCAGACGCAGATATATTGTCATTTAATGCAGTCAATTTACCTGCATGGTTAAGTTTTGATACGGCAACACAATCACTGTCAGGTTCTCCGACAACACCCGGTAGCTTTACTATTGAAATTGAGGCTGAAGACGGTAGAAATGGGCGTGTCATCGATAGTTTTGTATTAACTGTTCTGCCGCAAGTGACAATTCCGCCGGTTTCACCAGTCGCGCGTAATGTCGTTTTTTCAGGCCATAGCTTAACCGATGCGGCTGTACCCACGATTCGTTCGATTGCTGCCAGTCAAGGTGATGTCCTAAATTCAATTTATCAATCGATTCCGGGTTCACCTATTCGTGTTCGAACCCGAGGGTTGAGTCCACAAGATATCCATAGTTGGGATGGTTATGCGACGGGTTTTCCAAATATTGCCGGTGTCCCAAGTAATATTAACTTGATTTCTGAATTCCGTGAGCCGACGCAATTGCCTGATGGTGAACGTTATAACACTTTGGTGATTACCGAACGCCATGATATTTTATCGACGATTGAATGGGAGTCAACAACTGGTTTGTTGCGTCATTTTCATGATCGGCTATTGGAGAGCTCTCCGAATGGTCAAACCTATTTTTATCAGTCTTGGTTAGATGTTGATCAATCTAATCCCGCTCCGTGGATTGAATACGAAAAAGATTCACTGATGACGTGGGAATGTGTTTCTAGCAAAGTCAATTTAACCTTAGGGCAAGATGGAATGCCAACTCGTATTAAAACACTTGCTGCTGGGTGGGCGGTAGCGAATATGGTTGAAGCGGCATTAGCGGGGAATATTCCTGGTGTAGTCGGGAGCAGTTCCGAGGCCATTCTTAATCAAATTTTCGCTGATAATGTGCATCCGACTGCGTTAGGTAACTTCTTTGTAGGTGCTTTTTCATATGCGTCTATTTTTAAGAAAAGCCCTGTCAATACTCCAATTCCTGAGGGGATTTCTGATGAAACCGGCAATGCGTTATTGCAAATGGCTTGGAGCCTAGCTCAAGAGTACCTTAGTCGTAATGATGTCCAGCATAGTATGTCAGAGTGTCGACAACATATTGAAACAAGGATATGTGAGCCTTATTGGAGCTATATTTTCGATCGATCTGAACGTGTTAGCGCCTGCCAAAATTTCTATCGCAATCCGGCTAACGTGAACAATCCGTTCCGTTGGCCTGATGATCAAAGGCAAGTTTGGCCAAGCCCGGTACAGTAATTGCAGTCTTGACAGCAGGAAGCTTACTTCTCTTTCTTTTCCTCCTCGCATTCCCCAACCTTTAGAGAGAGAATTTACATGGATGTAAGCCTTTTCTTATCGTTAAAATATTGACCTACTATAAAGGTAAAAAGCCCTATTGCAATTCCAGGTAAACATTCATAAATAGCCGTATTGAAACCAAAAAATCGCCAGAAAAAACTAGTTATTATCCCTGTTGTCATCATGCATAATGCTAGATTTTCTGAAGGTCGATAGCCTAAAGAGTGAATAATAACCAGTGGTGCGATAAAGGTCGCTAAAGCAGACCATGCGAATACAACTAAGTTAAAGACGTTTTTTGAAGCGAAGAGTGCAATACCTAATGAAATCAAGGTTACAGCGAGTGTGAGTAGCTTCTTATGATTTGCCTTATGGGGAATTTTAAAGTCTTCACTGAGTACTGCAGAGCAACTCAATATCTGTGAATCTGTCGTTGACATGACAGCCGCAAAAACGCCACCCAAAATAATGCCGATAGCAAATTCTGGAAGCAATTTTTTTGCCATCTCTGGGAGCGCAAGCTCGGCATCGAAATTACTTAAATCTCCTAAAATTAGACGAGTAGAAAGCCCGACTGCAATCACTAAAGAAAGAAAAATTGCAGACCAGCTAAAATAATAGATGCCTGCTGTAGTCGAGCTTTGAGACGGCTGCATTGCCATTAAGCGAATCATAATATGTGGCTGACCAATAGTTCCTATCCCATTAAATAACCAACCTAGAGCAAATAATATCATCGCAGTAATCGACCCAAAACGTTCCGTACCTAAATCTAAATAAGTAGGTGATATATGGGCTAATGCATGAAGCCAAGCGCTATAACCTCCTGTGTTTTGTATTGCCGAAACTAGTAAGATGAGTAAAGCGCCGATCATAACTATTGATTGAGCCACATCGGTCCAAATGGAGGCACGTAAGCCTCCTTTTAAACTATAAGAGAGAATAAAAAATGCGCCTAATATTGCTCCAACCTGATAATTCCAACCAAAAATAGCATGTAAGGCTTTGCCTCCGGCGTTAAATTGAGCGCCAGCGTAGGTCATTAAGAAAAGCAAGGATACACCTGCAATGGCGAGTCTTACCTTTCGATAATTTGAAAAGTGCCAACGACTTATCAAGTCAGCAAAGCTCAATGCTTTTGTTTTTTTTGCAGCAGCTCGTAGTGGTTTATGTACCGTTATAATTGCAATGGCATCGCCAAAAATGAAACCTAATACGATCCATATTGCTGATAATCCATATGTGTATATATAGCCTATTAAGCCAATAAAAATATAACCACTATATTTAGTAGACGCAGCTGAAAGCGCGGTGAAGAGGGCGGATACTTCGCGGTTAGCGAGGAGGTATTCAGTGTCGTATGATTTTCTATTTTTTGTCGAGATAAAGCCTATCAACATAAATAGCATCAAGAAAACAAGAAAGGCGATGATTTGCATAATTCATATTCCAGCTTTGAGCATATTCCAACTTTGTAAGAGTGGAGAGCAAACAATGTGTCTGAACGCTAAAAGATTTTATTTTTAGTGCAGCATAACATTTTCTAGTAAAAAGTAGTTTTTTACTATTTGCAAAAGGGGGGGGAATTAGCTACAGAAGGTGCGGATTGGTTTTGCTTGCTTAAACTGATCTAAGAGGGATTAAGATCGTTTTTCCAGCTCTTAAGTGGCTAGACTTCATGTTGTTGATCGTTTTGATTGCTCGAACACTCACTTTGTATTCTCTCGCTAGATCATACAGCGTGTCACCTTTTTTAAGTTTGTGATTTCGCCACTGAATTTTTGGTTTGTTAGGTTGCTTGGCAAGGTATTTTTCCACATGATCACTCGAACCCAATGGAACAACGACTCTGTGTGGGCCTTCAGGGCTGCTTGCCCATCGTTTAAAGCCTGCATTTAATTGATAAAAAATATCTGCATTTAATGCTGTGCTGTCAATCAGTTTTGGCATATCAATTTGGCCAGAAGTTTTGACTAATGTGAAGTATGGAAAGTTAGGGATTTTAGGTACATTCACATTGTATAGGCTTGCGTTTCTTACTACGTCAACAAATGCAAGTAACTTTGGAACGTAGTTAGTTGTCTCTCTGCTTAATTTAAGCGAAAAATAGTCAGTTGGTAAGCCTTTATCTCTATTGCGTTTGATTGCGCGCGAAATTGTGCCTCGGCCACCGTTATAAGCGGCAATTGATAGGTGCCAGTCGCCATTAAATTCTATGTTGAGTTCTTTTAGGTAATCAAGAGCAGATCGAGTTGATAAAATGACGTCGCGACGTTGATCGGACCACCAATTTTGCTTTAAGCCAAAAAAACGTCCCGTTGCCGGAATGAATTGCCATAACCCTGCGGCGTTTGATTTTGATGTTGCATTGGTTAAATATGCGCTTTCAATAGCTGGAAGCAGCGCTAATTCCATCGGTAATCCACGCTTTTCTATTTCTTCGACAATGAAAAACAGGTAAGGCCTAGACCTTTCAAGAACGCGTTCAACATAGCGCTTATTGTTGAGATAAAAGTCACGATGTTTTTTGACGAGTTTATAATCGACCGTGTCTAATTGATAGCCAGATACAATTCTTTTAAAAACATCAAGCTCCACTTTTTGGTTGTCTTGATTTTTCGATGCATTTTGTTTGTTTTTATCGACAACCGAAAACCGAGGCTCTGTTGTCTGAAAAGGGTATGTCTTTTCAAGTGGGATGTCGTTATTTGCTGTGCTACCCGTTTTTTTCTGAGTGGTGCCTAGTTCAGTAATTTCGGCGTCAATAACGGGAACAGTTACATCATGCTCTTTAATGTTTGAATTTTCTTTTGAGGTGATAGAATCTAGAGGCTCTGTCAAGTTTAATGGCGCCTCAGACACAACAATATTGGCTTCGGTTGAAGAATCCGATGATGTTGTTTTAAAGGTTGAGCAGCCAGACAAACCAAATGTCAGGGTGAAAACGATAATAATTGGCAAATGTTTCATAATGCGCGAATATAAGTTTATGCGGCAGGCGCGTCAATGCTAAATCACAGAGAAAAGCTTAATGAATGTTATAGTTAATAATTGGCTAAATTCTGCATCAGCTGAAAAATTTTTTCAGCAAGAAAAAAAAAGCTTTCAACGTTTGTCAAATCAAGCTCGAGGTCAAATGGGTATTCAGCTGTGCATGGCTGAAAAAAATGACTATCTAGCTAATATTAATGTCAGCTCTCAATACCAAGTTTCACATGATGTTGGTTTATTTTCTCATGAAACGCGTCAAACTGAAAACCGAGTGATTGCAAGACTGGAAGAGCTGCCTTTTGAGAGTAATGAGTTTGCTATTGTCATTGTCCCTCAAATGAATTTATTCTCTGAAGATTCTCACGCGGCTCTTCGAGAAATATATCGTGTAACGGCGAGTGATGGGTTAATAGCTGTATCAGGCATTAACCCATTTAGCATGATGGGGGTTCAAGCTAAGTTTATGCCTAGTAAATACCCACTATTACCGACAGTGAGTTTGGGGCAAATGAAAGTGTGGCTGTCCTTGTTGGGGTGTGAAATTGTAGGCGGAGATTTGTTTCATTATTCAGCAATGAGTCATGTTTCTAGTTATCCTCGTGTAGCGAGAAGTATTGAAAGTATAGGCAACCGTTGGTTGCCTATGGCGTCCGGCGGTTATTGGTTGTTGGCAAAAAAACGATTGTTTGGGCAACAAATAAAACGATTTGGTCAATTGAAGGCGATTAAAACGGGTAAAATAGCGGGCCAAGTAGCCAGTAAATATTAATGAGAGTGTCACTTTTTAAACAGAGTGTCATTCACTTATAGCAGACAGCTTTCGCTAGTAAAGGTGTCGATTTACATGTTGTTTGAGAGAGTGTATAGGAAACATTTGTTAATAATGAATCAAAATAAAATAGTGAATAATGAGTGAATTAAGGCAAGTTGTACTAGATACAGAAACGACAGGTTTGAGTCCTGATAACGACCGCATTGTTGAAATTGGCTGTGTGGAACTTGTCAATCGTCGTTTAACCTATACGAATTATCATCAATACATTAATCCTCAAATGGCCATGCCTCAAGGCGCTTTTGATGTTCACGGTTTAAGTGATGAATTTTTATCGGATAAACCTTTGTTTGCTGACATCTGTCATTCATTTTTGGAGTATGTCAAAGGTTCTCAACTGATCATTCATAATGCCGGTTTTGACATTGGTTTTCTTGATGCAGAGCTTCACCGCTTAGATCCTAGTCTTGGTAAAATGGCCGATTATTGTGAAGTCATTGATTCGTTAGCCACAGCTAGAGAGCTGCACCCTGGACAGCGTAACGATTTAGACTCACTTGCTAGGCGCTATACGATTGATAATTCTCATCGGACCTTGCATGGAGCTTTACTCGATTCTGAGATTTTAGCTGAAGTGTATTTGCTAATGACTGGTGGTCAGTCAGCCTTATCGCTTGACGAGGATATGTCCGCAAAAGCATCAGAAGGCAAGAAAATACAGATTGATATTTCAGCATTGGATTTGCCTGTGATCATTGCAAATGAGCAGGAGCTATCTGAGCATCAAAAAATGTTGAGTGATATTGAAAAAGCCAGTGGTGGTGCTAGCTTATGGTCTAAGCTCAAACAAGAAAACCCAACCATGCTCGCTGATGAGCAGCAAATAAAGACAGGTGAAGGCAATGGCTGAGCAAGACCTAAGTGGTTTTAACTTATCAGGCTATGTGCTCAGTAATAGTAATTTATCGAATGGTAAATTGAGAAAAGCTAAACTTTTAGGCGCTGACTTGTCAGGCGCAGACCTCTCTAATGCTGATTTGACTGAGGCTGATTTGACCGGTGCAAATTTAACGGGCGCGGACCTTTATTCAGCCAAATTAGCGGGTGCTGTTTTGACTGGAGCCACCTTAAATAGAGCAGATTTAACGAATGCTGATTTACGAGATTGTCAAATGGCTGGCCTAAAAGGCATTGGCGCTAAGTTTTCAGGAGCGAACCTTTCTCAGGTGAATTTGAATGGCGCGAACCTAGTGGAAAGTGATTTTAGCGAAGCAAACTTGATGTCTTCCTCGATTGTGGGAGCCTGTTTAGATGGAGCATTCTTTTCTAATACGAATTTGAGTCAATCGAATCTATTTTCGTCTAGTTTGATGGCTGCCAAATTTACACTGACAAAATTGGATAATGTGAATTTAGTGGGAGTAGCTTTAAATGGCGCTTCGTTTTCGGATGTGAGTATGAGTGGGGCAGATTTTGACAATGCAAACCTTCAAGATGCCAATCTAGAAAATAGTAAATTAATCGGTGTGAATCTAAGTTCAGTTAACTTAAGCGGGAGTGTTTTGGCGGGTGCTGACTTCGAAGGTGCTAGTTTGGCATATGCGCGCATTGCGAGGGCGAACCTTATAGAAACATCACTCAAAGAAGCTAATTTACGTTTCGCCAGAACCATAGGTTCAAAATTTTCTGAAGCGAATTTGCAGGGAGCTGATCTCATTCATACTGGCATGTATAAAGAGGATGTCTTAAAAGATTTCCCAGGGTTGAAATACAATAATAAAACTCGTTGGGATAACCAACTTCTGCCAAAACGTGGACAACATGTGGTTAGAAAAAAACCGCTCGTGATGCTTTCTGATGAGCCTCAAGATGAATATATACAAAACCGTAAAAGTGGTTTTTTTAGTAAACTAACCGCTATTTTTGGTAGTCAAAAATAGTTGTTAAAAAATGGTTTATACAATAATCTGTCATGTTGATTGACTGACTTTAAATAGTGTGAAATATGGTAAATACAACATTAGCTGAGAGAGAGATACGTTTTCCGCATATGGATGCAGAGACGTATCTTGACCGATATAATTTATCGATGCATGATCGCTTGAGTTATTGGTCTGCGCGCGCTGAAGAGTTTTTAGACTGGACTGTGCAACCTAAGGTTGTAGAAGAGGTGATTGAAAATCAAACGCATTGGTTTAGAGGTGGAGAACTTAACGTTGCTTATAACTGTTTGGATAGGCACTTAGAAACTAAAGGCGATAATATCGCAATAGTATGGGTGGCTCACGAAGAGGGATATGATCGTAAAATTAGCTATAAGCAATTGCACGCTGAAGTCGTTAGTTTGTCAAACGCATTGGCGGCTCGTGGATTAAACCCAAAAGAAAAAGTATGTATTTATGCCACGATGTTGCCAGAAACCATCGTAGCGATGTTGGCATGTGCCCGACTAGGTGTCGTCTATGAGTTTGTTGACTTTCTTGGTGAGCCTGAAGAGGTTGCTGCTCAAGTAGAGGCATTGCAGCCTCGCGCTATTATTACGGCTGATAAAGGTGTTCGTGATGGTAAGGTATATCCTTTGTTTGATTGCATGCAAAAAATTGCTGATGACGTTGATGCAATTGAAACTATCTTAGTGATTCGAAATAAGGGCAGTAAAGTTGACTTGAAAGAAGGGCGTGATATTTGGTATCACGAGTTTATTGATGGAGATTATCAGCATGTAGAACCTGTTTCAGTGGAGGCCGACTGGTCTTTATTTCTTAGCTATCAACACGATTCCCCAGGGACGCATCTAGGTTTTACCAACGGTGGGTATTTATTGTATTGCGCCATGCTATATCGACGTGTTTTTGACTATCAGGATGGAGACGTTTTCTGGGTGGCAACCAACTTTAATGTTGTGTCTGGGCATGCTTTGGCAATCTGGGGAGCGTTAGCGAATGGTGCCACTACGGTAATTTATGACGAAGATGCCAATAAATTAGATCATCACCGTTTCTGGGATATTGTTCGTGACTATCAAGTCAATATTCTGTATGTCCGTGAAGATGGGCTTGAGCATATGGTTGTTTCAGATCTTGATGAAGTTGAGAGGCAAAGTTGGGAAAGTTTGCGTGTTGTAGGCTTATCTTTTTCTGAGGATAACGCGCAGGTACTTGCCCGATGCAAAGAACTTCGTTTTGACTACTGTAAAATTATTTCAACAACGAACTTACTGAATACTGGGCAAATTTTATTTGCTCATGAGGCAGGAGAGGGTGTGCTTCACGGTTTGGGAGAGCCGATGTTTGGTGTGGCGCCATTTATTGTTAATGAACAAGGAGAAGAAATTGAAGAAGTTGAAGCAGAGGGTATGTTGAAACTCCGTTATTCGTGGCCTTCACAAAATCGTTTGATCCTGTCAAATGATCAACCTGAGTCTGCGGAAAAAACGGATGCTTTGGTTGGACAATGGGAAAAAGAGGGTTCGTATATCAACACCGGATTGCATGTTAGGCGCGATGAATCTAGACATTTTTTCTTAACGCAAAAAAAAGTGTAAAACATGCTTGACCAGAGAGTCATTTAACCGTACATTACGCCCACCTCGACGGTGACGAGAGACAGAGGGGCTATAGCTCAGCTGGGAGAGCGCTACACTGGCAGTGTAGAGGTCGGCGGTTCGATCCCGCCTAGCTCCACCAAATATTTGTGAGAGAATTATTTGGTGACCAGTTCTGTTTCTCAAGAAAGAATTAGTCCCCATCGTCTAGAGGCCTAGGACACCGCCCTTTCACGGCGGTAACAGGGGTTCGAATCCCCTTGGGGACGCCACTATTATGGTGGAAACGGCTTAAAACCTTGTGTTTTAAGCCGTTTTTTTTCGCTTTAAGAAAATTCCGGTTCGTATATCCTCTGAATTTCTTTATCTACGCTGTATTTATTAGGGTGTTTAATTGGATACCTTGACAAGAGGTTGAGGCTAGTCCACCTGCTAGCCCAGTTCGTTAGCCATTGTAAGACAGTAGAATATCTTCTGTATTAATGAGGCCTTTCCCTTCACGCAGAGGCGGTAAAACCGTAGTATTTTTTGATTCCTCATCAGTCACCTATGTTGCACTAATCTTAAGAAGCGACACAGAACTTTCAACGCTAATTTATGATGGCTTCTTTATGTGCAAGCAAGCGTATTCATTAATACATCTAGTCTTTAATCACCAATAGATTATCTTCAGGGATAAGGATGGGTTCTACTTTCGCTTGATTGTAATCGATCACTACGTGTGTATATTGTACTGGGACTTCAATCGTTTTGTATAAACTAGTTTCATATGACAGTTTAATAATGCTTAGCAGGGAAGGTAACTCAGATTTAGTTTCATCTTTATCTTTGCCTTTGAAGTTAAGGCCGTAAACACGAACGGCAAGTACATCTGCGTGCGTTAGTTTCAGGTCTAGAGTGACTTGCCTTTGCTGGGCAAAGTTGAAACCACTAGGGATTTCGAGTTCTTTTGAAGATCCTGCATCCTGAGTCGCTGCAAGCATTGGTGTTGTCAAGAGAGCGACGCTGAGTGCTATTACTTTTAGTAGCTTAATCTGTGCGTTTTTTAGGTTAAATAAATTCATGATATGCTCCTATTTATATACGTGTGTTTTGCTTCGAAAAGTAGACTGATACCAATCTTGCTTTTCAGTACCGTTGCTTTCTACCCATACTTCATAATCAGGGTATGCCCAGATTACGTCGATATATTCCCTAGGATAATCCCAATCATCTGTTAGCTTGATGCCCCATGATTGTCCGTCTTCAGTTACGTAATAACGGTTTTCATCAGAGTTACTGTCATCGTCTCCTCGTCCAAACCTCCACTTTGCACCAAAATCTGTAGGGGGATAGCCGGCGAAGTGGATTTCGTGGTCACGTCTGTTGCTCTTGAACATAAAGAAGTCTAAGTCTGCATGTGGTAATGACGTTAATTGTGGAGTGAAACTCAGGTCTAATTCAAATGGGATGGGATCATAGCTACCGCAAGACATAACCGTGTTGAAGTGTGAGCATTTACCTGCTTCTCCAGTAAAGGTGAATGTATGTGTGTCAGACCACATCTTGATTACTAAGTCAGTTTGCCAGTTTTCGGCACTTTTATTATAGGTAGTACCATTGATAGTAATCGTGCCATATTCAAGTATATCTGGTGATACACCCATCAGGCGGACACCAAAGCCGTTGTGCTTGCTTGCGCCTCTGGCATCTATATAGCCTGTTAGTCGCATACCAGTAATGTCATAATTGGCGTTGTAAATTAACTGGTAACGTTCGCGAATAACTAGATCATTCATGTCGTAGTCACCTTTTTTTGGCCAATTATCTTCCATGGCTAAGGTGGTGTAGCCTGTTTCAGACGGGTAATAGGTGCTGTAAGCCCGATTATAGTCATTTGGGAAATCATCATCGGTATCACTTACCCCATCCGCATCACTGTCATCACTTTCAGGAATTTTAAACAACGACTCGCTATCGATTGCCGTCTCTGGAGTCGTTTTAACGGAGAATACTGCATCATTGAAGTCATTATCACCCCAACTACGTGGCAAATCTTCAAATCCAATGACAACTTCTGATACATCTGGATCATATAGGAGAACGGTATGTTGTTTTAGGCTTTCAGGCTCTTGGTTTAAGTCACTCAGTGAGTAGTAATAAGGGGTTGGGTGGTCTTTTACACCTGTCCACCACCAATATCCGTTTGCGGCGACCATAAAACCGATACTAGTGCCAGCAGGATGAATGCCTAAACTAACTCGGTGACCTCGAGCCATGTGTGGATAAGATAAATTAGGGAAAACAACAATGGGCTTCACTTCTTCACGGCTTTTTGGCGGGTTATTTCGATCATACGTGAAATAGGAAAACACATTCTTGTAACCAGCGCCTTCGTGGATGAATGTAATAAATACTTCGGCATCTTCATTTAGATGAATATTAGACCCGTTGTCACCCGTGAGGTATGCCTCGTTAACGTAACCTTCAGGTAAAGCGTTTGAGATTCGATCAAAAAAACCTGATGGATATTCTGTGTATGCCCATGTCAAGTTGTCAGGTTTTCCCGTACTTTGATTGTAACCGCTTGGCCAAGGCTCTCCACTCAAAAATTGCCATTGATACACGCCGTTGACCATCTCGCTAGCGTGACTCATTGTAGATACAGCCATTAAAGCCGCTGCGATCATAATAGTTTTGAATTTCCTCATCGTCATCCTCGCTTCTGTATAGTTTGTTATGGATAGTTTGTGTCAACCCATATCCCGCTATAGCATCAAACAAGAAGTGTGCCATTAATTTTAATTTAATTAAGTTGTTGATTTTAATAATTTTCTTGTTTTTTTGTGGCGATTTGGTAATAAGTTTTTCTATTTTGCATTTTATTTTGGTTTGCATTTTGCAAACAAACTTATTATTTTTTATGAATACGCATATAGTTTGAGGCAATAATTTAGTGTTATTTCTTGTAAGTTAATGATATTAAACATCATTATTTGTTTTTGAGGAGTGTTGGAATACAAATTGCTGTGTTGTTATTGAGTAAGAAAGTCTATGTATATGTAAGGTGAATAATGAAACGACAGCAACCCATTCTATTTAGTGTCGCGCTGAATGGATATTATTGGGTATATCGCGATTGTATTGAGAGTCATCGTGCCTATGCCAAGCGAATGGGGTATGAATATCACTGTATCTCACGACCTTTTGTATCGAAATTGGGTAATGAGTGTTGCTGGTTCAAGATCAGTATCTTGCTTAGGTTATTACGTAATGGCGTGGAAAATGTTGTGGTGTTAGATGCGGATACAATGATAAGCAACCTCGCACCTTCCTTTGATAAGGTGCTTGCTGCGACTGAGCATTTGGGTATGGCACGAGGAGTGTCGGGAGAATACAATTCTGGGGTGATGTTCATTAAAAATACAAGCCAAACTCGTCATTTTTTAAAACAATTACTCTTGAGGCAGGGCGAAAAGCTAGGTCCTGATGACCCTGTGGGGTGGGGCGAAAATGGCCACATTATTGATATGTTAAAGACAATGCCATTGGCGACTGATTTGCCGCTCATCTGGAATAATACATCCAATCCATCTCTTCGAGACTACATACGGCATTACAACAATGGCCCAATGCGAACGAGTGTGATTAAGCGCTTGTTTCACCGATCACTGTCAAGTACAACGAGCAAACTCACTAAATTAATTGGTTTATTTTCTTTTGAGCAACACCTATGCCGCAATTGGTTGGAACAAGAGAGTAACAGAATTTTTAAACGCTACTCTCTATAAGTCAGAAAGGTTGTTTCACTTTTTATATTTCCAAATAGTTATAAGGGTTTATGTAAACCTGATTTGTTAAACATTCAATGGCATTTCATGCTGGATATACAACAACACGAAAAATTCAATACGTTTACCATAGGCTAGTTAAGCAATAAGGGTTTGCAGTGTAAGCATCAACCTGTGATTTCACTTTACTTGGTTTATGCGGTTGGTGTTGTCCTCAACATGACTCAATGAGAGATATTCACTAGATGATGTGAATATGCTGGATGCTAATTACGTTAATGCAACAATCGGAGAGGTTTAAAATGAATATTAAAGAAAATTTGATATCTCAAAATAGTTTGCCAACAGATGCCTCTTTGCCTAACAGTTTAGGGGGGTAAGTCTTTATTATTACAGGCTATACCAATGATTCCGATGGAGAATCAGAGGCAATTTCTGCTAAACACGGTGGGGATGGAGGCAGTTGTAACCCTAACGTATTATTGGATGTAAAATTTCCGACGACCTATGTGAAGAGTATTTCAGTAACCACGAATAACAACCAAAATAACTATGTTGATTATGTGCCTGTTACTACAAACGCCGCTCAAAATAATACGCAAGCTTGGGGTGCAGCATGCGCAAATGAAACAATGTGGACAAAAGAAAATAGTACGTTTTTTATTGGCTGGTTGGCCGAAGTGGGGAGTACTTGGATCACTTAAAAGCACAAGTTTTAATGTTTAGTCCAGCGACGTGGACACCTTTTGATTAAAGAGTTCTCCTGATAAGGGCAGGTAGTACACTGTCTTTTTTCAGCTGGAAGATAAGGCCGTTAAGCACCTACCTTATGCGTAGATGCTTTTTTTATTTAACCCTTTTCAATGTCTGCGTTCAGGTGGGTATAGCCTAATCAAATACCTCATCCATATAATTAGACCCATGAGTTTTAATGAATTCTTTAAAAGCACTTGTTGCAGGGTTTAATGTCCTATTTGATAAGTTCAATATGAACCAACTTGTTAGTGTCGGCATTGATT
>JBOEGT010000096.1:0-15659 GCA_050633585.1 Arenicella sp.
CACTTAGCCTAAAAAATAGCAATAAAAACACCGATAACGGTGATTAAACCTAACAAAGACACTTAACATCAATATATTCACCACTATCGGTGAATATATCGGCACCGCAATTTCATTCTGAATACGATTAATGAAAAAACGCCCATTGACAAAGGCCCTAGCTCTCGCCCCCTTGGCGC
This sequence comes from Arenicella sp., assembly GCA_050633585.1. Taxonomy (GTDB): domain Bacteria; phylum Pseudomonadota; class Gammaproteobacteria; order Arenicellales; family Arenicellaceae; genus CALKZN01. The sequence goes on from JBOEGT010000096.1 coordinate 180, forward strand.
TTTCGCTGCAAGAGCTCTTCTTGCTCCTTGAGTGCCGCTTTAATTTCCAGCATCACGGAATCAACGTTGGCTGGCCGAGTCTCAGGCTTGAGCGAGCCGGTGAGTTTTGTGTCAGGCGTTAATTCACCTTTTTCAAATAGTTTCCATATCTCCTTGGCGTAATGCCCTTTTTTCAAATCAGGCGCAAATCGTCCGTAATAATTCGTCATGTTGCGCACATCACGCTCCAACATGCTTCTGGCATTGTTATTACCCGCCGCATTCACAGCTTGCGGCAAATCAATGATCACAGGACCCTCTTGATCCACCAACACATTAAATTCTGACAAATCTCCATGAATAATGCCTGCACACAACATGCGAATGATCTCTTGAATCACCATAGCATGGTCGATACGCGCCTGTTCTGGACTAAACTCCACATCATTTAAACGAGGTGCGACATAACCTTCTCCGTCGGTGATGATCTCCATGATTAACACACCACTGAAGCAACCGTATGGCTTCGGCACTCGCACACCCGCGTTGGCGAGTTTATACAACGCATCGACTTCGGCGCTTTGCCAAATTTCTTCTTCCTGTTTGCGACCAAACTTTGAGCCTTTTTCCATGGCACGCGCACGCCTACTGTTACGCACTTTACGGCCTTCCCGATATTGCACCGCTTTTTTGAAGCTACGCTGCGCCGCTTCTTTATACACTTTTGCGCAACGCAGTTCTGAACCACAGGCAACAATATAGACCGTCGCTTCCTTGCCACTCATCAACTGACTCAGAACTTCATCAATGATTCCGTCTTCAATTAAAGGCTGTAACCTTTTAGGTGTTTTCATACTTTCTGGATTAAGTTGCTATTCAATCGTTATTGTTGGGTGGTTAAGTCCGACCCGATGACTCATTACTCCGCTCTCTCGGAGTTCACGTGAAAGTATACTGTGTCGGCTGACTCCTGTGTTGACCGTTTAACATTGCTTGACAGTGTTTAATCTCATTGCCGCACGTTTGAGACGCATTGAGGCAAACAATGTTATTGTAAGACCTGAAAAACAGGACAACAACGCACAAATGCACCCCATCAATGCAAACGAATTCATCGCACCGCCTTGCGATGAACACATTCAAATATTGCACGAAGACGAGCATCTATTAGTCATCGACAAACCCTCTGGTTTACTAAGCCTTTCGGGCAAAAACCCGGCAAACAAAGATTCGGTTCACTATCGCTTAGTGCAAGACTACCCCACTGCGACTATGTTGCACCGTCTAGACTTCGGCACTTCGGGTGCCATGGTCGTTGCATTGAACAAACAAGTGAATGCTCATCTCACCAAGCAGTTTCAAGCACGTACCATCACCAAACACTACCACGCGATATTACTTGGCCACCTCACCAACGACGAAGGCATTATCGATGCGCCCATCGCAAAAGCCGAATTCCCCTATCAACAGATATGCCACGAAACCGGCAAACCTGCGCAAAGCCACTACCAAGTGCTAGAACGCCGACAAGGCTTACTTAGCGGAACCGAATTCACTGAAAATCACGCAAAACCGCATGGCGGCGCGGTTGATGCTAGCCTGCGTAAAACCATAAAGACCACCAAAGTTTTATTCACCCCCAAAACAGGGCGCACTCATCAACTGCGTGTGCACAGCCAAGGCATTGGTCACCCAATCATCGGTTGTGATTTATATAGACTTACCAAAGATGGCGTTGACAGCCAACAACTCGCGAAACGTTTAATGCTCCACGCAAGCCGCCTTTCTTTTGAACATCCAGTGACGGGTAAGCAACTGTGTATTGAATCACTTAGCAACGATTTCATAGCCACTTAAATTTCTTTAAAATTTATGAGCAATGAATATCTGAAAGAATGTTGTTACGCTATGATTCTCATTCAAATAAATAAGACTCAAAATTAACTATGGCTAAAAAATTTTATGTCGTCTGGCAAGGTCGGGAAACTGGTATTTTCACCGATTGGGACACCTGCAAGAAACAGGTTGATGCCTTTGCTGGGGCAAAATATAAATCGTTCAAAACCCGCGAAGAAGCGGAAGCCGCATTTAATGGTGGTGTCAAAAACACGGTAAAAAACACCACGCTCAAGAACGGCGCACCCGCTAAAAAGAAAACATCAAGTAGCGCTTCGAAAAACACCATCAAAACCTACACCGCGGACGAAATAGACGCCATGTCACTGGACACCAAAATATTCACAGATGGCGGTTGTGAACCCAACCCCGGCGAAGCAGGATCAGGGATTGCCATCTATCGTGACAACGCGGTTGACGAATTATGGTATGGCCTATACAACCCTAATGGCACCAACAACACCGCCGAGCTGAATGCGTTGCATAAAGCATTAGCCATTGCCGGAAACGAAGCTGACAAGGGAAAATCAGTTGCGATATTTTGTGACTCCAAATATTCCATTCAATGCGTGACACAATGGGCCGTTAACTGGGAGAAAAAAGGCTGGAAAAAAGCCAGTGGCGAAATCAAGAACCTTGAACTCATCAAAGAAATGTTTGCACTGCACCAACAATTAAAAGACAAAATTCACGTCTTGCACGTGAATGGCCACGTCGGTGTAGAAGGCAATGAGCTAGCCGATCGCATGTCGATCATGGCGATTGCAGAAAAAGACCCGGCTTTTAAACGCTATCAAGGTGAACTGGACCTCAAAGGCTTGCTCGCGATGAGAGCAGGCTAACCTGTTGAAACACTGCGCATAGGCGCAACTGTGAATCATGACTCTTAACCCAAACCACGAAAACAAACATGTCACAAACAACCGTCAAATTTAGCATCGAAAAAGAAACCAAAAACAGTGTGCGCTTCAAAGAAGAACCCGAAGCAGGCAAAGCGCCCATCATCGGTACGCTATACGTGCAAAAATGGTTTGCTGGGGATGCCAAAAACCTTGAAATCACTATCGATAAAAAAGACTAATCTATTGGAATGGTTTGCCTATTGATCAACGACTTTTTTCAACGCATCGTCGACTCATCTTCAGCCCACCACTAAGCAAAGGATCACTGCATGACTGACACACACCCTATGAATCACGACATTCATACCACGCTAAAACATCACTTCGGTTTTGATCAGTTTCGCACCGGGCAAGAACAAACCATTACCCAGCTCTTAGCCGGTGATTCCTCACTGGCTATTTTCCCCACAGGCTCGGGGAAATCATTATGCTACCAATTCACAGCCACACAACTGCCACACCTCACCTTGGTGGTTTCTCCGTTGTTGGCCTTGATGAAAGATCAATTAGCATTCCTCGCCAGCAAAGGCATTGCCGCAGCCAGCATTGATTCTTCCTTGACCCCTGCTGAAAACCAGCAAGTGATGGCCGATGTGCGTGCGGGAAAGATCAAAATTTTGATGGTGTCCGTGGAGCGTTTCAAAAACGAACGTTTTCGACAGTTTATTGATAGCGTGCCGCTGTCCATGCTAGTCGTCGATGAAGCACACTGCATCTCAGAATGGGGGCACAACTTCAGACCCGATTATTTAAAACTCCCAGCCTATCGTGATGAACTCAGCATACCTCTCGTCTTGCTATTAACCGCTACCGCGACCAAAACAGTGAAACGTGACATGGCCAACAAGTTTGGCATTGCGGAAGAACATATCGTGCAAACAGGCTTCTATCGATCAAACCTCGATTTAAGCGTGTTGCCCGTGAGCACAGCTGACAAAGATGCCACTTTATTAGAACAAATACACGCACAATCGGCTGCAAACCCAACACATGGCGGCGCATCAAACTCTGATCTCAAACATCCACCCGGCATTGTCTATGTCACTCAGCAACAATCGGCCGAACGGGTGGCCGAGTTTCTGTGTGCGAACCACATCAATGCCGCGGCCTATCATGCGGGTTTTGACAATGATAAGCGTCAACATATTCAACAAGGCTTCATGGCAGGCAACATTCAAGTGGTGGTAGCGACCATCGCCTTTGGCATGGGCATTGATAAATCTGACATCCGCTTTGTTATTCACTATGACTTGCCTAAATCTATCGAGAACTACAGCCAAGAAATTGGCCGCGCCGGAAGAGATGGCCTGCCTTCGCACTGCATTACCTTGGCAAACCTTGATGGCCTAAACACCGTCGAAAACTTTGTCTATGGCGACACACCTGAACTCAGTGCCATTGAATTCGTTCTAAACGCCATTCAAACCGAATCGCAAAATGGCAATTGGGAACTCCAACTGATGAGCTTATCCAATGCCAGCAACGTGCGGCAATTACCGCTCAAAACATTGTTGGTGCAACTGGAGCTCTTAGGCGTTGTGCGGCCAATGTATGCTTATTTTGCCGACATCAAATACAAGTTCCTCAAACCGAAAGAACAGATCATCAACCAATTTGAAGGTGAACGACGTGACTTTGTTGAAGCTATTTTCAAACACACCAACATGAAAAAAGTCTGGGGAGAACCCGACTTTGATGCTTTATACGCCAACTATGGCGCAAACAAAAACTGTGACCGTGGGCGAGTCATCACCGCACTGGAATACCTCGAAGAACAGCACTGCATTGAACTGCAAAGCAAACGCATGACCGAAGTGTTCGCCGTCAATGATGCCGCACTGTTAAACAACAGCTCTGACAACAACTCAAGTAATACTCTCGCACAAACCCTGCATGGCTATTTCCAAGAAAAAGAGCACAAAGAAATCAAGCGCATCGCCACACTGATCCGTTTCTTCGAACTCGACAACTGCCTAAGTTCAAACCTGTCCAAATACTTTGACGACCAACAAGCGCCAGAACAGTGCGGCCACTGCTCGGCATGCCGAGGCCAAATCGCAAAACTGACCTATTCACAAACACAAGAATGGCCTAGCGATGACACTCTCAAACACGCTCTCATTGAACTTCACGAGCATCTAGCCGACAAACTCCCTCATCCCATCACAAAGCTATCCGTTGAACTACAATGCCGCTTTTTAGCAGGCTTAAGCGTGCCCCTATTCGCACGCAACAAAACTCGGCAGCTCTCAGGCTTTGGGCTGTGTGAAAATTTCAGATATGCCGATATACGCAGTAAGGCACAAAGTCTATTTTAAAAAGAAAGAATTTAAAGGGCTTTGCTACTTTTACTCATTGTTTTACGGATAGCTACTTTTCACCATTGGAGTGCCTCTTAACTTCAATCCGGCGCATCAGTATATTATTTCGTAAATTTGAATAATTTGCTTTGATCGTAATAAGACTTGCATATTTAGAGTCCCTAGAAAACCCTGAAAACTCTATCGCTACTTTTGTTTCTAAATTAGCGACAAAAGTAACATCTCGATATCTTTGGGCTGGCTTATCACCTATATACAACTTATGAAATGGACTTTTATTTCCATTTTCATCGATTAAAGATGTTCCCGAGTTAAAATTGACCTTTCGATCTTGGCCCAAGCTCTTAATCTCCAACTCACACCGAACAAGTGTTCCAGACCCAATGCACTCACCCATTTTAAATAAAATTCCTGCTTCCTCAACTACAGAACCGTAAGACACCTTGGTTTTAGGTTCGACAAAAGAAGCTCCACTCACTGAATAACTAGGAGCACCAAGCTGGTAACCAACAATAGTTGAAACAATAATGGCGAGCCCAAACAAAAACACTGAAAATACACGTGAAAAGAAGCTAGCTCCTCCATTGATTAGTGCAAACCATAATAAACTTGCAATTAACGTAGCACCTAACCCTAGGGCAGTTATCAAAATTTTATGATAAGACAGGCTAAAAAAACCAGTGCTAAGCGGGTCAGGAAACAACCACGACAGTACAGTAATTAATATCGACAACAGAGAGAAAAGAACTATAAATAAGCGTTTAAGCATCACATACACCTGTACAAATTAAATCCATAAATAAGCTCCTGTTTTAACAAATTACCTCTTAGGTAACTGTTAAGGCTATGTTGAACATATAGTCAATTAATATAACTATATGAAAACTTAGATACAATCAATAAAAAGTCTTTGACTCATTTTGTTTTTAAAAAGAAAGAATTTAAAACGCTTATCCGTTAACTCTGAGAGCCAACACAAATATCATCCAAGTCTCTGTATAATCTGTTCTTAACCGTATCGCTAATCTCCAGCCTTCTAAAGTAATGCCCGTTAAGGACAACATAGATACCCTCACGACTCAACATCAATGCTTTCTGACATTAGCCTGCATGGTGATCGTCTGTGAGCTTATTTGCCTGTATGTGTTTCGAGACCCTATTTTAAATTGGCTATCACACAATTTATGGGTGGTGCTCATTCCGTTTGCCAAAACGATTTTTAAAACGCTCATCAGCCTTAAGTTTGTTATACTCCTGAAAGCCGTCGTCAAACTATTGCTGAGCTTAAGCAAGCTTCTACTGTTTAAGTTTTTAAAAACCTTGGGGATTCGTTATGGCGTTTTCTTCACCCAAAACCGATGGTATTGGATTCGCCGCATAAAAGTGATGTTCTTGCGCCGCGGGAAGCAATTTTTTCGCGCTACCTCTCGTTTCTGGTCAATCTATTCTCGTCGTTCCAAATGGCTCATTATGATTGCCTTTTTCCCACTCGTAGCACTGCTGTTTCTATTAGGTTTGAGCTTCAATATAACGCGCAAAACCATGGTGCAAAAAACCCAAGAAACTGCCGTCTTCAAAATGGCAACCTCCGCCAGCGTCGCCAATCGCGGCCTAAAAGCATGGATTAATCGTTTAGACCGAAAAACCCTAGACAAAATTCGCGACCTAACACCTCGTGCGCGAGATAAGAAATAGTAACAGCGAATTTAAGGGTGTTGAACTATTTAATTTTTCAAACAGAATGATTTATAAAAAAAGAATTTGTTTGGACGCAAATTTCAAGACTTAACCCCTTTCACTCACCTGCCAAATACACAAGGAATAAACGAACTAACAAGATCCATGCAATTCAGCACTTTAAAGGTCTCAGTATCTTTAAATTTACTGTTATGATCAATCAAAGGAATATTGAAACAAAACCTATCAACCGTATAAAAACAATTAACAATAAATGGCATCACATTACAATAAACTAGTCCACGTCTTAATGAAGGAAATGATTCCAGCTTTAAGTGTGGATATAGGCACTATTTTTACGAGAACTCAACTTTATGTCTCGTGGATAAAAAAGAACCAAGCAGAAGACAATCAAAATGTTCGAGGTATCATTGTTGCAAGAACAATATCGGAAGATTTAAAGCTAGCGTGTTCTGACATAAATGATCTAGAGTTATTTAAATACCACATTTCTATCAACCTTAACGAAACTCCGACTTATTGAACACCAACTAATGACTGAAGATCAAAAAAAACAACTTGAACGAAAGCTGTGGAATATTGCCAACGAACTGCGTGGCAAAATGAATGCAGATGAGTTTAGAGACTATTGTTTAGGCTTTATATTCTTTAAATACCTATCTGAAAAACTGCATGACCATGCCAATGACATTCTGGCTGAAGATGGCATTAAGTTTCTTGAAATCGATGAACACAGCGCTGAAGGTCAAGAAATGCTGGAGGTCATTAAAGAAGACTCCATTGATGCGCTGGGTTACTTTCTGAAACCTTCAGAACTATTCTCAAGCATTGCCAAGCGTGGTGCGCACAAAGCTCAAGAAGATGACGAAACTGACTCTAACGACGACGTGTTTATCGACAACTTCATCCTTGATGACCTACAAGTCGTATTAAATTCCATTGAAGCCTCGACTATGGGCACAGCGAGTGAAGATGACTTTGACAACCTTTTTGAAGACCTAGACCTTAGTTCCACCAAACTAGGCCGCAGCGAGAAAGCCAAGAATGAACTCATCGCCAAAATCATGGTGCATTTGGACAGTATTGATTTTGGTTTAAAAGATAGCCAAAGTGATATTTTGGGCGATGCCTATGAATATCTCATTGGCCAATTTGCCAGTGGTGCTGGCAAAAAAGCAGGAGAGTTTTATACACCACAACAAGTTTCAAGCATTCTGGCACAAATCGTCACGCTCGGCAAAAGCCGATTAAAAAATGTCTATGACCCAACCTGTGGCTCAGGCTCCTTGTTGTTGCGCGTAGCTAAAGAAGTCGACAATGTTGGTGACTTCTATGGTCAAGAAATGAATCGCACCACCTACAACTTGGCGCGCATGAACATGATTTTGCACGATGTGCACTACCGCAACTTTGACCTCAAACAAGAAGACACTCTAGAAAACCCTCAGCACAGTGACTTAAAGTTTGAAGCTGTGGTTGCCAATCCGCCTTTTTCGGCGAAATGGAGTGCGAACAAACTGTTTGAATCCGATGATCGTTTTTCAGACTATGGCAAACTTGCACCCGCTTCCAAAGCTGATTTTGCATTTGTGCAACACATGCTCTATCAATTGGATGAAAACGGTACCATGGCGATTGTGTTGCCACACGGCGTGTTGTTCCGAGGCGCTGCCGAAGGTCATATCAGGCGCTACTTGATTGAAGAACAAAACTGGCTGGACACGGTAATTGGTTTGCCTGCTAACATCTTCTACGGCACCAGTATTCCAACCTGTATTCTAGTGTTTAAAAAATGCCGTGAACACCCCGACAATGTGTTGTTCATCGATGCCAGCGCCCATTTTGAAAAAGCCAAAAACCAAAACGTTCTTCGCCATCAAGATATTGACAAAATCATCACCACCTTCAAAGATCGCAAGGCCGAAGATAAATACAGCCACATTGCCTCGTTAAGTGAAATTGAAGAAAACGACTACAACCTGAATATTCCTCGTTATGTTGACACCTTTGAAGAAGAAGAGCCTGTCGACTTAGCGGCTGTCACTGCGGAATTGAAGCAAATTGACCAAGACATGATTGATATTGATGATGCCATTAAAGAGTTTTGCGATGAGCTAGAGATAGAGGCACCTGTCTAATGTTAGGTAAAAGTATTAGGTTGCCACAATTAAGGTTTCCAGAATTTCACTCTAACTGGTCATATAAAAAATTAGGCGAACTGGGTGAATTTAAAAATGGTTTCAATGCTGATGCTAGCGCATTTGGAAGTGGTGTTGAATTTATTAACTTAATGAATATTTTTGGTAAAAGTGAAATTTCTGAAGCTCAGCTAGAAAAAGTTATGCTGAACCAAACACAGATAGAACAATATAGCGTTGTAAAAGGGGATGTATTATTCATTAGATCATCAGTTAAAAGAGAAGGGGTAGCCCAATCTTGCCTTGTAAATAATAACTTTAGGGATACCGTATATAGTGGTTTCATAATTAGATTTAGGGAATTCAAACCTATATTTGACCATTTTTATAAGAAATATTGTTTCAAATCTATTCCTTTTCGAAAAAAAGCACTATCACTATCAACAACTAGTGCTAATACCAATATTAATCAAGCATCTCTGGCTTCAATTAACTTGTTCTTTCCAGAAATAAAAGAACAAAAAAAAATCGCCAGTTTTCTATCAACCGTTGACGAAAAAATTTACTTATTACTCCGCAAACATGAATGTTTGCAAACCTACAAACGCGGAGTAATGCAAAAAATCTTCTCACAAGAAATTCGCTTCAAAAAAAGCGATGGTACTGCTTTTCCGGATTGGAAAGAAAAAATTCTTTCAGACCTTGTAGACCGTTGCACACAAAAGAATATTGAAAATCAAATCAGTCGTGTACTAACAAATTCGGCCACTCAAGGTGTTTTGGACCAGCAGGATTATTTTGATAAAAACATTGCAAATTCAGACAATCTTTCGAGCTACTATATCGTTGAAAAAGGTGATTACATTTATAACCCTAGAATATCAATGCATGCACCTGTAGGGCCAATAAATAAGAACAAAATTGGCGAAGGTGTCATGTCACCACTCTACTCAATATTTCGATTTAAATCTTCAACTAATACTTTTTACGAGCAGTATTTTAAAACTACATTTTGGCATCACTACATGTGCCGCGTTGCTAACTATGGTGCACGGCATGATCGTATGAATATTACAACTGCCGATTTTATGGCTATGCCTTTACCATCCCCCCATGATGATGAACAAACTAAAATAGTTGACTTTTTTGAAGCTTTAGATCGTAAAACACAAACAACTAAAGATAAGTTAACTGCAATGGAAACTTTTAAAAAAGGGTTATTGCAAAAGATGTTTGTATAACAAATATGGAAAAAACACGGAATTTTTTACTTCAAAATAAAGAAAGCTTTGAACTTTTCGCTAATTTTGAAGATCACAAAGTCTACTACTATGCTATCGAGCAAAAGGTAACTGCAGATAACTGTATAGAAACATGCAAGTCACTAATAGAAGGCATTTCTAAAACTATTCTTGAGCAAATCGATTTAAGGGACTCACATATAAGAGATCGATTTTCGGAACAAGATGCTCACTCTTTGGAGACGACTTTTCGTAAAATGAATGGTCGAGGAGAAGACTCCCCTGTTTTATTTAGACAAGAAAGTTTAGTCTTATCTAACTATCATAATGCTTGCCACCGAGATCTGTTAGATACTTTAGGAAAAAACTTATGTAAATATTTGGCTAGGTTGCGAAACGAGCGAGGAGATATTTCCCATGGTAGAGCTGCTCCCAAACAAATAAAGAGTTCTTTGGATCTAGCTTATATGATTGAGAGTTTGACCGACTTAATCACGTTCCATATGCTTGAAATTTTTTCGTTAATCGATTTTAAAACAGCTATTGATGATGAGGAATTTTCTTGGATCGAAGAGGCATTTGCTATTAAGCCTGACTCAGACTTATCAAATCTCGATGTTAAAGAACAGTTTGTTCGACAATTTAATACACAATTAGATATTGAAAACCCCATCGGCGATGGGCTAAGGTTTAGTGAAGCGCTTTATTATCAAAAACAGGAAGAGTATTTAATACTATTGCGTGATTATGAGTTAGATCAAAATATGGAGTCTTTATAATGCAAGGAGCAAAACTATGAATCAAACAATTGAAATCTATCAAGGTGACGATGGGCAAACCGATGTTCGGGTGCACTTTGAGCAGGAAACAGCGTGGTTAACACAACGTCAAATGGGTGAGTTGTTTGAGACCACGCCTGAGAATGTGTTGATGCATTTAAAAAACATCTATAAAGCTGACGAGCTTACTGAAAAAGCAACTACTAAGAAATTCTTAGTAGTTCAAAAAGAAGGTAATCGCCAGGTCGAAAGGAACCTATTGCATTACAACCTTGATGCAATTATTTCAGTGGGCTATCGAGTGAACAGCAAACAGGGTGTGCAATTTCGTATCTGGGCAACTCAGCGCTTGAAAGACTATTTGGTCAAAGGCTATGCGATCAATCAACAGCGCTTTGACAGCAATGCCCAAGAGTTGCAACAAGCAATTGCGCTGATTCAAAAAACTGCTCAATCGCGTGAATTAACCGCCGAAGCAGGTAGCGGTTTGGTAGACATTGTCAGCCGTTATACACAAACATTTTTGTGGTTGCAACGCTATGATGAAGGCTTATTGAATGACCCCAAAGGCCAAGATGGTGGTGATTTGCCCACGGCTGAGCAAGCGATGAACTGTTTGAATCAATTGAAAGCCACGTTGATTGATCGCGGTGAAGCGACCTCACTGTTTGCACAATTACGCGAAGATGGTTTAGCTTCTATTTTAGGAAATTTGGAACAAACTGTCTTTGGTGAACCAGCTTACCCAAGCTTAGAAAGCAAGGCAGCACACTTGCTGTATTTTGTGGTGAAGAATCATCCTTTTAGTGATGGCAATAAACGCAGTGGTGCGTTTTTGTTTGTAGATTTTCTTCACCGAAACGGACGACTACTGGACTCATCTGATCACCCTATTATTAATGATACGGGTTTGGCTGCGTTAACCTTGTTAATTGCTGAATCAGCGCCTGAACAAAAAGAAACATTGATTCGATTAGTGATGCACATGCTGGTGAAGGAAGCTTAAAACGATGACGCAATCTGAAGCACAATTAGAAGAAAATTTGATTCAGCGCTTGTGCGGTGAATTAAAAAAACAGCAGTCAAATCAAGAACCTGATATTAGCAATAAGATATCTGAATCGCCCGCTGAATATTTAGCAAAACAAACCAGCGGTCTTGGCTATACACGCGTGCAAATCACCAATGACGAAGAGTTGCGCGCCAATTTAAAGAAACAGTTAGAAGCGCATAATAAGATTGAGCTGTCACAAGGCGAGTTTAATAAGATCCTCAATCATTTAGACAAAGGCAGCGTGTTTGAGCGCGCTAAAATTTTGCGTGATCGTTACAGGCTCAACCGAGACGATGGTTCAAGTTGTTATATCCAGTTTTTTAACAGTGAACACTGGTGTCAAAACCAGTACCAAGTGACAAGCCAAGTGACGATGGAAAGCAAGCATCGCAACCGTTATGACGTGACGTTATTAATAAATGGCCTGCCATTGGTGCAAATTGAATTAAAACGTCGTGGCGTTGAGTTGAAAGAGGCGTTTAACCAAATCAACCGCTATCAACGCTATTCGTATTGGGCTGAATCAGGCTTGTTTAATTATGTGCAAATATTTGTGATCTCAAATGGGGTGAATACTAAGTATTATGCTAATAATCGCAAACAACATTTTAAACAAACCTTTTTCTGGACGGATAAGAAAAATAAAAAGCTAAGTTATTTAGACGAGTTTGCTGATACGTTTCTTGAGAAATGCCACGTTTCAAAAATGATCAGCAAGTACATTGTGATGCATGAGTCTGACCGTATTTTGATGGTCCTTCGCCCTTATCAATATTATGCAGTAGAAGCGATTGTTAACCGTGTCAAAAATGGTCGAAACAATGGCTATATTTGGCACACTACTGGTTCAGGGAAAACGCTGACTAGTTTTAAAACCGCTCAAATTCTCACGCATTTACCCAAAGTCCACAAAGTGCTGTTTGTGGTTGACCGAGCCGATTTAGACTATCAAACATCGAAAGAATTCAATTATTTCAGCCCTGGCTGCATTGATGAAACAGCCAGTACACAATCGTTGGTCAATCAAATTTCTGGCGAAAACTCACTTATCGTGACGACCATTCAAAAACTGAATAATGCCATCACTAAGTCACGGCACGAATCCGCCATGTCGAGCATTCAAGACAAACGCGTGGTTTTTATTTTTGACGAGTGTCATCGCTCTCAGTTTGGTGATACGCATAAGAACATTGTTAAGTATTTTAATAAGGCGCAAATGTTTGGTTTTACGGGCACGCCAATTTTCAAAAAAAACGCGACACTTAACGAGCTGGGCAAACGTAGCACTGAAGATTTATTTGGCGATGCCTTACATAAATATCTCGTTACCAACGCGATTGCTGATGACAATGTCTTGCCTTTTTCAATTGAATATTGGGGTAAATTGAAGCGAAAAGATGGTTCATTAATTGACGAAAAAGTAGCATCTATTAACAAAAAAGAGTTTTTTGAAAACCCCGAGAGAATAGATAACATTGTTGACTGGGTGATTGCACATCATGGGCGTAAAACTCACCACAAAAAGTTTTCGGCAATGATGTGCGTGAGCAGCAAAGACACTTTAGTAAGATACTATGATGCTTTTCAACGAAAAAAAGAAGCTGGAGAGCATGATCTGCGTGTAGCGACTATTTTTACTTATGCTGCTAATGAAGAAGATGCTGATGCAAATGGCATGATTTCAGAACCTGATTTTGATCTGAAAAACGATGCAAACAGCACACAAAGTCGAGATAAGCTTGAGTCCTATGTTGCTGATTACAATGCCATGTTCAAAACACGGCATTCAGTGAAAGACAGCAAAGCCTTTTATACCTATTACCGCGATATAGCCAAGCGCATGAAGGACCGAGAAAAAGAGAGTTTTAAGGATGAAGATAGGTGCGATATTTTATTAGTAGTGAATATGTATTTAACGGGTTTTGATGCTAAAAAGCTGAATACACTTTATGTTGATAAAAACCTAAAATACCATGGCTTGATCCAAGCATTTTCTCGAACGAATAGAACATTGGGCGATCTAAAATCACAGGGAAATATCGTTTGCTTTAGAAACTTAAAAGTCAATGCTGATGAAGCGATTACTTTATTTTCAGATGAAGATGCTGAAACCAAGATATTTATTGAACCTTATGAAGAATTCATTGAACAATTTAATCAAGGGGTTGAAGAACTTTTAGCGATTGCACTAACACCGAAGGATGTTGATTTATTAATATCTGAAGATGATCAGGTAGCGTTTGTAAAAGCATTTAGGAATTTAATCAGACTACTCAACGTATTGAAATCATTTACTGAGTTTTCTTGGAAAGATGTGGATTTAAGCGAACAAATATTTGAAGATTTTAAAAGCAAATATCTAGATATATATGAACGAACACGCGCAAATGATGAAGGTGTTTCGATTGTTGATGATCTTGATTTTGAGTTAGAGCTGATTCACAGAGATGATGTCAATGTTGCTTATATTCTTAAACTATTAGCAGATTTGAAAAAGGCGAGCCACAACAATGAAGAGTCTAAAGAATATCAAAGCGCTAAAAAGCAAATTATTGACCTATTAAGCAATGAATCTCAACTACGCAGCAAACGAGATTTAATTGAGAAGTTCATCGAAGAGCATTTACCTTCTCTGAAAAATGATGCTGATTTAGAAGGTGAGTTCGAAAATTATTGGTCAACCGAAAAACAACAAGCTTTAGAAAAGTTATCTCAAGATGAAAAAATTGATCCAGAAGGCTTAATGAAAATGATTGATGAATATAACTTTTCTGGCAAAGCCCCTCTCAGGGATAGTATTTTTGATGCACTAACGTACAAACCGAAACTGATGGAAAGAAAAAAGATATTTGAAAGAATCAGTTCTGCATTAATTGAAATCGTAGAGAAATTCGATGGATGATTAATTAAAGGGCTAAGAGCATTTTAATTTCAGTTCGCAAATCAAAAATATGAAGATCGCAACAGTGGGAAGCAAAGAATAACTAAAGGGTTTAGAGCCCTTTAATTTAAAGCAATACTGCCCCAACAAAGTACAATACAAAAAAAACCAACGAAACCCACCATGCCAAAATTAGCTTGCGCCTCACACATCCTCGTCAGAACTGAAAAAGATGCTAAATCCATTAGCCGGCAGTTAGAAAAAGGTGGAAATTTCGCCCAACTTGCTAAAAAACATTCAACCTGCCCCTCCAAAAAGAAAGGCGGTGACTTAGGCGAATTTGAAAAAGGTGCGATGGTCAAGCAGTTTGACAGTGCCGTGTTCTCTAAAGGCAGTGAAGACAAACCATTTTTGGGGCCTATAAAAACCCGCTTTGGTTATCATTTAATTCAGGTTTTATATAAGTCTTGAATGCCGATAACAAGAGCCAAGTTAACCAACGAATTTATGCTATCGAAGCCACTTTAGTTCGTTTTCTCTTTTTATTTGCTATCTCAATCAACGCGGTTTACAATTAAAGACCGTTCGGTC
>JBOEGT010000097.1:0-3422 GCA_050633585.1 Arenicella sp.
AGCCGAGTGCTTGAGGAGCCAGAGGTGCGATCAAGCACACAATTAATGGCATACTTTTCCCCAGGTATTGATTCAAGCAAGCCTGAATGATCTACACTGCAACTAGATAGCAACAAGGTGAATGCTAGTAGGATGAATAGAAAACGGTTTGTATTTTGCATCAGAAATTCCCTCTAACGATTTTTATAATTTTAGCCACTGCTAGCTTCCTGTCGTAAATTTATACGCCTAATATCAATAAAGTGTCTAACATTGCCGCTTATTCATTATTAGAACAAGGTATTATCCCGCCAAATCAGATGCTGTTTACCTCAATGGTTGAAGAGCTCCCATGGTATGAATAGGTATGTATGAATCGTCGCCGCAAAAAAACAAACAACCGCAATTCAAAGAAAGCGGGCAAAACACACAACACCAACACAATTGATTCAACAATCAAAGAGCAAGAGGTCAGCATCGACACCTTGTCGCATGATGGCAAAGGTGTGGGGCGAACCCCAGAAAACAAAGTGGTATTTGTGGAGGGCGCTTTGCCAAATGAGCGAGTCAAATATGCGCCGCTTGAATCCAAAAAGAACTTTTCAACCGGTGTTGTCACCGCGGTTATAGAAGCCTCAAGCATGAGAGTGGAACCCAAGTGTAAAATTTTCGGCAAGTGTGGTGGCTGTGCACTTCAGCATCTTGACCCTCAAGAACAAATCCTGCACAAACAGCAACAGTTGCTCGACAACTTAAGCAAAATAGGCAATGTCACCGTCTCGCCAGAGCAAGTGCTAGAACCGATGACGAGCGACCCATGGAACTATCGACGCAGAGCACGTTTTGGCACCACCTATGCGCACACCAAAAAAGAACTACGATTGGGTTTCAGAGCCAAGAACAGCCACTACATTCAACCCACAGTCAGTTGCGACATCCTTAAGCAACAAGCGGCTGATCTTTTGCCAGCACTCAAAACATCACTCAGCCAATTGTCGGTGGTGGAAAACATATCAGCCGTCGAAGTGTGCGACGCCGACAACACAATGGCGGTGATCATTCAATATAAAGGCATGCTTTCCTCGAATGATGAAAAGCACCTTGTTGAGTTTGCCAAACAGAACAATGTGCAATTGTTGGTTGACGACAAAGCCGACTCTCATGGCGGTTTAAAATTAATGCATCCACAGCAAGCAACACCGCTTTTCTATCAACATTCAGCCTTTGATATTAAAATCGAATTTGGCCCCAGAGACTTTATTCAAGTCAACGGCGAAGTCAATGAACGGCTCGTTGCTCAAGCGGTTGAACTGTTGGACATTCAAGAAACGGACAAAGTCTTAGACTTGTTTTGTGGCCTAGGAAACTTCACCTTACCCATCGCCAGAAAAGCACAGCATGTTGCAGGCGTAGAAGGCGACGATGCATTAATTCATCGAGCTAATCACAACACAAAACTCAACCAACTGCACAACGTAACGTTTTACTACGGTGACTTGTTCGATCAAAACATGAACAAAGAAACCCACGGAGCATGGCTAAACCAAAGCTTCGATAAAATCTTACTAGACCCACCCAGAGCAGGTGCTGCGGAAATTGTTCGCAATATTGATCGTTTCAATGCCTCCAAATTTGTCTACATTTCCTGCGACCCGGCAACTCTATCAAGAGACACGAATATCCTAGTGAATGAAAAAGGCTATGTGCTAAAAAGCGCAGGCGTCATCGACATGTTTCCGCAGACAGGGCATGTTGAATCAATCGCGGTGTTTGAGAAAAATTGATAGCCTAAGTTTTTTGATTTAATAAGTTTTTGGGATTAAAGCGCTCATGCCGCTTTAACCTTAACTGCTTTAATCTGCTCCACTATCGGCTGAATCACTTCTGCATTCATGAGCATGCGATTGTGCCCTAAGTTCTCGGTGGTCACCAATTTGGAACCCGCCCAATTAGCCAATAGCTCTGTTGCTTGCGAATAGGGGACAAGTCGATCATTGCGGTCATGAATGATCAAGCCATCAAGGGTAAATTGCTTGGCGACATGGCTCAGTGATTCTGTTTTATAAGGTGCTTGCAAAATGTCTTCGATGCTACTGATTAACACCTTTTTGATATTCGCGGAGGCGCCAAGGGTGGCGCAAAAGCTATCAATGAGAAAATCCATCGACGTGGGCGCCCCAATTGAAATGAAATGCTTCGGCGCTAACCCAGATTTTATCGCATACCCAGAACAGACAGAACCAAATGAGTGACTGACAATCGCCAACAGTTCTGCTTCCTGACGTGTCAACGCGTGTATGATGTCGCTGACCTCAAGTATGTTGGTCTTTTTTCCCGGAGAAAACCCATGTGCTGGCAAATCAAACAAAACCACTCGCAGATTTTGGTCCAATAATTCTTTTGCAATGGCTGACATGCTCCAAGCTGAGCTTTCCCAACCGTGAACCAATAGCACCGTCGGGCCAGTGCCGGCGCTGTAAACACGGCATTTGCTGTCACTGCCATCTATTTTCCTAAAGTCACACCAGTGTTGTTGCAAACCGGGAATATCGGGCAGTTTTTGCTTAGATGGACGAGGCGAAAAGAATAGCTTGATAGCCAGTTTTTTTGCCAAGGTTGGCGAGATTTTTTCTAGTATGGCAGTTATCGTGCGGATAACGTTCAATATATTTATTTTCATGGTTTTGCTCGTTTATGTTTCTTTTATTTTAGAGACCGTTCGGTCTTATTTTTTTCAAAAAAAAGTTCTCAATGTAAAGTCGGGTTTAATCAGATTCATTCGTTGTGTGTTAAAGATTGTCGAGATAAAGGGCCGAGAAAAAGAGTGCCCTCTAAATAGAATTCCAAACAGTCAATCATGGCTGTGATGGCTTGTTCATCAGCAAAGGCTTTGGTTAATAAAATAGCGCCTTCAAGGCCTGAAAATATGATCAACGACACGCTGCGAGGATCGACATCAGTGTTAAATTCTCCCAGTTCTTGTCCACGTGCAATGATGAAATCCAATTGCTTCAGCAATCGTTGTGTCTTTTGTCGAGCCAAAGCAATCAGTGAAGGATTGGTGCCATCAGCATCGACTATCGTATTCAAGACAGGGCAACCTCCAACGATAACCGGGTTCGTCGCATAATTTCGATAGAACTCTAATATCGCAATCAACCTGTCTTGATCCGTTGTCTTTGAAGCAGTGACGTCTATCAATTTAGCTTCAAGCAAGTCCATTGAATACTTGAAGGCTTCTTCAGCAATTTCATCTTTATTCGCAAAGTGATTATAGATGCCGCCTTTTTTCAATCCCGTCGCCGTCATAATGTCAGACAGGGAACACCCTGCATAACCCCTTATATTAAAAAGGTCGGCAGACTTCTCAATGATCATTTGTTTTGTAGATTGACCTTTGCTCATTATGAATCAAAAATAAGACCGAACGGTCTTTAATTGTA
>JBOEGT010000098.1:0-16962 GCA_050633585.1 Arenicella sp.
TCGATTCTGTCCCTGGGCACCATTTAAAACCCTTATAAAATATAGCCTTTAGAGAATTTATCTCTGGTATTCCTTTGCTCTTGATTTGACAATATTCGTCAAACAGTACAATATCGGTACACTACAGATATTTTAGGGCATCAAAATAGCAACAATCACCAAGACAGAATCAGGCACATGGAAAGCCTTAATTAGACGAAAAGGCTGGCCTACAGTAGCCAAGACTTTTCGCATCAAACGGGATGCCGAGGACTGGGCACGAACCACTGAAGACGAAATCATTCGAGGTATCTATAGTCCACGAAGTCAGTCTGAAAAAATGACTATATCATCTGCTATAGAACGATATCTGAAAGAAGTTACACCTACAAAGAAAGCCTCAACTCAACAACGAGAAACTGGAAGATCTAAACAACTTGATAGCGAACTTGGCAAATATAGTTTAGCTGCACTCAATACTGAAATTATTGCCAACTATCGCGATGACCGATTAGCAGAAGGCAAAAGTAATAACACAGTACGACTAGAATTAGCTCTACTGAGCCATATCTACACCACAGCCATTCAAGAATGGAATATAGGGATTACAGTAAACCCTGTAGCCAATATCCGCAAACCAAGCCCTGGACAAGGACGTGACAGACGGTTAACTAACGATGAAGAACAACGCCTTCTAAAAGCATGTGATGAACATAGCAACCCTTTTCTAGGTTGGATGGTCAGATTAGCGCTCTACACAGCCATGCGGCTTGGAGAAATATCAAATCTAACCAGACAACAGATTAATCTAGAAAAGCGAACGATTCATTTGTCGGACACTAAAAACAATGAATCAAGAACTGTTCCGCTAACCAACAAAGCACTTGTAGTTATAAACGAAGCTTTGAATCACCCTATTCGACCAATGGATACACATTTATTATTTTATGGTGAGCCTGGAAAAACTGGCGACAGAAAACCTTATGTTATTAATAAGCTATGGAATCAGGCTCTAGAACGTGCGCAAATTAATGATTTGAGGTTTCATGATTTAAGGCATGAAGCAACAAGTAGATTTGTAGAAGCAGGTTTATCAGACCAGCAAGTTTCATCAATTACAGGCCATAAAAGCATGCAAATGCTTAGGCGTTACACTCATTTGAGAACAGAAGATTTAGTTAGTAAAATTTCAAATATTTAATATAAATTGAATAGGGTTAAACACGGAAATGGTTGACAAGGTTAGAGCATCGAGAGACGGCCATGAGTTTCATGAGCTATGGATTGCAAGGTTAGCGCTAGGGCTAATAACTCATCAAAATAACTTGATCGGAATTGCTATTGAGGGAGTATCTCCGAAAGAGAAAAACCAGAAAAACAAAGAGCTTGTCGAAATTGCGGATGCAATTCTTTTTTATGGAGGATGTCCTACATTTGAATCAGCACATAAATCAAGAATAGTACAGGTTAAGTACTCAATTTCCTCTGCAAATGTCGACTATAGAAACAGCCATGCGAAAAAAACGATATCCAAATTTGCTGCTTCTTACAAAGATTTAGTAAAACGATTTGGCGAAGAAAACCTCAAATCAAAAATCACTTTTGAAATAGTGACTAATCGCCCCATTTATGAGCACTTTGCCTCTGCGATAAAGCTAATTGGAGACAATAAGAAAATATCTGGAGAATCAAAAACACAGGCTGATCAATTTAAAAAAGCGTGTGGGCTACAAGGAAAACATCTTAGGCTTTTCGCAAAACTATTTATACTCAATGGGAATGAGCAGAATCTACCTGCAAACCTTAAGAGCCTGAATCGAACAATTTCAAATTGGTCTAGTACAAATGGGGTGCAAGCAAAAGCACGTGCAGGCAACATAAAACAGCTTATTAGATCAAAGGCAGGTTCCAAAGGAGAGAAAAATAACCTTATTGAAAAAACTGATATCCTTGCCGAGCTAGATTTGGAGAGCGAAGAGGACTTACTTCCATGTCCACCCTTCTTAAACAAAATAGAAAACTTAGTACCTAGAGATTGTTTTAATGAAGTTGCCCAAATTATACGACAAAAAGATTCACCAATCCTTATTTCTGCTGCAGGGGGAGTCGGCAAATCAGTATTGCTAAAGTCGTTGGAGGTTACACTTTCTAACGAATACCTGACTACAATATTTGATTGTTTTGGTGGTGGGGCATATCGTTCCCCTGAAGACGCAAGACATCTACCGAGAAAAGGCTTAACTCACATCGTAAATACTTTTTCTTGCCAAGGCCTATGCGATCCACTTATTCCCGCAGACTCCTCCACTACAGATGCACTTTTAAAAACGTTTCGCAGTAGAATAATTCAGGTTGTAACTACTATTCGCAGCAGTGGAAACAAAAAAGGAGTTGTTATCTTCCTTGATGCAATAGACAACTCTCAAACAGCTGCAAATGACAGTAGTCAAGACTGCTTCCCTACTTTGTTGCTAAAAAGCATACAACACTCAGGGAATATTGATGGACTGAAAGTTGTATCGACGTGCAGAGATCATAGAAAGCCTGAAAACTTCGACAATTTTTTTACCGAAGTTTCACTCGCCCCATTCACAATAGAAGAAACCTCGACTTTTCTAAACACGAGAAAACCTGAGCTATCGGATACTCAAATAAACGTTGCTTTCAGTAGGTCTGCTGGAAATCCTAGAGTTTTAGATCACATCGTTCAATCTGATGAAGCTATTTTTAACGCGGAGAAAATTAATAATACAATAAGTGTTGATGAGCTCATTAACCTAAAAATCGAGCACGCACTGAACCAAGCGAAACTTCAAGGGAGTACTTCTCAAGAAATCGAGCTATTCTTGACAGGCTTGTGCGTACTCCCACCGCCAGTACCAATAGATGAATACTCAAATGCATGCGGGGTTCCGACAACAGCGATTTCGAGCTTTGCTTCCGACCTTGCTCCATTATTGGACAGATTTGGTGACGGAATAGTATTTAGAGATGAACCAACGGAGACGTATGTTCGCGATAAATTCGAAAAGAATGTCGAAGTTCTGGGGTCAGTAGCAAACAATTTAGATGCAGCACAAGAAGAGTCAGCATATGCTACTAGGGCTCTACCACACCTACTAACAAAATTAGGAGACCAAGAAAAACTTTATGGGCTTGCGTTTAGTGGCCTATTTCCTGCGAGTATTACCAGCAAAGTCGGTATTCAACGAGTAAGAAAAGCACGAATTACGTCAGCCCTACAGTTTGCCCTAAAGAAATCTGATCACGACCGAATATTACCGCTACTAATTGAGTTATCGACTGTTTCCACGTCGAACTCTCGAATACAAAATTACCTAGCAGACTATCCTGAACTCGTTTACGAATCGGGTGATACCGAATCGATAAGAAACCTACTTGAAACGAAAACACCATGGCCCGGAAAAAGATTTGCTAGCTCATGTGTAATTCAAGCCCTTAACGATGAATTTGAGGAAAGTGACCGAAACCGTTCGCGGCTATATGAATGGCTCAAGCATCACTACTCGCGTGACCAAGATGAAGAACAAAGCACTCCCAAACCAACCATATTAGATGCAGCCACAGTAGCGTTTAGCTATTTCTCTCAAGGCAGAATATCAGAAGCACTTGTTTACCTAAGTGGGTGGCGCCACTGGTACGGTCACGATGTAACAACAAGATTAATTCAATTATTAACTCATCGAGACTACGATAAATGCAAACTTATAAAAATGTTAGCTGGTGAACTAGGTGTAATAACAGCATTTTTAGAGCATGGAGGGTTCTCTACTCGAGCGAAAACCCACTTAATCAAAAAGCTATCTGAGCAGTGTGATAAAGGGATTGAAGATATCTTGGACGCAGAGGATCATAATAACCGACTGAATAGTTTTGGTTATAGTTTACTCCAGGCGGCCGCATATGCTTTACAAAAGGATCTCAAAAAAAATGCAAGAAAGATACTCTCTGCAATTAGTCCAAAAAGGTATGCCAAATGGAATTTTGATAACCGAGATTGGCACAATACTTATGCTAGAGATTATGTTTTTCCATTTTTTTTATATGCGACATTGTCAAGCAATGCTAAGGGAGAGCCTCTCGACATGAAGGCGCTGCTTAGCCAAGAGTTATTCGAAATATGCAACCAAGTAAAAAGGAGCAAAAATCAGCAGTCTTACGCAACTAGGCTTAAAGTAAGACTAGAAGAATATGTCACCTCCAATGAAAATGTACGCGAAGATGGCTTGCCAAAAATCTCGGAAGAAAAGAAAAAAACTCTAAACAAACATATCGACTCAGACCTAACAAAACTAGCTTTGTTAGCGAACGCTTTTTTATTAGCTATTACAAGCAAATCTCGAAATTCACTAAGAGCCTTAGAATCACTTCTAGAATGCTGCTCCAGCATTGTCTCTCACCAAGATAGGTATGGAAGGAAAACAAAGAACAATCTGTTCACAACTCTTGTTTTCGAATGCATTCTTTTTCTCTTATCTATGCAAACAAACTACACACACCAACATGGACAACGAATTTTAAAATGGTGTCTAGACCAAGACATTTTAACACCCCACAGAAGAAGAGCTCTTGCCGAATCTATGGCAAAGAATGAATCATTGCATGAAATAGCTGCCACGCAAGCAAATTTAGCCTCAAAACAAATATCTCAAACTGATACAGATATTGACACTAGAGCAAATTTCTTCGGTTCAATCGCTTTGATATTAAACCAAATAGACACAAAAGAGTCTGTCCAACACTTTAGGAAAGGGCTAGTACAACTTGATAGCTTAGGGTCAGGAGATTACGAATATATTTCGGAACTACTGAACCTAATTGGCACGATAGACACAGATGAGATGGAACCTGATACGTTTCACACTTTATCAAACTTAGTCGAAATAAATATTGCGTACGAACCAGAAAAATTTGGTTGGTACTCTTTCAGCAATGCGTTCTCAAATATTGCAGGGCTACCCATGCTTGCCAAATTAGCAAGATGGCACGACAGAAAAACTGTCTGCCTAGGCATTACTCTACTTCCATACTTAGTTTCCTTGTTAGAGCGAAAAAAAATATCCCCTGAAATCGCAATTGCACTTAACTATCTAGACGATCCTTATGAACTTCATGTATGTAATTCTATACATTTCATTAATCAGATTGCTAAAGATTTTGGTGAACGAAGTAAGCCGCTAGTCGACTCAGCACTTCAGCAATATTTAATTTCAAACCCAACTTTAAGTAATTATCGAAGTTTAAAAGAAATAATTGAAGAACAGAAAGAGCATATTGCCAAGCCGGTGCTCGACCACCTTAGCAATGCTACAAAAAAGTTGACCATCATTGGTCAAGCCAGCCATAAAAGACAGGAAACAAAGAATCAACAATCGTTTGTCAGAGCTGTTGACAAAAATATTGACACTGTTGTGGATGTCAAAAAACTATCAAAGAAAACAGCACCTCTTAAGGTGGACGAAATACATAAATCAATTGAGGTGATTGACAAGTTGCAAGGTCGCCGCAAAGATACAACCCTATTCTTTAGTCACTTGAGAGCTAGGGTCCAGTACGCAGATCGCTATCAATACCTAGACACTCTTGCATCATTAAATTGTATAGGCGTTTATCAAAAACTCGACGAGCTAGACAATTGCTTGAAACTTTGGGCTAGTTCTTCAAGCTCATTATCTGAAGACCGAAAAAAGCTTCTTATCCCTATTTTAGAACTCAATCTTGAAGATATGTTTTCTTGGAACAGAGTATACCGTTCAAACTTTGAAAAGATAAGCTCTATAACCTCAGTACCAATAGATCAACTAGCGATTAAGGTAGCGCTTATATGCCTTGAAAAAGATATTGAATTAAGTGGGGCTGAATGGCTCGGTCTCGCGGAACTCGTCGTCGAAAGAACATCCAAGAATGTCGCTAATGATAGAATAACTGTCATTGCTGCATTAAATTCAGAAGCTCTTGAATCAACCTTTCCTGAGCGAGCACCGTCAAAGGAATATTATCCTGAAAATGACGAAACGCTAGTAGCAGCGAATCTAATTTTTTCTCAACTTGGCTCACCAAACCATCAAGAGAGATGGCATGCTTGTCATTCTATATGCTATCTAGCTCGAGCAAATCGTTGGGATGTAATTGCTCAGCTCATTAAGTTATACGAAACAAACCTACTCTCTAGCTTTACATCAGAAGGCCTAAAGGTTTATACCTTTCACTCAAGACTATGGCTTTTGATTGCGCTAAATAGAATTTCTTTAGAGATGCCGAAGAACATTTCTAAATACAAAAAATTTCTCGTTTCTATTCTTAATGATTCAAAATCTAGTCATAGCATTATTAATCATTTTGCTACAGAAACTATATTACACTGTAGCAGATCTGGCTTCCTAAAATGTTCAAAAAAGCTTCAGGAAAAAATTCACTCTGTAAAGCATTCTATTTTTAGCCCTTTAGATGCTTATGATGAACAGGTAAGAGAAAAACAATATGCTAGTCGAGAAGCTGGATATGAAGAGCCAGAAAACTACTTTCATGTTGGTTATGAATTTAACAAAAACGAAGTAAGTGGATTGAGCCGAACATTTGGAGTACCAAAATGGCAAGTATCAGATGCAATATCAAATAAAGTTCGATTAATGGATTCATCAGTTAAGTATCAACGAGATTATGGCGGTAGAGAATTTTATTCACACAGTGAAGACAAAGATCACACATATGGTGAATACCTTTCCTGGCATGCTCTTCACCAAGTAGCTGCAGACTTGCTAACTACTAATCCTACATTGAAAGATGATTACGAGCCTAATGGTAGGTGGGCAGACTGGATGAAGAGGTTTACTCTCTCCAATGAACATTCATTGTGGGCTTCTGACGGGATAGACGTGATGCCATATGACATTCCTATAGAACTACTGGAATATAAGGGAGGGTCGTCAAGATTGACAAATAAAAGAGAAATATTTCTCAACTTACTGCTTGAGCATGATTCAGAACTTGATGGATATGTAATTGATGGCAATTGGTATTCAAGAGACCAAGTTAAGGTGAGAATTTCGTCAGCGCTCATCAGTAATAATAATAAAAAGAGCATGGCTAAAGCTCTATCAACAGAGGGTGGTTTTAAAGCTTACCTGCCAAAAATAGGAGTTTATGAAGGCATTGAAGAAAACTTATCAATGAATGAAAAAGTTGGATTCATTCCTTGGGTTTGCTATCAAGAGATTGACGAGAGAATTGATATTGATGACCCATTTGGAGATAGACTGGCATACCAACGGCCACTGTTCTCACAATCAATTTCACTTAGCTTGGGAATTTATACCAAAGATCCTTTCAAGCGATTCTGGCTGAATAAAAACCAGAAAAGAGTCGCACTTGGACAAGCATGGATGGGAACAAAGGTTAACTATAGGGATGCAAAGCCATTAGGAGGGAAAAGACTTATCATAGACAAAAATACTCTCAAAAAGTTGCTCAAGTCTCAAAAAAAGAAGCTTGTAATTCTTTTTGAATTAAACCGACACATTGAAAGTGGAGATGGAAAAGGGTTTTATGCTTCCACTGCAACCTGCAGTATAGATGAAAACTTAAAGACGATTTTCCATAAGGGAGCGTCGAACGAAAAACTCGACACTAGCTGGTAACAGTGCTAAAAAGTGAAAATCAACCTGAAATAAACAGACTCAAAAGGCGCCTTCTTGAAAAGTTTCTTCGCGATCTAACACACGACTTCTGAACTCAACTGTCAAATTAAAATGGTCATAGCCGATTTTCTAATGAAGCAAACTCTTGAGTTACACGACACTTAGGAAAACCAATACAACTCCAAAATTGATTACCTACATTCTCACCTTTCTTGACTGTGCGCAACAACATGGACTTACCAAATTTAGGGCATAATCTCGAAGCAGTTGGGTCTTGCCTCGATTTCAAGTGTTTCACATGTTTTTTATTGTGGTTGCAGCCTCCCAGCTTGAATCTTTTGAACTATCAATTGAACTTAATTTTCATCAAGAACAACTGTGTTACTAAAAGATTTTATATAGTGAATATAGCTCGTACTTTGAGTCACATTCGCAAGCATCTTAGTTTTAAAGGTACTTAACCATGCGAATGCCACAACTGATTTAATAGCATCAGAAGGAACATCCTAAACAGCCTCCAAAGTTTTAATTGGAATAACATTCCATGAATATCCATTCATAACTCCTAACTGATTTTAGCCTACATAACAAAACTAAAGATATGAGAAAAGCATCGGAATAGAAAAAGGGGGGAGCCGAAAGTTAAAAATTCACCCCAGTGAATTAAGCGCCCCAGCGCTGTTTTTTACTTTTGGGGGCGAAGCCCGCCCGTCCAAGCGAAGCGCGTGACCATAGTGGTTTTGCTGAACGCGGAGTTTACGACTCGCAAAAGCGCTATGGTCACGCGTTCAGCGTGTCGGGCCTGGGTGAATATTGCGAGGCTTGGGCGTCCAGCACAAAAGTAGCATTAGAGGGGTTTACCCCTAAAAACAATTAAAACTTCAAACTAATTTTTCTCGTAACGCTGTAGTTTCTATAGAAAAAACCTATGGAAAACGAAGATTTACACCAAACTTGCACGTAGAAAGCTTCATTGATAGTATATTTGTGTGAAGAGCAATTCTTCATGTTGTGAGAATCCTTGCAACTAAAACTCATCTTATTAGGAGTATATTGTGTCTGCTTAATCTTTGCAGCGATTCCATTTCGGAAACCTCTGAAGTCGAATTTTTTCGCCCTGTTCTCTAAGCAAACCATATCTCTGTCATTACGACTTGAGTAATGACTCCTTTTCATATTCCTAATTAAAGGTGAGTTATGCAAAAAAACAATTCATCGCTAATGAGCGATAAATCTGAAAGAATTCAGAGTGTAGATAGATTTAATATTCGTACACTTAAGACACTTCATTATTACGGTGGATATTCAACCACCAAAACTCTCAGCCTTGTTCATCATTATTCAGCCGCTGGCATCAGAAAAAGAATGAAAGCAATGGTTCGTCAAGGCTGGATTGAAAAAATTGAACATGACGAAGGCTTAGGAAGGAGAGAACAATTTTGGTCTATCACTAAAGCTGGAAGGATAGCCGCACATACAGAAAATGATCCACATGTTGAAGCTCATAAATTAAAAGGATATTCCATCAGCGAGTATTCACCTGCCTTGCATTCACATACTCAACTAGTCCAAGTAATCGCAAATCATCTTGAGCGCTCATTAGAACAAACAGAGGTTAAGCCCTTTAAAATTGAGGTAAAAGAGAAATATAAAACTGGCTATATTTATCCTGACATTACCTTCGAGAATGGCATGCAGAATTATCTTGATTCAGAGGTTTCTGCTATCGAACTTTATGAAGTCGAACTAACAATAAAATCAATTAATAGATATAAAGAACTTTTTAGAAAAATAAGTATCCATAACATTCGTAATTCACTTTCAGATAATGGCTTCGTTATTAGCCATATCATTTATATAACTACTCCCCAGCTAATAAAACGCCTTAGGTCAATACTCAAAAATATCCATACGGATTTTGGGGTTTATATTTTTGACTATAAAAGCGTCCTAAGTACTGAATGGGATTTTGGTGAAGACTCTTTTCTAAAACAGCCACGTCTTACAAAAGAGCAGCTTTATAAACTAGCTGGTTCATAGGAGGCAAAGATGACTACATTAGAATTTCTTCAAAAGAATTATGGCCCTTTGATGTCGATGGAAGCATTAGCAAAAACGCTTGATAGATCCAAAGAAGGCCTAAGAGTCGGCCTGTGTTCAAATAGTGATTTCTCGCGATCAATTAATTCAGCAAAAAAGAAAATTGGTAGAAGAGTTTATTTTAAAACCGAAATTATCGCTGAAATTATTGATAGCCAAGATTCATTATGAGGAATCATTGATGAACACAAAGAAAGTATGCTTAGAAGTTCAAGGAAAGATTAACAAGCATTGTCCAATGATTTTTCAACAATCAACTCAAGAAAGAGGAGACCTAGCATTTGTTCCACATTTCATGACTCAAACTTCACTTCCGAAATATCATCAGCAAGGTGTTGGTGAATATGAAATAAATATACGGAATAAGAAAATCACAATTCAATGTCCAGCTCGAATCGGTGTGCCTGGAGGCTATTACAGTCGAATAATATTTGTTTATCTAGCCAAACTGGCTAAAACTGAGAAAACATCTTTAATCCATATTGGAAATAGCATGTGCGAAATGATGCAATCTATGGGGTTAAGCAGCGTAGGAGGAAAAAATGGGAATATTGAAACTTTTAAAAAACACTTCATTAGCTGCATAAATACAACTATTCACATCGAAGAAAAGCAACAAAAAGAAACTAAATTTTCAATTATTCCAATAATCGATGAAGCAACCATCACAGATCTTGAAAACTGGAGATGGGATTCCACTATAAAACTGAGTGATAAGTTTTACGAATCAATCATTCAGAAGGCTATACCAACTGATATTGGCTGCATTAAGGTTTTAGCCCCGGGCACTCTTAGAATTGATATTCTACATTTTCTGATTTACAGACTTTATTATCTTAAAGGAGAAACACTTATAAGCTGGAAAGAACTTCAATGTATGTTTTCATCACCAGATATTCCCATAAAAAACTTTAAATCCCAATTCAAAATAGCACTTAAAGAAACACTAACTTTTTACTCGACAGCAAATATCCTAATTGACAAAAAAGGCCTAATTCTTAAAAAGTCTCAACTTTATATCCATAAGAAATAGGTTTTCCACATATCCAAAAATCAATAACAGTAGATATAAGTTATTATAAGTATTTAGTGGCAATTTAAGATTAATTATTTCAACAACTTATGTGAATTTTAGCAGGCTATTATGCGTAAAAAAGCTTGCTAATATGCGTAATGTATCGAAAAAAGGAAGGCTATTATGCGTAATTTGGTAGTCTACTATGCGTGAATAACTTTTTCTTTTCATAACTATTAAAGAAAATGTTCTAGGTGGAACATTTCAATTTTAAAGGTAATTTAAGGACTATCAACTCATGACTCTAAAAGAAGAATTCCTATCTGGAAAGAATATCGTAGGACCAAATAGACTTGGTTTTGATTTAGAGAAATTAAATCGGTACTACGAATTCTCAAATAAATCACATGAAGACACTCGCATTGTAAATGCTGCTATATTTTTTAATATCTATTTAAGCAACCTCAGAGAACAAGAATCTATTAAAGAGCTTAACTTAGAACGTAACCTTCTGATCCAATCTTTTATAGCAGGTGCTGCAGCTAATATTTTACATCTTAGCAATATCGAAAATGAAGCTTTTCAAAAAAAGCTTCAAACAGATGGCGGTTATTCAATGTCTGATTTACAAAAAAAGACAATCAAGGGTATAGATGGTTCTCAAAACAGCATCGATGAATATATCGCTGGAACAGGTGATGCCTTAACTTCAATTTTTAAACATATACAGAGCAAAAAATTTGATGACTGTAAACTGACCTCAACAGACATAAACCAAGAATTACTTAATAAATTAAAGAAAGAAATTAATATCGCAACAATGTACAACATTGCTGTAGACCATTGGCAAGAATGCCTTAGAAATGGATATGAGATAAGTGAATTTCTCCACTCACTTAAAATATCTTCTACAGATATTCAACAAGATAAAAACCGTGCGATATCTTTATATAGACGCACACATATCAGTCATATTGAAGCTAAGGATTATGGGGATTTATGGAATCATAAGTTCGATACAAAAACTAAAATCGTGGAACATGAAATCAAGCTAGTTAGTGACGTAACAATTACTGACAAAGTAATATCTAAAATAGACTTAAGTTTTAATAAAGAAAATCTTAATAACTCGGCGTTAGTATTCAGCGCCCTTCAAGAAAAATTAATTGAGTCAGGCCCTTTGGCTAGCATTTTTTATAAAGAATTACCTGAAATCAAAGGTGTAAATATTAAATTACTCTGTTGCTCGTTAAGATTCTTGATATCACTTACCCATATAATTTTAAAATCTACGAACAAAGATTCACAACCATCTAACACATTAGAATTGTGCCCTAAAATACCCAAAGTAATACTACTAGAAGCATTACAGCAATCTCTGTCTATCAATAATGAGATTGCAGATAGGCTAATCGATACTCTAATATTTTCAAAAAGTAAAAAGAGTCGTGAATTATGGTTTCAACCACTTATCGAAGTTGATTCAAACAACTTACTTTTAGCCATTCCTTGCACTTTCTCTCCTAGGTTTGATAAAACTGTTGAAGAATGGCTTGAAATAGGAGGGTTAAACCCAGAGATAAAAGGTAAACCATTTGAAAGTCATGTTATCAAGACGCTTGAACTAATCTCTAAGAAATCTCCAATTTCGCAAAATGTCAAAATATACGACAAAGAATTTAAACTGTCCTCTATTGATCGAAATGTTGGCCCTATAGACGTATTGATTTCTATAGGGAAAATAGTACTTATTATCGAATGTAAATATATAAAATGGCCAGAAGGAGCAGTCGCGCATTACGATTATCAGAACCGAATAATAAAAGGTGCAGAACAATTAAAAAAACAAATACAAACAATAAAATCAAATAAAAATAAATTTAGGCAACTAGCTGCAAAAGAAAACTTCAATATTCCAGAAAATTTCAAAACTATACCTTTAGTAATGGTAAACACTCCAACTAGCGTTGGATTAAAAATAGGAAAATCGTATGTTATCGACTTATCCATACTTATCACCTTCTTAACAAACGAATACATTAAAGCAGAAATAGGCTACGGAGATAAACCAACTCAACGATATACTCTGAAAATTTATGATGACATTAAATCAGCCGAAGAGAAAATACTAAGTTATTTGGATAATCCTCCACAACTTTCTGACATGAAAGAAGCATTAAAATTAAGATCTTTTGATTATGTATGCATAGGAAATAAAAAGGTTGAATTCGTTACTTATGATGTTGATATTGACACAGATGCCACAATGGAAAAATATGGTATCTCAAAGAACTCGTCAACGACTAAGTTCACAACTCAGCTTATAGAATAAAATATAGATTTATAACTCATCTATAGCTGGGAATAAATTACCAACCTCTACTTTAAAATTCTTAGCAATCTTTACAAGGTTCAGTGAAGATATATTCCTCACTCCTCTCTCTACCTCTCCATAATAAGAACGACTAAATCCTATTTCCAAGGCAGCTTGATCTTGAGTCATACCTGTCGATTCACGAATTTTCCTAATTCGTTTACCAATTAAAACAAGTGATTTGTCTTTGCTGCCTTTCATAAAAAGACATTAGATTTACACCCACTTTAAGTACACTCGATATAAGTGTCTTTTTTAAATATATTTACTTATAATCTGGCTCATTATTAATAATTACTTGGAAATACTATGTATCGTACCCTTATCATCAGCCTATTAATATTCTTAGTCGCCTGCTCTGGCAGTTCATATGATGACTATTTAGGCTATTGGTCAAAGCCTGGACGTTCAAACAATAAAATTATCGAAATCAAGAGAGTTAATGGAAACTACATCTTGGACGAGAATGCGTTTGCAGAGCCAAGAAGAGGAAATGGAGACATAGTATTAATTAAAAAGGATGGAGTCTTAGCAATTGAGTATGGCTACTCATTAGCATTATCTGAAGATAAGAACGAACTAATCGTTTCTGGCATTGGTTCTGGAAAACGCATATCTAGCGATCAATTTGATGAATTGAACAGATTAGAACAAAAGAAAATAGCTGATTCGAATAAATGCAAAGAGTTACGACACCAAGCTAATAAAGAAAATCCACTAGCATCCAGCGGAATGATTCTATTTGGAGAAAATGAAGTAAAAGCAAAAGAAACTAGAAATAAATATCAAAACAAGGCTACAGAAGCAGGGTTAATTGATTGTAAAATTTAAAAATCAAATAAAAAAGCCTGTAACAAAATTAAGTTACAGGCTTATGAGACTTTAATAAATTGGAAAATATCCATGATTCCCTTGTTCAACTGAAACTTTACAATCTCCCAACCCATCAACTGTTCGTACTTTAATAGCACCAAGACCTATTGTCGTTACAGTAGTAATTTTAGAAAATTTTTCTTTAAATCCTCTAGGCCTTCCTCTAAATGAAATTCCCATACCAACCTCACATATACGTCCTTCCTCGCAAATGATTGTCCATTTTGAATATGGAAATGCGTAATCAGCAAACCAAACCCATTCTTTGCCTACGTTTTTTATTAACTTATTCATGGTATTCCCCTATCAGATATTTGCAATACTTTCCATAAAGTATAGATGGGTTGCGAGCTCGCAACCCATCTATTATCTTAAGAAATATAGCGATAAACCTTACAGAAAAAGCTATCGGCCTTTGCTTTACATACATCGTTCATCACAATGCTTGAAGCATCAGTTGCCGACGCATTTGCATTCACATGTAAACGAATACCTTTACCGCCATTAATAGCCTCTAAAGAAACTTGTGTAGAAATAGCGGAAAGCTTCTCGCTTACAGACTTATCTAGCGCCAAGTTAATACTGTCCGAAAACGCAACTCCAAACCACTTTGTTAGTTTTTGCTCAAACTCCCCTGGGACATTCTTAACATTCACTGCGTAGCTTGCTTTAGGCAAACCATTAACAATATTCAAATGTAAATGACCAGTCACAGTTTTTGTATCGCGCACAGTACGTGTTTTAAAAACTTTGTAAGCTTTTTTACACTTCAGATATTTACACTTAATGTAAGGCACTTTAGTCATAACCCATGATTCAATACGAGCCCGAGTAGTAAAATTAATTGTATTTCCAATGCCCCCAGAGAATGTTGTACCTCCAATATGATAGAAGCGCGCTTTATAAGCACTGCCCATATTACCAAAGCTACGACCAATACTGTCAACATCAGCAGCCGCGTTTGGCAAGTCAATGGATGCTTTTACATCAATTTTATTTTTGAATAAATTAATGCCCACATTAGCCATAGAAGAGACAACAATGCTATGTCCTTGAACAGGAATGTGACCCTGATAATCAACTGACACTTTTAAATTACCCAATGACTTTGTATCTAGCGACACACTGCTTACAGATACATCCTTTGCGAGACCCATCTCATTAATTGGACTCTCAGCCATAGAAGACTGTGAACTTAAAAATGCTGTAGAAATACCAGTTAATAGTGGAAGTGAAACAACTAGAGTTTTTTGTTTAATATTTTTCATGCCTTACCTCTTTTATTTAAGTTATTAAGACAGGAGGGATTAAACCTTATGCCATGGCCTCAAATACAGGCACATCGTTCGCAATGAAAACTTAATAATTGTGTTTATTAAAAGTCAGTAGGGATTACTAAAAAATTTATTTAAATAACAAAATAACAAAAAATTTTGCACAAATAGTAGTAATTGAGACTTATTGAGATTAAATTACTTTTTATTATAAAAATTGAGTGGGATTGAGATTATGGATGGTGGAGCAATTAAATTAATTGATCTTTATATAAATCAAGAGTTAAGAAAAGCAACGAAAGTTGAGCATATTGCTCTCGATCTCAACATATCACCTCAAACTTTAAAAAAATTTAGAGATGACCCCTATCAACTTAGTGATTATAAAGTTAACCAAATGAGAAATAAGGTTGAATCACTAAACAAAGATACAAACACGTCTGTTAATATAAATACATATCAAGCAGGGGGTTATTCTCAAAGTATAGTAGAACCATACATTGGATCATATTGGCTATTCCGATATTCATTCTCTGAATCTGCATCTATTGTCAAAATGTTTTTAGAAATTTCTTGGGATGAAGAAAAGCAAATGGCTATATTTATAGAGGACCATAGAAAAGATAAATCTATCGTTGACTCAACTGACTCATCAATACAAGGTTATTTATCTTTTCCTAAAGCTATTGCAAATGTTATGCATTTAGTAACTCAACAAGAAGGAGCTGTGAGAGTTTTTACTTTACACCGGCAAATAGATTTAAAAAATAATTTATTAAGAGGTGTTTTACTTTCCCAAGCAGATGTTTCTGGAAACAATCATTTCATACCTGCAATTTCTCCAGTAATTTTAATTAAAAATGACCAACAGTTATCAGAAGCTCCAGGCAAGAAACTTATATATGATTCAAATGATTCTTCAATGGATATGATTAAGGAAGAACTTATCAATACAGAAAAAAGGTTTTGCTTTTTCTCAACTTCTATTCAATAAATAATGATCTACTTCTTTACACAATTCTCTCTGTGTAAAAGTACATTATTTAGATTAGGATCGAAACCAGTCATAAAAAACAGCTCACTGCTGTCCAGTTTCAGTGACAAATTTAGTACACTCTTCAGCTTTTACTAAATTCGCCAAATTAATATAAATTGCTGATTATCAATTACTTTTAGCTACGCTTAATTAACACTATAAATCATTGATAAATATAAGCTTACTGTATTATCTTCAAACTGAAAATCCCCGTATCGGCAGTTCGATTCTGTCCCTGGGCACCATTTAAAAATTTAATTATATTAATACCTTAGGCTGGAAATATTAATATTATTGAATTACTCCCTATTAATACCAAACCTTAAGGAGCAAATAAGGGGCAAATAGTCATTGAGAATTTATTAATTGCCTATCTGAAGACGGCACATTTAAAAAGCGTCATTCACAGTGACCTTCGCCCAAACTTAATGCCATTGCATAGATGAGATAAATCATTTTATGCTCCTGTGCCTGCAATAAATATGCACAGCAAAACGTTATTCATTCAATGATCAACGTAAGTTAAAAAATCACTAAAAATATGTATTTTTTTAGTAGATTTTCCCTAAAAAATAAATAAAATGCGCTTTCTTTTTTAGACCTTGGGGGTCTTATGTTAAGCCGCTAAATGCGGGCCGTTTATAAAATCATTT
>JBOEGT010000099.1:0-708 GCA_050633585.1 Arenicella sp.
GGTTGACTTCCGCGAGACGGATGCTGATTCCGATGGTATTGCTGATTCACTAGAGTCAACAGCCGATGCAGACTCTGATGGTGAGTTTGATTTCCGTGAGACAGACTCTGATAGTGCTGGTATTGCCGATTCTCTTGAGACGACATTAGACATTGATTCAGATGGCCAATTTGACTTTAGAGATACCGACAGTGACTCTGATGGTATCGCGGATTCATTAGAGACAACGAATGACAGTGATTCCGATGGTGAATTTGACTTCCGTGAGACGGATTCAGACAGTGATGGCATCGCTGATTCATTAGAGACAACGGTTGATAGTGATTCTGATGGCATCTTTGACTTCCAAGAAACCGATTCAGACAGTGATGGCATCGCCGATTCACTCGAATCCACGTTAGATACCGATAGTGATGGTCTATTTGATT
The DNA here is from genome assembly GCA_050633585.1 of Arenicella sp. Lineage (GTDB taxonomy): Bacteria > Pseudomonadota > Gammaproteobacteria > Arenicellales > Arenicellaceae > CALKZN01. The sequence goes on from JBOEGT010000099.1 coordinate 429, forward strand.
ATCAAGATACGGATTCTGATTCAGATGGCATCGCTGATTCATTAGAAACAACGAATGACAGTGATTCAGACGGTGAGTTTGATTTCCGTGAAACAGACTCTGATTCAGATGGTATTGCTGACTCTCTTGAAACGACTATCGATTCAGACAGCGATGGTGAGTTCGACTTCCGCGAAACCGATTCTGATTCCGATGGCATCGCTGATTCTCTTGAGACGACAGTTGATAGTGACTCGGATGGCATCTTTGACTTCCAAGAAACGGATTCAGACAGTGATGG
>JBOEGT010000100.1:0-3323 GCA_050633585.1 Arenicella sp.
ACTGGGAGTCAGCTATTGGTGCGTCATTTATGGGATTTACAACAATCGATACGGTAGCTACCGTTGAATCAATAGCACCATCATTCACAACAAATGTGAATGAATCATTGCCATTAAAATCCGCAGTCGGAGTATATGTTAGGTCTGGTGCAGTGCCTGACAACACGCCATTTGATGGTTGCGTTTCAACGCTAAAGTTTAAGTTGTCGCCTTCAAGGTCCGATCCTGTCAATAAAATAGCAATCGCACTGTCTTCGTCTGTCGTAACTGACTGGGAGTTAGCTATTGGTGCATCGTTTACAGGATTTACAACAATCGATACGGTAGCTACCGTTGAATCGACGGTTCCATCATTCACGATAAACGTGAATGAATCATTGCCATTGAAGTCTGCTGTTGGCGTGTAAGTTAAGTTTGGCGCCGTGCCTGACAATGCGCCATTCGTCGGCTGTGTTTGAACGTTAAACGTTACGTCATCACCATCAAGATCAGAACCCGATAAAACAATGGCAATCGGGCTATCTTCGTCTGTCGTAACAGATTGGGAGTCAGCTATTGGTGCATCGTTTACAGGACTTACAGCAATCGATACCGTTGCAACCTCTGAATCAATTTTTCCGTCATTTACTTTAAACGTGAACAAGTCTCTACCAGAAAAATGAGCGTCCGGTACATAAACCACATTTGGAAAGCTTCCAGTTAATACGCCATGGATAACTGGAGTCACCAGCACATAACTAAGCGCATCCCCTTCTAGATCACTTCCATCCACTGTAATTGCAATAGGAGTATCTTCTAAGGTAGTTAACTCTTGCGGATTAGCAATAGGAGCATCATTGATTGGGTTAATTGTTAAGGTCACAGTCGCAATGTTTGAATCGACTAGTCCATCATTCACCTTAAATGTGAATGTATCACTACCATTAACCTGCACATTAGGCGTATACACTAAATTTGGCGCTGTACCTGTCAACACCCCATTAGTTGGCTGATCAATGATGGTGTATACCAACGAATCGTTATTTGCATCGCTTCCTGCCAGTGTAATCGTTAGATTCGAATCCTCATCTAAAACCAATGACTGTGGATTTGCCACGGGCACTGCATTCACACGTTGAACTAGGATATCAATCGTCGCTTCTGTAGAGTTATCTATCCCGTCATTTGCAATAAAAGTAAAACTGTCCGAACCAATAAAACCTAAAGCCGGGGTGTAAACTAAGTTGGGTAAATCTCCAGATAATTCGCCATGACTCGGTTGAGTCAATAGAGAAAATTCCAATGCATCATTATCAACATCACTACCTGTTAATTGAATATTGACGGGTTGACTTTGATTAGTTTCTAGCGATTGACTCTGGGCAATGGGTGCCGTGTTATCACAATCTCCAATCGGCGCATAACGATTGATAAATTGAAAACTCAATACATTATGCTCTCCGGCCGCATCTCCAGTTCCAGAGGTAAATCCGATAAAAGCATTCTTTTTCCCTAAAATATCGGCCAAATCAATATGTCCCAACGACATTATAGGGTCTTCTGGGCGTTCATTGAGTTTTGAAATTCGAACCTCTAAACGATGCTCACTGCCTTGATAATCTACCCAGACATAGCGCTTATCACCATCATTAAATCTTTCATTAATAGGCTTAATATATTTAGAGCGGACATCTCCGTTGACATTGATGCCAATATGATTGCCATTATGCTGATCAACACTGCCATTGTTCCACGTATCAAACTCAATACCCAAGCTATTGTTAATTCCTTGATAGCCAATACCACCGCCATTTGCACCTAAATTATTTGCAACCGTCTGCAATACAAAAACAAGACCATCCGCACCTTGTCCGTCGTTATCACTGATACCAAGAGGTTTAGGAATTTGAAATGAAAAAGCCGAACTAAATGACGCGTTGAAACCGTTATCATCTTCCAATGGAATAGTGTTTCTAACAAAGGCACTGCCACTTCCTCTTAACGGTTGGGTTAATCTTAGTGTATTGTTAACGTTTGGTGTGAGTGAGCTAGCATCCCCATTGAGTTGTAATGATGAAATATCAGAAAAGTCGCTGTAATTGAGGTAAGTAGAATCTTGAGGACGACAAACTCCTCGCGGTTCGATCGTAATAGATACGGTTGCCGGCAACGAATCCTTTTTTCCATCATTCACTATGAAAGCAAATTGATCTTGACCTACAAAACCCGTATTAGGGATGTATGTTAAGTTTGGAGCGTTACCCGATAGCACTCCATTTGCCGGTGTTTGCGTGACGGCATAACTTAAACTATCGTTATCTGCATCACTTCCCGATAACGTAATATTAGCGGATTCATCCACTTCTGTTGTCAATGATTGATCGTCAGCTATTGGCGCTTTGTTTTCATCTATGGGGTTACGCTTAACGTAAATTTTCACCCATGCATAATCAACTTTCCTTCCATCTGAGACCGCAAATTTAAGGTAGTCTCGTCCATAAAATCCAGGGCGTGGGGTATACACTAAGTGCGGAGCATTTCCAGTCAACTTTCCATGCTTAGGAGAACGAACAATATAGTAATTGAGTTCATCACCATTATTATCTCTTGCAAACAACCTGAATGCTTTTGATGTCCCTTGCTTCAAAAAAACCTTAGCGTTATATGCCACCGGTGCTTGATTCCAATATCCATGAAAATGGCGATGTTTAGATTTCGCTTTGACTGGTTGAAACTTCTGAGAAAAGCCATAACCATGCCAGTAACCATGATTATTTTTGTGATAGCCCGATGTTGCATATGATACATTCAGCCAAAACAATGAAACTAAAAAAACCGCAATTAGCCTAAGACATGATGAAAGCATGGAAAATTCCTTTTAAAAAATGACAACTGAAAAGATAAAAATTATCTTTCTGAGATTAGGTTATGCATTATTAAAAAAAGTTAACTTTTTGTCAATACAATAACCTATTGATCCGAACACATTATCAATTAAAACTGTTGCCGGTAAGCTAGCGCTTCCATAGCATCGCTTTTATCGATCCATTCATTGCCTTTCAAATCTGCAATGGTCCGTGCCAATTTGAGCACTCTTGTATATCCTCGAGCGGATAGGTTTAAGCGTTTTTCGGCAGCAATTAACAGCTCCTTGGTTTCACTATCAATCCGACAAAAAAGGTCAACTTGCTCGCTATTTAATTGTGCATTTAAACCGTTTTGACGACGCATTTGAACTTGCTGTGCCCTACTGACTCTCTTAGCAATAACAACGCTAGTTTCACTTTTAGGCAAACTTTGCAAGTCACTAATATTCATGCGCGATAAATGCACATGTAAATCAA
>JBOEGT010000101.1:0-15698 GCA_050633585.1 Arenicella sp.
CCACCCATAGCCACCATTTATTTCTTAAAAATCAATCACTTATTCCTGTTGATATTTTTTGATGATATGAGTGACCAAATTGTGACCGTTGTGTGACCATAGTTAATAAGAGTCGCAAATAGTAAATATTTCCTTCTTACCTTTCATGCTCTTGAACATAAAATCCCTCGATGTGCATTTACTTTATTAATGTATCAAATACTTCTAGAGCTTTTGTGCCGTGATTTGCAAGCTTAGCTCCAGAAGTTATAAGCTTTTCTGACGTTAATAACGTTGTCAGCAACAGTATGTATTTTTTTCATTACTTTCCCTAACGTACTAATTTCTTTAGTACCCTTTACCTCTTTAAAAACCTCATCGTTAGCACATCAGTGACAGCCGCTTATGCAGTTGCAGGAGCCATTTGTTTTAGATTAGAATTCGTCTTGAATTTAGTGGGTTTAATCAGGAAATGGATGTTGCAGTATCTTTCCCTTTTTCAAGATTGAGTAAATGCGTTCGGTGTTTACTACTTTTCTCACTGTGTAATTAATGAATCTATTGCCTTGAGTTTTAAAGGGAGTTTGTATGCGCTCACTTTGTTTGCGAGTTTTTTTTGTTGGTGTTCTTAGTCTGTGTGGATTGAATGTATCGCATGCGACCTATTCCTATCATAATCAGCAACACGGTTATTGGCAGGGTTATGGTTTTAATAAAAAATTCCATACCTTTAAACATAAAAAGTCAAAGCATGGTTTTCATCACCAACACTGGAATCGCGCACCGATAGCCCATCATTCGAGGGTGTGGTTAAAACAAGGCGAGTCAAAATCTTTCAAGCTTTCTGCAACGGATTGGGATGGTGACACTTTAACTTATAAAATCATTCGCGATCCCCGACACGGCATGCTTACAGGCGATGCACCCAATTTGGTCTACACCCCTCGCCCTGGCTTTTATGGTAAAGATTACTTAAAATTTGTTGTCTCCGATGGCAAAAAAAACAGCTATGCGTGGGTGAAATTTTACGTCAAACGCAATCCACTCCAGCAAAACAAAGCCCCCGTTGCTAATGAGCAGTCACTGACAACGCGGGTGAATACGTCAGTGGATATTGCCTTAACGGGCAGTGATGCGGAGAACGACCCGCTTACCTTTTCCATCAGTCAAATTCCAGTTCACGGTACTCTTTCGGGCACTGCGCCAAATCTGGTGTATACCCCGAACCCCAATTTTGTTGGTGACGATGCGTTTGCCTTTATCGCCAATGATGGCAAAAAAGACTCTTCGCCAGCCACTGTTTCAATTAGCGTTAAGCCGAAACCGTTGTGTCGTCCCAATGATGCTATCACGCTGAACTACGATTCATTTGCTGATGCCTCTGACTGGCAGCTCAACGGGTCTGCAAACACATTAACGCCCAATGCAGACAAGGTGCTCCGATTAACGCAACAGTTAAGTCAGGGCGGTAGTGCGTTTATTCGAGACAGCATTCGCCTCGAAGATGACAACGGTTTTAAAGCGTCTTTTAGTGCGGCCTTTTCATTCCGGATTCCAAAACCGATTGGTATTCAAGACAGAGACGGTCAGGGTGCGGACGGGATTGTCTTTGTCTTACAAACCATGGCAAACAATGTAGGTGCTAATGGCGGTGGTATTGGTTATCAGGGTATTAAAAACAGCCTAGGGATTGAATTTGATACGTGGGATAACGGTAAAGTCGATCATTATAGTGGAAATCATATTGGCATCAATGTAAACGGCAGTATCCGCTCCAAGTTGATTAAGCCGATTAAGGGTCGCTTTAATGATGGTGATCGACGTTATGTTTGGGTGGATTATCATGGCGATACACAACGGTTGGAAATACGTCTTGCCAAGGAAGAGACACGCCCTGAAAAGCCAGTGATGGTGGTTAGAAGTCTTGATTTACCAAAAATTCTCGGCAAAAGCGATGCCTTTGTCGGCTTTACTTCGGGAACAGGGGCTGCGGGCGGTCAACATGATCTGATTGATTTTCAATTAGTCAATCGCTATGCACCGATTGATGATTGCCGCAATACACCGCCTGCCGCCGATGATCAAAGCCTGCAAACCAACCAAAATCAACCGTTGGATATAACCTTGACGGGGAGTGATGTTGATGGCGATGCGGTGACCTTCAGTGTGGTTAGCCAACCTGCCAATGGTCAACTGTCTGGTGATGCACCGAACCTTATCTATACCCCGAATCTGGATTTTATTGGCACTGATAGCATCACGTTTATTGCCAATGATGGGATAGTGGATTCTGTCGAAGCCACGATTCAAATCACTGTGCTCACCGTTAATGCAGCACCTGTTGCGTTGGATCAGTCGTTCACGCTTGATGAAGATACAATAATTGATCTGCAACTCACAGGAACAGATGGTGACAATGATCCATTAAGCTATACACTACAATCACAGCCTCAAAACGGCACGCTCACGGGGACAGCGCCGAATCTAATATATACACCGAATGCCGAGTTTAGTGGCACCGATTCGTTTACTTTTTTAGTGAACGATGGCACGGTGGACTCTGCGATTGCGACCATCACGTTGACGGTCAACCCAATGAATGATGCACCCATCGCGCAAAGTCAAAGTCTGATCACGCCAGAAGATGCACCGTTAACAATTCTATTAGATGGCAGCGATCCAGAAGGGAATACGTTGACGTATGAACTAGTGCGTCCAGCCGTTAACGGAGTGATCTCGGGTACGGTACCGAATCTGGTATATACCCCTGCGTCGAATTTTGTCGGCAGTGATACTTTCACGTTTAAGGTCAACGATGGCACCGCAGACTCCAATGAGGCGACCGTGACGATTACCGTCACGCCAGTTAATGATGCGCCTGTGGCAGATGATCAATCTGTGACAACCAACGAAGATAGCCCAGTTTCCATAGAACTCACAGGTTCAGATATTGATGGTGACTCATTGAGTTTTTCCGTTCAGGCACAACCTATTAATGGCACATTATCAGGCACTGTACCAAACCTCACGTATACACCGAATGTTGACTTTAATGGTAATGATTCATTTACCTTTGTCGTTAATGATGGAACAGTAGACTCCGCAGTCGCAACGGTTTCGATTATCGTTAATCCTGTCAACGATGCACCAACTGCGGATGATCAGGGCATTACGACGGACGAAGATGTTGTGGTTAATATCGCATTAACAGGTACCGATCCCGAAGGTGATGCTATAAGCTATGTGGTTCAGACACAGCCTGCGAATGGTACATTATCAGGAACTGCGCCAAATCTGACCTATACGCCGAATACTGATTTTACGGGTAGTGATTCATTTACCTTTGTGGTCAACGATGGAACGATAGACTCTGCTATCGCAACGGTTTCTATTGTCGTAAATCCCGTCAATGATGCACCAACTGCGGATGATCAGAGCATTACGACGGATGAAGACGTTGCGGTTAATATCGCATTAACGGGTACCGATCCCGAAGGCGATGTTTTGAGCTATGTAGTTCAAAACCAGCCTGCCAATGGCACTTTGTCAGGTACAGCTCCGAATCTGACCTATACGCCGAATACTGATTTTGCGGGTAATGACTCATTTACCTTTGTGGTCAACGATGGAACGATAGACTCTGCTATCGCAACGGTTTCAATAACGATGAATCCAATTAATGATGCGCCGATAGCGAATGATCAAAGTATTACGACAGATGAAGATGTCGCGGTCAATATCATATTAACGGGAAATGATCCTGAAGGTGACTCCTTGACTTATGTGGTTCAAACCCAGCCAGCCAATGGTACGTTATCGGGAACCGCACCTGATTTGACGTACACGCCGAATGCGGACTTTACAGGCAATGATTCATTTACCTTTATTGTTAATGATGGAGCGGTAGAGTCCACAGTCGCGACGGTTTCGATTACGGTTAATCCAACCAATGATGCACCAACTGCTGATGATCAGAGCATTACGACGGATGAAGATGTTGCGGTCAATATCATATTAACGGGAAATGATCCTGAAGGTGATTCCTTGACTTATGTGGTTCAAACCCAGCCAGCCAATGGTACGTTATCGGGAACCGCACCTGATTTGACGTACACGCCGAATGCGGACTTTACAGGTAATGATTCGTTTACGTTTGTGGTCAACGATGGAACAGTAGACTCTGCTATTGCAACGCTTTCGATTGTGGTTAATTCTGTTAATGATGCACCAACAGCCGATGATCAAAGCATTACGACCGACGAAGATGTTGCAGTTAATATCGCATTAACGGGTACCGATCCCGAAGGTGATGCTTTGAACTATGTCGTTCAAACCCAGCCAGAAAATGGATCGTTATCAGGTACAGCGCCTGATTTGACTTATACACCAAATGCTGATTTTACGGGTAGTGATACATTTACCTTTGTGGTTAATGATGGAACAGTAGAATCTGCTGTCGCAACGGTTTCGATTACCGTAAACCCTGTTAATGATGCTCCGACCGCTGATGATCAAATTATCACGACGGATGAAGATACCGCTGTCAATATCATATTAACGGGTGCTGATCCCGAAGGTGATACCTTAACCTATGTCGTCCAAACCCAACCTGCGAATGGCACACTGTCAGGTGCTGCGCCTGATTTAACGTATACACCAGATGTGGGATTTAGTGGCAATGACTCATTTACCTTTGTAGTCAACGATGGAACTGTCAATTCCTCTATCGCTACAGTCTTTATCACGGTTAACTCAATAACAGATCCATTGAGCTTATCCTGTACTCCATTTTCAATTGCAACAGTCAATGAAGGTTATCGCTATGAGATAATCACTAATATGGATGTATCAGCGGTTACGTTTTCCTTGCTTGAGTCACCGCAAGGCATGCAGGTCGATGATAATGGCGTTGTCACTTGGGTGCCTTCGCAAGATCAGATAGGTATTCATGCGGTAGATGCTTTGGTTGAAGATGCAAACGGTCAACAAACAAACCAGCAATGGGACATTGAGGTCACGCGTGGTTCGACCCAGTTAACGCCAAAGTATGTTAAGGCTAGCGCAAACAGTGTTTCTACTATTCACAAGAATGTCTTTGTTTCTGAATTGCCAAATGCACTTGATTTGTGTTTGGTGGTCGATTTGTCTGGAAGCTATGGAAATGATTTACCGAATATCCGCAATAAGGCACCCGAAATATTTGATGAAGTGAAGAGAGGGATTCCGGATACGCAGTTTTGTTTAGCGAGCTTTGTCGATTATCCGTTTGGTGGTTATGGTGGAGCTAGCGATTATGCACATGATTTGCACCAAGACCTTACACCGGTAAGAGAATTTTGGTTGGATGAAGTTAATCGGTTGGTACTTCGCTCTGGAGGCGATGGTAATGAAAGTCAGCTAGAAAGTCTCTATCAATTGGCAACTGGTTCAGGTCGAGATGTTGGAGATGCGGGCGCATCTGTTGGTGATATTCCAGCAGGGCTTAATCCAAGTTTTCGTTCAGACGCGGCAAAAATTATAGCCATTACAACCGATGCGCCATTTCATGATAGTGATGCTCACCCTGGGCCGACACTAGATGAAACCGTTGAGGCGCTGAATAATGCTGGAATCGCGATCATTGCCATTAAGGCTCCCGGTGCAAGCGAACAAATGGATGAATTGGCAGAGAGAACTGGCGGAATTGTTGTTGAGACATCAAGTGACAGTTCTGAAATTGCTGACGCGGTAATTCGAGGAGTCAGAGAGTTATCCCGAAAGGTAACTCATCGCACAGTGAGTTGTGATGTTGCTGATATCAGTTTCGACAAAGATGAAGCTGAAATTTTTGGTCGCAGTGTGGTTGAATTTGTTGAAACGGCCTTGCCAAATTCTGCATCAGGTAACTGTATTATTGAGTACAGTTCCAAAGGAGAAATACTGGGTTTGCAGGAAATCAATTTTTGCGAAGCTTGGTCTGAAAACTATCCGCCAGAAATTATTAGTACGCCTTCAACAGAATTAAATATTGAAGATGATTATTACTATGCAGTGATCGCTTCGGATGCAAACGGCGATAAATTAAGTTACGAATTGATCGCAAGTCCAGATGGTATGCAAATTAATGATCTTGGTGAAGTGACTTGGCAACCAGTTGATTCGCAAAGAGGAATGAACCGTGTCGAAGTCCAAGTAACGGATACCGATGGTGCAACAGACACACAGGTTTGGGATATCGAGGTAGGAGATATTAATCGCAGCCCCGAAATTGTTTCAACACCTGCATCAGAGGTGAGTTTATTTCATGAGTTTTCCTATTACCTGATTGTGCGTGATGCAGATGATGATAACCATGTCTATGAGTTAGTTTCTGCGCCAATGGGTGCGCAGATTGCTGGCAATATTATTTCATGGGCACCGCAGGATGGAACGCTCGGAGATCATGAATTTGTCGTTCGTGCTACCGATGCAGAAGGGTTGAGTGATGAGCAAACCTTCATATTAGAGGTGATTCCTAATCAAGGTCCAGAGTTTGTTAGTACACCAGCAACTGAAAGGGCTTATCAGCATGTATTTAGCTATGAGCTATTGGCGGAAGATCCAGAGAGAGATAGAGTTACTGGTTATCGATTAGGATCGGGAAGCGGTGATGCGGCAGTCTCAGGAAGTACCTTTACTTGGACGGTCACAAACCCTGTCGGAACAGAAACGGAATTTACTGTGGAAGCCCTTGATGAATATGGTGCGGTAGGGCAGCAAACATTTATCGTCAAGTCAGTAGAAAACTCGCCTATGACGATCACCAGTGATCCAGCCCTTACAGGCATCACACGACACGAATATAAGTATACGCCGACCGTTGAAGATGCGGATGGTGATGCCGCCATTGTGGAGTTAATTTCAGGCCCTGTGGGATTATCTACTTCTGGGGATAGCCTAGTTTGGACGCCAACGGATGCTCAAGTTGGAAATTTCCCAGTGAGCTTTCGAGTTAGAGATGGGTTTGGTTCGCAGGATGAGCAATCCTATGTGATTAATGTTACGTTAAATCAACCGCCAGAGTTTACCAGTGATGCGCTTGATAAGGCGATTGCAGGAAGACAGTATCTTTATGCGTTTAATGCGACCGACCCAGATGGTGATGCTATTAGCTATGAGCTGATTACTGCACCGGATGGCATGACGCAGGTAGGTAGAACGTTACGCTGGAATCCTGTTCAGGAACAGATTGGCTCATCTTATGATGTTGTATTACAAGCAGATGATCAATTTGGTGGGATAACGACCCAAGCGTTTACCGTATTGGTGACAGGTAATCGAGCGCCTGAATTTACGAGTACGCCTGACTTCTTTGGGCGTGTGGGTGAATTTTATTTTTATCGTGCAATGGCGGTTGACCCTGATGGTGATAGCGTGATTTATTCATTGGATGTAGCGCCCGATGGTATGACGATTTCGGGTAACGGTATTCGTTGGACACCGACAGCTACGCAATTGGGAGAGCATGAGGTTAAAGTAAGAGCTGATGATAGAAATGGGGCAGTTGTAACCCAGAGTTTTGTCGTGAATGTGATCGAAAATAGAGCGCCTCAATTTACCTCAACACCATTGGTTAATGTTATTGACTCACATAGCTACTTTTACAGAGCAATTGCAACTGACCCTGATAACGACAGTGTTATTTATAGTTTGACGACAGCGCCTAACGGCATGACGATTTCAGGTAATTTTATTCGTTGGACGCCAGATGTTAGTCAGACGGGTGTACATGATGTTGTCATCTTGGCAGATGATCGAAAAGGCGGAACGACTGAACAGGCATACCAGATCACTGTCACCAGTAATCGAGCGCCAGAGTTTACTTCATCGCCACTTGAAAGTGTGATTGAGGGTCATAGTTATTTTTACCGCTCAATTGCGGTTGACCCGGATGGTGATAGCTTGACTTATTCATTAGAAATTGCACCAGATGGAATGACGATTTCGGGCAATTTCATTCGTTGGACGCCTGATAATAGTCAACTAGGTATACATCCAGTCAGCGTGGTTGCCGATGACCGTTTTGGTAAAACGACAACACAATCTTTTGCAGTGACTGTTTTTGAAAATCAGTCGCCTGTTATTGTTGCAGAACCCAATACCGCAGGGCGGCTTGGGGTCAATTACTTCTCACGGCTAATAGCGACGGATCCTGATGGTGATAGTGTTCAATATCGTTTGATCTCTGGCCCAACTGGATTGAGCGTTAGAACGAATGGTTTTATTGATTGGGCGAATACTGATCTGCTGCTGGGTGATCATGAGATTGTACTAGAAGCGTTCGACCAGTACGACGGTGTGACGGAATATCGTTATCGTTTAACGATTATTGATAGCGATCTATCGATCACCAAGGCACCAACGGATCAAACGCTCTTTGATAATGAGCTGTTCTCTTTTAGAGCAGAAGCGGTTCACTTTGAAGGAAGGGGCATCACCTACGAGTTTACTGAATCACCTGATGGGGCAACCATTGTACCGAATACGGGGCAAATTGAGTGGACGCCGACGGTGTCACAATTGGGTGCTAATCCATTTATCTTGCGTGCATTCAGTTCAGACGGTTTGGAAGATACGGCTAGCTTTACTATCACCGTCGAAGCCAACACCAATCAGTCGCCGGAGATTACCAGTTCGCCTGTATTGACAGGACAAACAGGTGTTTCCTATGAGTATCCAGTTGTTGCCACAGATGCTGAAGGTCATACCCTGACATATTCGTTGACTCAAGCGCCATCAGGTATGAGAGTCAATGCAACGTCAGGTGTGGTGTCATGGAATGTGCCTAACGCCGCATCATCGGCAACGACTCATCCAGTGATCGTGCGTGTCACAGATGAGCGTGGTAAGTTCACTGAACAGTCCTATGAGCTGGTCATTGCTTTATCCAATGTCGCGCCACGCATTACTAGCGCTGCATTCACGGTTGGCAAGTTGGGTTTTGATTATGCGTATCCTGTCGAAGCCACCGATGCCAATGGTGATGTGTTGACCTATTCGTTGCCGATTGCACCGACTGGCATGACAATCAATACGGATGGCCTCATTCAATGGACACCCACAACGGTTGGTGTATTTCCTGTTGAACTCGTGGTGACCGATGGTGAATTTACCGATGTGCAGTTATTTCAGGTCGCAGTGAGTCCCGAAGAGCCAGCACTGGAAGCGCAAATCACACTCTCACCTACCATTGTTGATGCCGACGAAAATGTATTGGTCTCATCCAGCGCGTTGAATAATACAGGCAGAGCATTTGGTACGCTAACACTAGACGGTACTATCGTGGTCACTAACCGTGTATTGCCGTTTAACTGGAATGTCAGCAGCTCCGATGTTGGCGAGCATACGGTTGAATTGACGGTTATCGACAGTTATCAAACGGCCACCCAAACGCAAATATTCCGTGTGCGCGACGATAATGATACCGATGCACCGTTTGCACAAATCCATAATATCGAGCAGGATCAAGTGATCACAGCGCCTGTGGAAGTGGTTGCTACCGCCACGGACAGTAATTTTGCCTCATGGGAGTTAATCGTTCGAGAAGTGGTCGCTGATCCAACGGAATTTCAGGTATTAGCCAGTGGCACGACTGAAATCAATGAAGCGATGGTTGCTACGCTAGACCCATCATTATTGCGCAATGGTCAGTATGGTTTGATCTTGCGCGTGCGTGACTTGAATGGTGAAGAAACGTTGGAGTCCGTGATTGTCAAAATCGATGAAGAACTTAAAGTGGGTAATTTCTCGGTCACCTATGAAGACTTGAATATTCCGCTAGCGGGTATTCCGATTTCAGTGCGTCGTACCTATGATTCACGGGATCGAGCCAAGAGTATGGACTTTGGCTTTGGTTGGAGTCTGGATTACAACAACATCAAAGTCGAAGAATCGCGGCGTCCGGGGTTTGGTTGGGCGCAAGAAACTAGTGGTGGTTTGATTCCGAATATTTGTATTGAACCGTTGGGTGCGCCGATTGTGACGGTGACTTTGCCAGATGGTGATGTGGAAAGTTTTGAAGCTGCCGCTAGCCCACGCTGTTCACAATTGTTCCCGCAGAATAACGTGACGATTGTCTTTAACCCGGTGGGTGATACACAGTCAACGCTGACTGCGGTTGATGGTTCAGCTTACTATGATAGTGGTAATCTATTGAAAGACATTACGGATGTGGGAACCGACAATTACGCGAACCCAGATCGCTATCGCCTGACATCAAAGGCAGGTTTTGTCTTTGATCTGGATCAAAACCTTGGTATTCGTTCGGTCACGGATCCGAATGGTAATGTGTTGACGTATACCGACGAAGGCATTATTCACTCGGATGGCAAACGGGTCGATTTCACGCGTGATGCTGAAGGTCGCATTGTCAAAATCACCGATCCGTCGGGTAAATTCCTGGAGTATGATTACACGGCGGCTGGTGATCTGGCCAAGGCCATTGAACGCGATGGCGCAGAGACGACCTTTGCTTATAACTCCAGTCATGGCTTGATTGATATTAATGATCCATTAGGACGCAATATCGTCAAGAATATCTATGATGACGCAGGGCGCCTCATTGCACAGGAAGATAGCGACGGCAATCGCACCGAGTTTAATCATGATGTGGATGGCAGACAGTCCATTGTCACCGACAGAAATGGCAACATTACGCAACTATTTTATGACGACGATGGCTATGTCACCACGCAAATTGATGCGTTGGGCAATAGCACAAGCTATACGCATGATGCGAACGGCAATGAAACCAGTCAGGCCAATGCTTTGGGGCACCAAACGCAAGCCACGTTTAATGATCGTAACGATCAACTGACGCAAGTGGATGCGCTAGGGAATGTCACGGCGTTTGAGTATAACGACCGCGGCAAGGAAACCAAGCTCACTGATGCCAGAGGCAATGCGTTTAATAATGTCTATGATGACAACAATAACTTGATTAGTGTGACGGATCCGTTGGGCAATATGGCAACGACAACGCTGAATCGCCAAGGCTTGCCGAGCACGGTCACGGATGTGTTAGGCAATACTACGCAGTTCACCTATGACTTGGATGGTTATAAGCTGACAGAGACCGATTCCGAAGGTAATGTCATGCGCTTTACCCGTGATGCCAATGGTAATGCGCTGACAGAAACCCGCACGCGCTTAATTGCTGGCGTCGCTACCGAGGAAACCACGACTTATGAATATGATGAACGTGATCGTGTCGTCAAAACGATTGATGCCTTGGGGAATGAAACGCAAACGGAATACAATCTGGTGGGCAATGAAGTGGCACAAATCGATGCCTTGGGTCGCCGTACGGAAATGGAGTATGACGCGTATAACCGTCTGACTCAAACCACCTATCCTGATGGTACTGTTGAGACCAAAACCTATGATCCAGAAGGCAATCTACTGACGGATACTGATCGGTTGGGTCGACTGATGACTTATGAATACGATGCACTCAATCGTTTGATCAAAACCACGCAAGCGGATGGCAGTGTCACTAGCACGGAATATGATGCCATCGGCCGAGTGGTCGCCGAAGTCGATGCCAATGGCAACCGCACGGTGCATGAGTATGATGCCGCGGATAGACGCATTAAAACCACGGACGCCTTGGGTAATGAAACGACGTTTGCCTATGATGCCGATGGCAATATGACGGGTATGACCGATGCCAATGGCAATACCACGACCTATATCTACAATGCCTTGGATCAAAAAGTGCAAACCACTTTTGCAAATACATCGACGATGCTGGAAGGCTTGGATGCGTTAAGCCGCAAAACCAGCATGACCGATCAGGCAGGTGTGGTGACGAATTACGAATACGATAAATTAGGTCGTCTCGTCAAAGTCATTGATGCTCTAGGGCAGGAAACCGCCTATACCTATGACAGTGTTGGTAATAAGCTCACGCAAACCGATGCTGAAGGTCGTACCACTACATGGGCGTATGATGCGCTAGGCAGAGTCATCAGTCGTACTTTGCCATTGGGTCAGCAGGAGACTTTTGTTTATGATGAAGTCGGGAATCTGATTGAGCATACTGACTTTAAAGGACAGACAACGACGCATAGCTATGATGTCAATAACCGTTTGACTCAATCGCTGTATGCCGATGGTCTGATGGAAACCTTTGTCTACGATGCCGTGGGCAACCGCACGCAAGCCAATAAAACCGAAAACTCGGTGACGACGACCACAAACTATGTCTATGACACGCAAAACCGCCTAAGTAGTGAAACTCAGTTTGTGGGCACGGCTGATGAAGTGACCTTGAGCTATGTTTATGACGCGCAAGGCAACCGCACACAGCTAACCGAAGCGCAAGGCGCGCTCACCCGAGTGACTAACTATACGTTTGATGTCTTAAACCGTTTGAGCACGGTGACGGATCCAGAGGCGAATGTGACAACCTATCAATACGATGCGGTAGGTAATCGTAGCGGTATGACGCACGCCAATGGTAACAAAGTGAACTATGCGTATGATGAACTCAATCGTTTGACCACTTTAAACCATGTGGACAGTGCTGATGCGATCATCAAAGGCTTTGCCTATACGCTGCATCCGACAGGTCGTAGAACACAGATCACAGAAAACAGTGGTAGAACGACAACCTACACCTATGACACGCTGTATCGTCTCACCACAGAAAATATCACTGATAGCGTCAATGGTAATCACAGCGCGGAATACACCTATGACAAAGTCGGCAACCGTACCTTTGAAGTGGTGAATGGTGTTTCCACCGCCTATATGGTGGATGACAATGATCGCTTGGTACAAACAGGCGGCAATCTGTATACCCACGATGCGAATGGCAATACCTTGACCCAAACCCTCGATGGTGTGGTGACGACCTACACCTATAATGCCAAAAATGAATTGGTGGGTAGTAATGAAGCGGGTAGTGCGACGGCATACCTCTACAACACAGAAGGTGTTCGTATTGGTAAAGGCGACAGCACTAGTCAAACCTTATACACCGTCGATCATAATCGAGACTACGCGCAAGTTTTGGCAGAGTCAGTCAATGGCACTCTAGCGGTGAATTACACTTATGGTGATGATCTGATCAGTCAAAAACGTGGCACGCAAACCAGTACCTATCATTATGATGGATTGGGCAGCACACGTGCGTTGAGTGATCAAACCGGTGCAATTGCGAATGAATACGATTACGAAGCCTTTGGTGAAGTGCTGAACCAAACGGGGACGACAGAAAATGATTATCTGTTTACTGGTGAGCAGTTTGATTCGACCTTAGGCATGAGCTATTTGCGGCAACGCTATTATAACCAAAACGTTGGGCGTTTTCATACAATGGACACGTGGATGGGAGTTAATTCTGATCCAGTAACCTTGCATAAGTATCTGTATGCGAATGTTGACCCCGCTAATATGGTTGATCCGAGTGGTAACTTTGGAATTGGTGGTTTTGGTGCTGGAATTGGTATCGGTTTGAACATTGCAAGTTTTGGCTTAACTGCCTTTGATCTATTTAGTGCATCAACAGATGAGGATGGTTTAACTCCTAAAGAAGTAGGCTTTCTAATATTAACATCAATGAATCCAGCAAAATTTGCTAGATTCTTTCGTCGAGGTTGTAAACCAAATAGTTTTGATGGAGAAACGTTGGTATCAACAGATCGGGGCTTGAGGCCGATCAAAAATATCAAAATTGGCGATAAAGTTTGGGCATATAATGAAATTACAGGTGAAAAGATGTTGCAAGAAGTTGTGCATCTAATTTTTGGTGAAGGTGAAAAACAGTTAATTGATATCACTTTAGAAAATGGTGAGGTCATTACGGCCACTGATGAGCATCCATTCTATGTTGAGGGTAAATGGCTGGATGCGGAGGATTTAACTAGAAAAAATCAGTTATTAAGTTTTGATGACCAACTACTAGCGATTGCTAATATTGAGAGTTATTCTCGGCAAGGCAGTGTTTATAACCTGACTGTAAATAACGATCATACTTATTATGTCGGTAATGAAAAAGTTTTGAGTCATAACGCTGGTGGGTGTAAATTTAAAAACATAGTCCTTGGCCCTGTTGCTAAGCCACCTACTTTTCGTCACCCTAAACATAACGGAGGTAAGGGTAAAAAACCGGGCGAAGATTCAGGAGCTGAACCTTATGATTCAGAAATTGCGTTAGAAAAATTTAGCTATAAAGTTAAAGATAAAGGAAATAGTGTTGGTAAATGGTACGCAAGATCGCCTGATGGGAAGTCTATATATCAATATTGTGGAGATAAATCAGGTGTTTACCATTGGTGTGGTGGCACAGCTCCAGGTCAAGGAGGGTTGACTGCTACTGATATACCTAATGATATTATTAAAGCTTTGGGGTTTAGTAAAAAGGGAGCTAACAGACCGAGATGATGAAAGAAATACAAGAAATAGTAGTAGGAAATAAAGAAAGGTTTGCTTTAACTTGTGAGGTTTGCCTTGAAAATCCGAGTGAGGGCAATGTTTTTATCTATATGAATAATAAGAAATTCGGGAATAATAACTATTCATACGAATTGGACTTTTTTTTGTGGCATGCTCAAGGAGAGTTTTCAGAAACAGAGTTTGTATATCCTGCGTTTTTTTCTATGACTGCTCTTGAGATGATTTCTGGTATTAGTGAGTTGTATGCAGAAAATCCTGAATATAGTCGATGTAAATTTGAAGAGATCTTTCCGGGATTTATTAAGTCATTCGAAGAATCAGAAGAAGTGGCTTATGATGGAATAAATGCTGAAGATGTTATTGATGAGATAAAAATGTTTGGTGGTAACTATGGCTTTAATCATATAACCATAGTTTTGCTATCTGACGGGAAAATGGCTAAATTATTTATCGGGCCAAATATTCAGACTGATAATACACGCGAAAAACTTTCCGATTTTTCGGAAGAATGCGAGGCAATACAGCTTGAAATTGGAGAGTTTTCATCGGCTTTCAAATTGTTGTATCAATCATATAGCGATAATTGGGGCAAGTATGCGGTGCGTTTTCAGTCATAATTATTGTGTCAAAGCATTTGTGAAGTCTTCAAAATAATGAAATTTTTTGAATTAAATAAGAGGTTTGAGCTTTCTGTTCTGGGCTATCAGTTTGAAAACGCTGAAGAATACTATGACTCAAATTGGCTGACTATCAGTATAAAAGCTTCTGATGGTAATTATGATTGGGAAGTTCATGATAGTTGCCTACTGACATTTGAGCTTAAAGAGTTTAGAGATTGGTTGGATGCAAATAAAGTTGGACGTTTTGATTTTATAGAAAATGAAATCAGTTTTAGTGTCGATTCGAGTGACGAGTTATTGAATGTAATTCTAGATTTTAATTTTCATCCTAAGGGAGAAAAATATTCTTATGAAAAAGATTCTGAATATATCTTGTCATTTTCTTTTTCTAAAAAACAACGCGCTGATTTTATTAAATTTTTTGATAAAATTTTATCAAGTTATCCTATACGAAATTCATGATATTTTCTCAACTATTTCTCTAAATAGAATTTATGTTCGTATGGAGTTGGTGTGTCAGATTTGTGTCAAAAATACTGATACTTGTGCCATTTTATCGGTATTTACTGGCACAAACGAAGATCGCAAGCGTTGTAAGTGATTGAAAAATATAGAGGTGGCTAATTAGCGCGCCTCTTTCATAATGCTGGGGTCGGTGGTTCAAGTCCACCCATAGCCACC
>JBOEGT010000102.1:0-1755 GCA_050633585.1 Arenicella sp.
AAAAAGTACATCCAGACAAAGGTGGCTCAGATGCGTTGGCCATACAAATTAATGAAGCAAAGAAAGTGTTGCTAGGTTAGTTTAAGAGAGCTAACTCTGAATGTGTCTTTTTTCTTGTAGATGAGATATGAATTCAGAAACCATGAGAGCACTTTCCTTTGGTTTTGCTTGAAGTATAAAGTGAGGCCCATCTATTGTTTTGGTTACGATGTTATGAAAATAAGAATGAAATTCAATTGCTTTCTTAGGTGAAATAAGTTTGTCATTTTTGGCTTGAATGTATCTGCATGGAAAACTACTTTCTTGTTTGTTGATAGATAAAAAGGAAATTGCACGAAGCCTATCTTTGATGACTTTTGATGGGAGTGATTGAATAGTCCGCAAAAAAGAGTTGAGTAGATCATTGTTGGCATGCGCACCTAAAAACAATAATTTAATCCAATACTTTGAAAATGGGAATCGTGATAAATGTTTTAAAGGTAGGTGTCGAGCGATATCAACCAGTAGTTTTTGAGGTGTTGATAAAAATGTAGCTACAAAGATTATACCTTTTAGATTATGGATATCTTTTTTAACAAGTGTCGCGCCAATCGGTCCTGAAAAAGACTCTGCAATTAAGATGAAATCCTCGGTTGGTAGCTTTTCTGTTATGGCTGTTGTGATTGATGGGTAGTCTTGAGAGCAAGTTGTCGGCAAGGGTATTACTTCGCAGTCATGGTCAGGTAGCTCATTAATTAACGAGGAAAATAAATTTCCAGTCCCATCGAGCCCTGGTAACAGTACAATCTTCAAAATTAAAGTGTTATAGCAGTTTTGTGTAGAGTGAAATATTTAATGGCTTTTTAAGCTCTTAAAGTATTCAAAACATAACCAAAAAGTCAATATTGCTATTCCAAGAGGGTAACCATAACCTGCGTAGCTATTGATAATGATAGAGAATAGCCAGTCTTTACTCAAGTAAGTTAAAGAGGATAGAGCTACGACTATTGTTAAGATTAAACTAATAGCGAAAGATCTTTTACCTAAGCTGCGTTGTTTGTAGCAAATAATAACAGCAGCAAGCAGCGAAATGATATTGCTAACTATAAAGATGCGGATATCTGTAATGAGCGCAGAAAAAGTTCTATTAAAGTGTTTTCTAATGTCTGATTTCCATGAGTATATTTTAGTCAAAAGCGCATTTTTTAACGGGTTGCGGCTATTTAGTTCAGGAGGTGCTATGACTGTTTTTGTTTCACTAAGAGTTAATGACTCAACATAGCCTTTTGGGTTGGTTTTAAAGCTTTCCATTTCTTCACGAATCGTTTCAATTTGATAGTTTTTAAGATACTTTTCAGCTGCTTTGGAGTGCAGTAATTCTTCAGTAAAGGCAATTTTTGAGGTGGCGCTTGAAACGATTTTTTCAGAGATGATAGATTTAGATTTTTCTTTTATGTTGTCAACAGCATAAAAGCTGGCAATAAATGTAGTTATAAATCCTAGTAAAAAAACTATTTGTATTATTAGAAGAGATTTTCTCAATGCTTATTCCTTTTGTTGAATGTCAAATACCTTATCTAAGCCATATTTGTAGCAAAACCTAGTCAGCATATTGATACTCGTTATTTATTTCAAGTGACTGCGTGACTATGAATATATGCAAAGCAAGCGGCTCATTAATGGCGCTTGCTTTGCTTTATCTGTGTTACTTGCTACAGGTGCCGCCTTTCGCTAATGCGAGTTTTTTAATAGCCGCTTTTCCTTTTTCTTCATCAA
>JBOEGT010000103.1:0-6810 GCA_050633585.1 Arenicella sp.
ATGCTGATATTGAAAATGTGGCGGCGTATTTTAGTAGCTTATAAAAACTGCATTGAAGATGTGCTTATCAATAAGGAATAACTGAGTGAGAAGCAGTTGCTGCCTTGAAAACTCAGTTTTTCCACTAGAAAATTTTTATAAGTAATGTCATATTATTGCTTTAAAAAAGGCCTCTAGTAATCGCTACTTTGTCAGGCTAGGACATTTAATACTCGGATCAACTGACCTTTCATAATCCGTGATAGGTTTATCCATTACTAAGACCTGCAAGGTACAAGCTATCACTATGCGTATTGCAATTTTATCTCGAAATAAAAAACTTTATTCTACTCGTCGTCTCAAAGAAGCGGGAGAGTTAAGGGGCCATAAAATTGATATTATTAACACGACACATTGTTATATGGATATCACTAGCAGTCATCCGTCAGTGCGTTATAAAGGTAAAGCTTTGCCTTTATATGATGCAATCATTCCTAGAATCGGTGCATCGGTCACGTTTTATGGGACTTCAGTTGTGCGCCAATTTGAAATGATGGGTACATACAGTATTAATGAATCTGTCGCTATTAGTCGATCACGCGATAAGTTACGTTCTTTGCAGTTGTTATCGCGAAAAGGTATAGGCTTGCCTCGTACAGGTTTTGCAAATTCTCCCGATGAAATTCGAGATTTATTGAAAAACGTGGGTGGTGCTCCTGTAGTTATTAAATTATTAGAGGGCACTCAAGGCATTGGTGTTGTTCTAGCTGAAACTAATAAAGCGGCGGAAAGCATTATCGAAGCCTTTATGGGGTTAAAAGCGAATATTTTGGTTCAAGAGTATATTAAAGAAGCTGGAGGAGCGGATATACGTTGTTTGGTGGTTGGCGGAAAAGTCGTTGCAGCGATGAAGCGGCAAGGCGCAGATGGTGAATTTCGTTCTAATTTACATCGGGGTGGCGTTGCATCTTTGGTTAAATTATCTCCTAAAGAACGAAAAACGGCAGTAGATGCAGCAAAAACAATGGGCTTGAATATGTGCGGTGTTGATATTTTGCAATCAGTTAATGGTCCTGTAGTGATGGAGGTTAATTCCTCTCCAGGCCTCGAAGGTATTGAAACTTCCACAGGTAAGGACGTAGCCAGTATGATTTATGAATATATTGAAAAAACAGCTAAACCGAACAATACTAAAACGAAAGGGAAAGGCTGAGGCAAATAGTTAATATATCGTTAAAGCATTGTTTTACAGAGAATGAATGAAAATTATCTAATAATAGGCAATCAAGAATGGTGTGCACTACCTAGTTTAGGTGTGAAAGCGGTTAAAGTACGTATTGATTCTGGCGCTGCGACTTCAGCAATACATGCTGATCAGATTGAACCTTTTGAACAAAACGATGAGCAATGGCTGAGTTATCGATTGAATCCGATACCTGATGTTGAGAATATTACTCTTTATTGCGAATCTAAGGTGTTCAGCACCCGCCAAATTAAAAGCAGTAATGGTATTGTGCAGAAGCGTTATGTTATAGAAACACTCTTAAATATAGGTAATCAAGAACACAAGATTAAAATGACTTTGGCTAACCGTGATGAGATGGGATTTAGGATGTTACTTGGTCGAGAAGCAATGGAAAATATTATGATTGCTCCATCGAAGGCATTTTTATTAGGTGAAAAAAGTCTGGAAGAAGTTTTAGCGTTGTATGAAAAGGACCGATAAGCATTGATATGTTTTCTTTTTCAGTTCAAATAAATTTTTAGGGACGTTCAAGTTTATTAATTAAAAATTGTATTAAGTCTGTATTCTCATGATCTTGGAGATAAATCGCGTAAGCTTTACGTTGAAATATTGGAGCATTCGGAACGTAGTGCAAATTATTCTCTTTAACATCATCTTGAATCATGGATTCGGCTAAATAAGCACAACCTTTGTTCTTTTTTAAGTGTTCAAATGCTATTCTACCTAAGCCAGTGTTGAGTTTTGATGTGAATACGTCTGGAAATTCTGATGCAAATTGTACTGCAAAATTTGTTCCCCAATCTACGTTGATATAACCATTGCTTAATGCTGTATACGCATCAGGCATTCGTTGTGTAGAAACAAGTTTTAAATGGATAGTTTTCACAGGTTGAGTGATGATATTGTTGCTTTGAGGGGCATCATATAAAAAAGCGATGTCCATCGTGCCATTCATTATTCTTTCTATAAGGGTTGTTGGGCTAAAAATGTCGGCAATAATGGAAAGGTCGGGCTTAGCTTTCGTGATTTCTGAAAGCCAATCTTGTAATGTGATATCCCATAATCCTGATAATCCACCTATGACGAGCGTTTCTTGAGCGCTTCCTTTCGCTGAGGCAGCCTCCTGACGAGCACGATTCCAAATAGTCATAATACTTTTTGCATGTGAGACTAACGCTTCACCATTTTCACTGAGATGAATATTGCTGCGCTCTCTAATAAAAAGTTGGGTATTAAGGCTTTCTTCAAGCGCCTTAATTCGAGCGCTAACAGTTGATTGGGAAACGCATAGATTGTTAGCTGCATTAGCAAAGTGCAGTGTTTTTGAAACCTCTAAAAAAGTTTTTAATGCATTTATATCCACAAATTCCCTCAATCCTTAATCGAAAAATTAAATTATGACGACCAAAATTTTTCTTTTTACAAAAAATAAAAATAGATAAATAATGGGCCTGTAACTAGTGATTATTTCTTGGTTGTTACACTGCTCTTATATCTTTTAATTTAAAGAAATAGTCGGTAATTTCCAATCATTAATTATTAGTTTCAATTCTCTGAAATAAAGATGAGGTTGTATGTAATGTCAAGAAAAGAAAAAAATTTGAGTACAGGTAAAAATATTGAATCTAATCGAGATTTAATGACTGAATATGACTTAAATGACGATGACTTTTTCTTGATGTATGAAAAACCAAATCAAATGAAAAACCACAGCTCAAAGGATTCTCGTCGTAAAATTGAACAATACCAAGAAGAAAAAGCGTTGAAAGCGTCTCTAGACGAGTATTATTATCATGATGATTAATTAAGTGCTGTTATTATTTAAGACCTCTAAGTTTTAGAGGTCTTTTTTTTTTTGCGTTATTGCTTAATTTATAAGCGCTACGGATTTAATTTGTGCCCATACTGTTTTGCCTATTTCGAGTTGTAAATGCGTTTGCGAGCGTCGCGTAATACGAGCAATGAGAAAGTTTTCACCAAGTCGAAGGCGAACCAATAACATAGATTTATTAGTACAATCGGAAAATCCGACAATCTCTACTTTTAATCGGTTAAGAATGCTGGTGTCTGAATGATTTGATAGGGTTAAACTGACATCTTTAGCTAGAATTCTGATTCGAATGGTTTCACCTATCGAGGTATTGATGGTGCTAGACCATAATTGTCCTCCTGAGAAAGTGATGCATGCTAAATTCCATTGAGAGTCATGTTTTGAGACTGTTCCATTGAAAACAACGCCTGTTTCCTCGCCTAGCCTGAAGGGAAGGTCGATGCGAGAGAATACATCAGTGACATTGCCTTGGGTGCTGACTTTGCCTTGATCTAATACAACAATGTGATCAGCTAACCTCGTCACTTCGTTCATAGAGTGACTGACATAGAGGATGGGGGTTTGGATTGTTTGACGAAGTGTTTCTAAGTAAGGCAGAATTTCTTGTTTACGCTGGGTGTCAAGTGAAGCCAATGGCTCATCCATCAGTAATAGTTTGGGTTGGGTCAGCAGTGCTCTGGCAATCGCAACTCGTTGCCGCTCACCGCCAGAGAGTTGTTCTGGGAACTTAGTTAAAATAGAAGCAATTCCCATTGTGTCAATCACATCCTGATATAAGTTTTTAGAGACACCTTTATCTGAACGCTTGATCGCATATGATAGATTGCCATGTGCGGTCAGGTGAGGAAATAAGCTAGATTCTTGAAAAACATACGCTAATGACCGTTTATGTGTCGGCACAAAAGTGCGTGAATCTTGCCATGTTTCTTGGTGAATTGTTAAAAGCCCATGGCAGGCGTTTTCTAGCCCCGCAATACAACGAAGGAGGGTTGTTTTCCCTGAACCAGAAACGCCAAAAATAGCGGTAATTCCTTTTCCTGGTATTGTGATGTCAACATCTAAAAAAAATGCAGGGTGGCGCGATGAGCTATATTCAACCTTAAATTTAGCGTGAATCGAGTTGTTCGATTTTGCTGTTGTGTCATTGTTTGTATCAATCGCCATGTTGGTTGTCACGATGTCTTACACGCCAAATTTCATACCAGCAGAGTTGCCAGAACTACGTTTGCGTTGGAACCAATATAAGCCTAGCAATACCAAGAAAGAAAATAAGATCATGACACCAGCTAACCCATGAGCCTGATCATATTCAAGTGCTTCAACATGATCATATATTTGAATGGAAACCACCCGAGTTTCATCAGGAATATTGCCGCCGATCATTAATACAATTCCAAATTCACCCACAGTATGAGCGAAACCAAGTATTGCCGCGGTAATAAAGCCGGGTTTTGCGAGTGGTAGTACCACGGTGAAAAAACGATCTATTGGACCCGCACGAAGCGTTGCTGCCACTTCGAGAGGGCGTTCTCCTATAGCTTCCATGGAGTTTTGTATCGGTTGAATAACAAACGGCATCGAATAAAATACCGAAGCAATGACAAGGCCCCAAAAGGTAAAAGGCAAGGTGCCAAAACCTAAACTTTGAGTGAATTGCCCGAAAAATCCATTGGGTCCCATCGCAATTAATAGGTAAAAACCAAGCACTGTAGGAGGCAAAACGAGGGGTAGAGCAACAATGGCACCAATTGGCACTTTTAACCATGATTTTGTTTTAGCTAACCACCATGCGATGGGCGTGCCGATGATCAGTAACAGCAATGTGACTGTGGAAGCTAGTTTTAACGTAAGCCAAATAGTGGCAATATCAGCTTCAGAGAGAGTCATTACTTAGTGTGTTGTGTGTTGAGATGTATCGATCTTGGTGTTTTGTAGCCATATGAAGCGATAATGTTTTGAGTACTTTCATTTTTTACGAAGCGTATCAGAGCTTTAGCGGCTTCGCTATTTTTTCCTTTTTTTAGTAGAACCGCATCTTGTTGTATTGGGTTATACAGTGCTTGAGGTACTAACCAAAAAGACCCAAGCTCGCTGTGATGTTCACTGCGATTTTTAAGAGCCAACTGAGACAACGCGATAAAGCCTATATCAGCATTCCCTGTGCTGATAAATTGATAGGTTTGGGCAATGTTTTCTCCTAAAACCCATTTAGGCTTTGTGTCATCATATATTCCTAAGTTGTTTAAAACATCAACGGCAGCAGCGCCGTACGGTGCTAGCTTTGGGTTGGCTAGTGCAAGTTTATTAAACATGATGTTTTTTAATAAAACCTCGCCGTTAGTATTTTTGAGTGCATTTGAGGTATGTGACCATAGTGCGAGTGTTCCGTAGGCATAGGTAAATCGACTGTTGGGGGCTGTTAAGTTGTGTTTTTCAAGCGCTAGTGGCTTGTCTTTATCTGCAGAGAAAAAGACATGGTAAGGAGCTCCATGAAGGATCTGAGCATAAATTTTTCCTGAAGAACCATAGGAAACTTTCACGTGATGATGTGATTGTTTTTCAAATTTTTCTACAATGGTTTTCATTGGGGCAATAAAGTTAGATGCCACGGCTACGTGTATTTCTCCAGCAGAGACAGTGCTCGAAACGTAAGCATGACTGAATAACGCTATAATAAAAATGATCTTTCGTTGTGTCATGTGTGTAATAACAGCCTAAGCGATAGGTATGAAAATGGTAGCCCAAGGCAATAAACTCGCTTTAGGATGTTAGTTTACTATAGAGTTAAATGTTAATGTAAACGTGCGGGAAAGAGCATGTGCAAGTGTCGATAAAAATGACATTTTTTTTGAATGCTTTATAGTAAAGAGTCCACAACAAGGATTTAGATTACACTGTAAATTATGTCAGCCATTTTAACGCTTAATGCCGGAAGTTCATCGATTAAATTTTCTGTTTACCTTCGTAAAGACAGGTTGGAAGAAATTGTGACAGGGCAAGTTGAAAACCTAGGTCCTGCGGCGCGTATTTTATTTGAGCATGCTGGCCAGGAAGTGAATCATGATATTGGTGTCGCGGATCATAAAGTGGCATTAACAGAAATTTTAAAAACATTGGCACCCATCTTAGGTGAGCAAGAAGTCATCGGTGTTGGGCATCGCGTGGTGCATGGTGGCGTTGAGTTTGATGCGCCGGCTGTTTTGACGGATGAAGTGATAGATAAACTCACCGCGCTTATCCCTTTGGCTCCATTACATCAGCCTCATAATTTAGCGGCTATTGAAGCGGCTAAAAAAGCCTTTCCGAATGCAATGCAAGTCGCTTGTTTTGATACTGCCTTTCATCGTGGTCACCCATGGGTGAATGATGTTTTTGCCATTCCTAAAAAGTTTTATGATAAAGGTGTTCGCCGTTATGGGTTTCATGGCCTTTCGTATGACTACATCACGAGCACGTTAAAAAAACAATGGCCGGAATTAGCAACTGCAAATGTTGTTATCGCACACTTAGGGAATGGGGCGTCTATGTGCGCTGTTAAGAGTGGCAAAAGTGTCGGTTCAACCATGGGATTTTCTGCGTTAGATGGTTTGCCTATGGGAACACGTTGCGGACAGTTAGATCCTGGCGTTTTACTGTACCTCATGGATCAAGGGTTAAGTCGTTCTGAAATTAGTACTATTTTATATAAAGAGAGTGGGCTCAAAGGGTTGTCGGGTATCAGCGCTGACATGCGTGAACTGCTTGCTAGTCATGA
>JBOEGT010000104.1:0-5736 GCA_050633585.1 Arenicella sp.
ATTAGTCAAAACAGGAGTTACTCCATGAGATCTATCCGCTCAATAACGACAGGCATCATGTCTGCTCTGTTAATCATGTTTTCGTTCAATGTTGCCGCGTCAGGAGGCTATAGCAATTCAAGCTCTGGATCAGGTTATGCATCTGCCCCTGCCAAGCAGGTTGACCAAGCCTATGAATCGGGCAAATCTATTTTCTTTGGAAGGGTTAAGGGCGAACGAATTACCTACTGCATTTCTGGCAACAGCATTGGGTCTGGCAATAGCGCTGGTAATCAGCCTATCGTCGTCAAGCGGAGCACCATGAAGCAACTCAAAGGTTTGGAATATTCTGAAGTGGCTGTACGTTTATATAACTGTAAAAATCCGGCTGAAAATATGACGTCGTTGTTGACAAAAAGCCAAGTGAATTCAGTGATGTATTATTTGAACAAACGCTATCGATTAAATTTGGTGAGAGGTTAGCTTTTCGCTGTTTTTGCTGTTGATATGGTGTCGCCACATATCAACAGCGGCAGCAATTCCAATGAGGCTAAATTGCACGGCAACGACTGCCAGAGGTTGTTGATAGAGTTGAAGTTCCGAATAATGGGGGCTAAACCCTAAATTAATGCCACTGGCATAAGACAGTAATAGCGTCACGCTAGCTGTCCATGCCCAAACGCTGGGATAGATCACCGCAAAAGGCAGCACCCATGCAAGATACCATGGGTTAAATACGGGAATGCATATAAAAAATAAACCAAACAAGTAGTCTGCGCGAAGGGGTAAATGTTGCCTTTGTAAATACACATATAAGCAGTATGCGCCGGCGCAAAGACTAAAAGTGCCGAGTAAAACAACTTTCAACAGTGAGAATGAAACGATGTTTTGAAACAGGAGGTATATCGGCGCATTAAACAGCCAATTATTGGCCATTGCGCTCAACCCATCAGGTATCCAAACGGATGAGATATCCCCATTAAACGGCAGTGCAATGAGTACAAGAGTTAATAAAAACACGATCCATGATTGCCAATGAAGGCGGAGTAACAAGGGCACTAAAATAAACGCAAAAACTTTTACTCCAGCAGCCAGCGCTAAGAACATGGCGGTATAAAACCACGCATGTTTGGTGTAGGCAAAAAACGCCACTAGCAACAAACAGACTCCTAAAATATCGGGGTGAGCAGTGATGGCAAATTCTTTGATGATCAACGGTGACCATGCATACAAAATAAGATGCCTTGCGTTAGCCAATCGCAGTAAGACAAAAATAACAATCATGTCTGCTAGTGCTAACATCGCTTGCAGTGGCCATATTTCACCCGGCGCGATCAGATAGGATAAAGCAAATAAGGCTTGGCTAGTCGGGCCATACACGGTGGCTATTTCCGGGTGATTGATCAAACCAAGAATCGTTTCAAAAGGTTCTGCTAGCGTAGCATCATCGAAAAAATCGGCAGGCACCCATGAATAGGGCGACCCCGTTTCAACGGTCATTCGGCCATCCCACAGAAAGCGATACATGTCGTCTTCAAGCACCGGAAACGTAAACACTCCGATTACACGAAAGACAATGGCAAAACACAGAATCGCTTTGATTGGCGTGTCAATTGGGGCGTTAAAAGCGTGGTAGTTTGACTGTCGTGATGATTTTTTTGGTTGATAGCACCACCATGCATAAAAACTCAGCAAGGCACAGATCAGGCAAACACTCCACATTTCTATTAAGGAAAGTTCGGCATAGTGTTGTGAGTGCAGGCATAAATACAGGTAGCCACACACTGAAAGCAGCCCCGCAATCACTAAATTTGCATGTGCTTTAAGGTACGCTTGCATCACATTAGGAAAGAAGATCATGTGTGAACGGGTCTATTAGATTCATAAGCACGTTTTTTAGCGAATATTTTCAACTGAAATTTGAGTCATGGCCTATCAGCATAAAACAATTGCAGTCGTCATTCCCGCTTTCAATGAAGCAGAAAGTATTGCAAAAGTTGTGCGTGACGTGTTGGCATTGCGTGAGTTCCCGGGTACAAATCAACTGCGACCTCTTATTGATGATGTCGTTGTCTGTGATAATGGTTCGACAGATGATACCGCAAATCTTGCGATGGAAGCGGGTGCAAGAGTTGTCTACGAGCCTAATGCTGGTTATGGTATGGCCTGTCAAACTGCCATAGCAGCCTTAAAGCAGCCTGATATTGTCGTATTTGTTGATGGCGATCGCTCTGTTAAAGCCACGGAAACCATTCAGTTGTTGGAGAAAATTCAAGAAGGTGCTGATCTGGTGATTGGTAGTCGAGTGTCGTCTAAGCGTGAAAAGTATGCTCTGACCCCTCAACAACGATTTGGTAATTGTTTAGCAAGCGCATTAATACGCTACATTTGGCAACAACCCGTCAGTGACTTAGGGCCATTTAGAGCCATTCGGTATCGCTGCTTACAAAAACTCCACATGATGGACAAAACCTTTGGCTGGACGGTGGAAATGCAAGTCAAAGCGATTCAACTCGGTATGGATATCTCTGAAGTACCTGTCTCAACCATGCGACGGCTTGGGCACTCGAAAATTAGTGGTACAGTCAAAGGAACCATCGGAGCGGCGATAGGTATTTTTGGCATGATCTTTCGCCTTCATAATGACGAAAAAAACAGCCAAGATATTCCAAGCAATCATTAAGTAATCTCCTTGCATTGATCAGAGGCATAGAGCTTTTTGTCAATTAGCCCGAGGAATGTTTTCATTAAGCCAGATTTACGCCTCTGTTTAATCAACTTTTGGGTTGTATGATAAATTGCGTATTGATTAAACTTTATCAATATTTGATAATCTGTCCTGCGTTCATAAAAGCTATCTTGAACACTCATCAAATCACAAGGAAATCAGTATTAAGGACATTTTTATATGTACAAGGTTATTCAAGTTTTTTCCATTATTGCTTTAAGCGTTGTTTCATTGCATTCCATCGCGCAGTCGCAAGGTAAGTTTTCTGTAAGGGGGTTGCCAGGCACTTTTGCGACGCTCTCTGATGCGGAGCAGGCCCTTAAGGCAATTAGTATTGCTCACAGCCACTTGGAAAAAGTGAGTAGTGAACAAAAGTCTGACACCATTACTGAGCATTACTATGCAGCAGAAGGCGTAGAACCTGAAGTGTCTGAGGAAAAGTTTAAAGTTCAGCGCACGGCCTTTAGTGATCATTATTTTGATACCGAGAGCGAAGCGGTTAATGTGCGTGGTGCTGAAATCTATGGACACCCAGCTTGTCCCGCTAATCAATATACACCTAGATTTGATTGGCCAACGTGTAATAGTGGTAATGGTACCTACCCTGTTCGAAGACATAAGGAACTAACCCCGTCAGGCGAACTTAAAAGCATTACTGAAGGTAATAAAAGAAGTTACAAAGTTGATTATAATTTTCAACCAAGGAATGAGACTCGGTGTTATTCAGCGTCTGATGGAATGAGCGTTTTTCGAGACAATACTCAAACATGTCCTGATGGTTTTATAGGTCAGCTAACCAGCTGTTCCTTTACTTGTGTGAACCCCACGGAAGGAACGATCGTAGAACAAACGGATTCAAAAGAAGACTGCCCAGGGGGGGAAAATACGGCGGGCAATCCTTGTCATATAGCCACAGGTGCAAAATATGCCAATGAAATCGACTTTTCCTCGGGGAAGCTGCAATTTCAGCGAAATTATCATAGCCAGAATTTAGTTGATAAAGGCTTCGGGGTGGGTTGGCACAACCGGTATATAAAACACTTATCTGTTTCTGATAGTAATTTATCCATTGTGGAAGGTTCAGGAAGAAGCGAGCCATGGAGGAACTTAAATGGTCTCTGGCAAGGAGATATTGACACGCACTATTTCGTCACTCAAACAAGCAACGGTTATACATTGACGCTTAAACGAGGTGACGTGCATGAATACGCTTTAGATGGCCGCCTGCTAAGTGAAACAGACACTCAAGGAAAAACAACGGCCTATGAATATGATGCGCAAGGCCGACTTATCAGTGTGAATCACCATTACCAGCATTCGCTGACGTTCGAATACTCGAATGATGGGAAAAACCATGTTGTCAAAGTCATAGATGCAATGGGAATAGAATATGGTTATGAGTATGACACCAATGACAACTTAACTGCAGTTATCTATCCTGATGAAAATAGTGACCCAAATGATAACCCGAGAAAGATCTATCACTATGAAAATCTAGATTTCCCTAACCACCTAACAGGAATTACGGACACGAAAGGAAATCGCTATGCGACTTATGCGTATGATGCAAATGGTAAAGCCATCACCACCGAACATGCGCAAACAACAAATACCGTCGGGCAAGAGCGTTACCAGTTAAATTTTGGCACGCAAGGAGCAAACTAAGATGAAAATAATGGATATGAGAGTCACGTTTGCAAGTACATTGCTAATGTTTGCTAGCGTTCAATACGCCAATGCTGCAAGCACTATTGTGACAGATGCAATCGGCACGCAAGAAATCTGGACATTCGAGGAAAACCTCGGTGTTCAAAATATGATAAGCCGTGTCAATCAAGTGGATGGCAAAGGGGTTTACCAAACATGGGATGCGAATAATAATTTGCTATCACGCACCGATAGCGAAGGCCGAACCACCACGTATACCTACAACGCGACGAATCAGCGCATCTCAAAAACAGAAGCCAGTGGCACGCCTGAAGCGCGTACTACCTCATATGAATATGTCAGCGCCGACATTGATATTGTCACCAAGACAATAAGCCCGAGTGTTTACGCCGGAAACAGCAAAGAGGTCGTCACCACTTATGATAGTGCGTTGAATGCTACTCAAACACACATCAACGGTTTTGCGCCGGATGGCAGCCCTATCTCAAGAAGCATGAACTTTACCTATGATGACTTAGGTAAAATTACCCAAATTGATGGCTACCGTACAGATATTGCAGATCTCACCACCTTTACTTACTACAATTGTTTTACAGGTGCAGAGTGTGGTCAACTCCAAAGTGTCAGCAACGCGCTTGGGCACACCACCAGCTATGATAGCTATGATGCCAATGCACGTTTACTTCAAAGTACTGATCAAACGGGAGTCGTCACGACACACACGTACCACCCACGAGGATGGTTACTCACACGCACCCAAACGGCCCCCAATGGTGATCAACGTGTGACAAGCTATGCTTATGACCCTGATGGATTGATGATTCAATCCACGTCACCTGACGGAACGATACTAAATTATGAATATGATGCAGCGCATGATTTAAGAGCGATCAGCGATAACCTGAATAACCGCGTTGAATACACCTATGACGCCAAAGGCAACCGCAATGTGGAGCAAACGTTTGATCCGAGTGGCACTTTAATTCGTGACATTCAAACCGCTTATGATATTCGCAACTTTGTGGAATCTATCAATGCGGCTGGCTCAGTGACACAAATGGTCAATGATGCGGTGGGCAACCTCACCACTCAAACTGACCCGAATCAAAACCCAAGCACAGATCATAGCTATGATGGCTTATATCGTCTGACGAACACCATTGATGCGCTCACCAATAGCACAGGCTATGAATACAACGTGGCCGATCAGTTGATTAAAGTGACGGCTCCAAACGGTGCCATCACCGAATATGTTTATGATGATCTAGGCAACCTTCTCAGCGAGAATAGCCCAGATAGAGGCACAACCACGTACACGCATGATGATGCGGGCAACGTCTTAAGCATGACCGATGCCAGAG
>JBOEGT010000105.1:0-1661 GCA_050633585.1 Arenicella sp.
TTCTGTGTGCGTATCCCTTCTTCATCGACATTTAATTGCACCTCACTGTTCGCACTTCTTCCCCACATCTGTCGTGTTAACCACCACGCTCGCCGAAATCGAATATGAATCAACTCCAACACCGACAATGCAATTAATATAAATCCGATGAATTGAGATTGCTTAGCAAAAGCAAGCAAACCTAGCCCAGAAGCAAACAATAATGCTGGAAACAAAAAATTTGGTTTCGCATTTTTTCCATACGGCAAAGACTGATCAAAGCATTCAGCAAGGTAGTCTCGAGATAATATAAATTGAGTATGATAAGGCTGCATAGATACCACTTGTTGCGTCTAGTGAGTTTGTAACATTCTATTGTCGGTGTATGAAGGCCCTTTGAGCTGAATAACACAAAGCAGCGGAGCCTCAGCACCACTGCCTTGATGGCTATAGTATGAACGGAGAATCACTGCATCGAACTTAAACCAAATAAATTGCCTTCAGTATCCATGCACACGCTGATAAAACCATACTCGCCAATAGACATTTTAGGAGTCATCACTTTACCACCCGCGCCTTCAACTCGCGACTCTTCTACTGCACAATCTTCGACACCAAAATAGACAATCGTGCCACCGGTCACAGGCTCTACGCCTTCTCTTTTGACTAATGCGCCGCCGGCTCCATAAGATCCCATATCTGTCACAAAAGCCTTCATAATGACAGACGTATCTGTTGGATCAGAGATGGTTTCAAATTCTCTCTGAAGCACTTCCCCATAGAAAGTCTCTGCTCTGTTCATGTCGCTGACATAAATATCAAACCAACCCACTGCATTTTGTTTCATGATGTTATCCTCAATATGTTTAAGATGTGATCATGGTAGTGCGTGTCGTCACGTCAGTATTGTACAAATCAGACATCATACTTACGAAAGTATTGAATTGGAGTGTAGCCCGTAATCTTTTTAAATGAACGGATAAAGTGAGATTGATCAGTATAGAGGTCGACATCTTGTTCTTTTAAGGATTGTTGCAAACGCATCACTTTTAAAAAGTCATGAGGCGAAAAGCCAGTTGCTTCCTTCAAAATTCGCTGTAGCTGACGCGGTGAATGATGCACGATGCCAGCCATGTCAGAAACACTGTGCACACAGTCAAGATTAGTGAGTATTTTTTGAACAACTTTATTTTGTTCGACAATTTTTTGTTCGACTAAACTCGCGACTAAAGCAGTAAAAATAGGAAGCTTGTCTACAAAACTCAAAGAAGCCGTTTGAAAATTCACATCAATAAGCGGTAACTTACCGACATATTTTGAACCGACAAAACGATCTTTGGTCTCGTCGGTATTTCCTTGCCAAACCCCAGGAAAAAACTGAATACCCGCATAGTGAAAGTCCTTGCCAAGGTTTAATTCGGTATACGTTGTTTTTAACCCGGTGATACCCGCGATATCTGTTTCTTGCTGATTAAACAAAATATTAATACACGCATCCGGAATAGCATGAAGCGTAAAATCTTCATCCAGCGGTGTGTCAGTTTTCATCTGCCAATAACTATGAACAATATTCTTGAGGTGCTCCGGTGGCTTGGCTTCATTATAAATAACGTCACCAATATTTTTTTCCATGCCGTCTTTTATTGGGTCATACATGCTATCGCGCGCGTTAAGCCTAGTTT
>JBOEGT010000106.1:0-5343 GCA_050633585.1 Arenicella sp.
TTAGATACGGATGCTGATTCCGATGGTCTTGCCGATAGCCTTGAATCAACGAATGATAGCGATTCAGATGGTGTCTTGGATTTTAAAGAAACTGATTCCGATGGTGATGGTATTCCTGATGAATTAGAATCAACAAACGATACTGATTCCGATGGGCAGTTTGACTTTTTAGATACGGACTCCGACTCAGATGGTATTCCTGATTCGATCGAGGCAGTTTCACCAAACAATATGGATCCGAGTAATCCGGAAGACACTGATAGTGACGGCATTTTTGACTTTCGTGATACGGATACGGATAGCGATGGTTTAGCGGATAGTTTGGAAGCAGGGCCAGACCCATTGAATCCACGAGATACTGATGGAGACGGTATTCCTGATTATAGAGATACTCGCGATGATCGACCAATACCGACACCTCCAATTGATGATTCAGAACCATCCACACGCGATGAAAGTGTTGAACCAATAGTTACGCCAAGACCTTTCACTGATGTAGCATTCCTGTTATCGATAGGTCAAGGCCAGGGTTTCTTGGTAGGCAATTCCGACAACCTTCCCGAGTTTGAACCTTTAGACGGATTGGTTCGCGTTGACCCTTCAGAACGCTTTACTATTTTTGATGAGTCAGGTCTGTTTGCTGGAAATGGTCAAACTGAAGTTAATCAAGATGTGAATGGGTATATTCACCTCGCGGTAACTGATCAATGGCAAGTTTTTGAAATCTTCTATGGGCAGGGTATCGCCTCAGAATATGTCCGTTATATTGAGGGAATGATTAACGTATTTGATCAACATGTTGATATAGCACTAGGTGGTCAATGGTGGGTTATTCCGTATTTATTAGAAGGCAAAGAGTGCGATGAATACGATGCAATAGGCAATTGTGTTGTACCAAACATTGAGAATATTGATGATGATTTTGATGAGGATCTAGCGAAAGATCAATTAAGTTTGTCTGAGCGATTGGTTAGCGAAGATTTATTTGAATATAGAGAATTCTCGGCCCTAAATGACAGTTTCAATAGTAGTAGCATAGAAGTACAGCAAACATGGTTACAGCGCGTGCTTGCAAAGCTTCGCGGTTAGTTTTGTACGAAATATAATTATAAAAAAGGTATTAGAATATGAAATCTAATAAAGTGATAAAAAGTCCGGCTAAGCTGCTCTTAGCATCAAGTTTATTAACGTTGGTAGTTGGCTGCAGTGTCAAGTCTGACCCTTTATCTGCAGAGTTTCATAAGGAGAGGGCAGGGGCTGACAAAACGTCTATGTTTGCTAATCAAGAGCCTGTTAACGGGCCAATCACCATAGGTGAAGCCATTGCGCGTTCACTGAGTTATAATCTTGATCATCGCCTTAAGCAAATGGAGTCGGCTGTAGCTATACGAAAATATGATTTTGATAAGCTAGGAATGTTACCAAACCTAGTAGCAAGCGCAGGTTATACACGTAGAGATAATGATCCAGGAGCAAGAAGTGTTGATTTGGAAACAGGCGAAGAGTCATTACCTCCTTCTTCTTCTCAAGAGCGCACGTCAGAGACTTCAAGCCTTGCTTTAACCTGGAATATTTTAGATTTTGGTTTGAGTTACTACATTGCTAAGCAAAGTAGTGACCAGATATTGATCTCTGAAGAGCGTCGCAGAAAGACATTGCAGAATATTACTCAAGACGTAATTGACGCGTTTTGGAAAGCTTGGATGGCTCAAACCATTGAACCTAAAGTTGATGCATTATTAGCGGAGATGCGGGCTGCATTAGAGGAGTCCCGTAGTTTAGTGGCTCAAGGAGTTCAAAACCCTGCTGACGCTTTACGTTCTCAAGGATCATTACTTAGTAATATCAACACCTTAATAGAAACCCGCGAGCGTATTTCATTAAGCAAGACGCGTTTGGCCGCATTGATTAATATTAGTCCTGGGAGGTCGTATAAAGTTGCGGCCCCAGTGTCTTTGGAAGTACCCGCTAATTTAGCTCAAGATGCGGAAGAGTTGACAAATATTGCGCTATTGAATCGACCGGAATTACGAGAAGAGGACTATCGTAAGCGAATATCACAGGCAGAAGTGAAAAAAACGTTCCTAAAGTTTTTTCCTAATTTGAACTTAACGGCTGGGTATTATCGAGATGAAAATGAGTTTTTAGTGAACAATAGTTTTAATAATGTTGGTTGGGATATTTCATGGAATTTATTGAGTTTATTCCAAGTGAATGCCGAGAAAAAGTTTAACCGAGCTCAAGTTGATTTAGCTGATGCTAGAAGGTTAGCGTTATCGATGGCAGTCATGACTCAGGTGTATTTATCAGTAAGCCGTTACCAATTAGCAAGAAGTCGTTATGCAGTGGCATCGGAGTTGTATGAGGTTAGGAATAGTATGGCAAGGAATAGTACGGTGAAAGGGGCTAGAACAAGTGGAATGGATGAGCTAAATGCGAGGTCATCTTCAATAGCGTCAGAGCTCCGTCGTAATTTGGCATTTGCGGAAACGCAGGCGGCGTTTGCGCGAATAGTCAACTCAGTGGGGATTGATCCAGTGCCTAATTCGTTAGAATCAACTGACTTGCGTACCCTGAGTGTGGCTTTTAATAGGCGCTGGGCTGACATGATGAAGGGGACCCTAGTGAGTTATTAATAACTTCTATTTTTAGAAATGTGAATAGGTGCTGAAAGATGAAGATAGCGTTTACATCTTATTTGATCGCGATAATGCAAATATTGTTTTGCACTACTTTATTAGCGCAAGAGGAAGTTGAATTTACTAGCAATATTAGTCAAAATATTTCGAAATCTGAGCTAAAAACAAAAGCGCTAGCGGTACCCCTTAATGATATTAAAGCGAGCTTGGCAGTTAAGTCAGGTAAGCCAGCTTTAGATCGCTATATTGATCTCTATATTCATGAAAATAAGGCCATTCGCACAAGGAATACTAAAGCATTGATAGCTAAGAAATTAGAGGCCCAAAAAAAAGATTTGCTTTACCCAGTCATGTATAAAGCATTGGGTTATGAAAATTGGAATCAAATAATTTCTATTCCTCCTGAGTTATCAGGTTTACGTTTTTCTAAACAACATGAAGCTTTAAATTTAGAGTTATTAACACGTTTACATGATGCTTGGGCTTTATTAGATTCGACTCTGTTTAGAATCGAATATGGACAAGATAAATGGGTAGAGCCCCTTATTCAAAAAAATTTAACGTTAAGTGCTATTCATTCATGGTACCGAGGAAGTTTCAATGAAGAGTACATCGCTGAGTTAGATAAACTAAATGTTGATACAGAAACTACGCTTAAAAGCATAGAAAAAACACGATCCAATTTAGATAAAAAGGCTTGGAATAATGCTCAGATAGAGCTCTTGAAACTAAAATCAGATGCTGCTGAATTAACACAGTTTTATTTCTTGGGGGTGTCAGATGTATTTTTAAATACTGGTTTGCCAAATTTGCCTAAGGATGATGTGTTTCAGGTTCTAAATTTTGATGCTAAAGCTAAATGTTTAGCACAGGCTCAAGCTATGAAGATGGGGTTAGAGTTACTGGTGCGAAGGTTTCCTGAAGAAATGAGACTTATTAAAAATAGCCAAGTTGATGATCCTGGATCGAATTGGCAGATAAGTAAAATTGCTCACGAATTGTCAAAAATTGCGTTGCTATTTTCCCATAAAGAACAAGCGCAATTTGCAGTATATGCATTAACGGATATTGTGCTAGATAGGATATTAACGTTGAATCAAGCTCGGTTGAATAAGTTTTTATCTAACACGGATAGCTTTTTTCAAGATAGAGGGCCTGTTTTGCGTTTTCGAGGAATTAATGTCTTGCAGGCATCATTACATGAAATATTTGAGCTGACATTGCTAGATTATTTGCTGGCTGGTGAAAGAGCGTCTTTTACTAATTTGATGATGCATCGTAAGTGCATTTTAAGTAAGCCTAATACTGGCGTTCCAGCATCATTTGCTAGCATATTAAATAATCAATATACCAATAATTTAGATGTTGAACGTTTTACTGTTTTTAGGAAAGGGCGTATTAAGCAGCATGCGTTATTGAGTAGCGTAGAGCATAAAAGCTTGACGCAAGAAGTGATGAATAAGGCAACCCTTGATATCCAACCTAAAGAACATGTTTTACCTAAAAGTAAAGTAGTAGAAAGTCCTGATATCGTTAAATTAACTGTAAGTTCAACTTCAGCTCCTTCAGGAGCAGTAACGAAAGGAAACATAGAACCAAGCAGTTTAGCAATGGTGTCTGATGAGAAGGGCGCCGTGATTCCGAGTCATTCGAGCGAAGCAGGATTTAATGCTCAATATGAAGATTACGCTTTGTTTGCAAGTACCATTATACTAGATAGTCTGGATGCTGTTGAGTTGGCTATAAACACTAACTCGGTTTCTCTTGACGCAGAAGTGAAAGAAAAAGCTAAGAATGAAGAAGTAGTTGCTTTTGATGACAATAACGTTTTTCAGGATAATATGAATGAAGCAGAATATAATATTCAGCCCAAAAAACATGCTCAATTCAAAAATACAATTATATTAGAAAGTTCAGATGAAGTTACATCGGTCGCAAACACTCACTCAATTTCTCATGAAGCATTGAGGAAAGAAAGTTCGAAGTCTGGTAATAAGGTCATTGCTTTTGGTAAGGAGGCTGTGATTACCCGTAATAATGTGGATAAAGTCGTGCCTAATGTTCAATCAAAAGAACATGTTTTTATGAAGGTGGATGTATTAGAAGCCCTTGATAGCCTAAAACTGGCGACAACCACTAACCCAGCTCCTGTTGAAATAATAGCGAAAGAGAGTGTGGAAGCCAGTAGTGTGGCAATTGCTTCTGTAGAGAAAAGTACCACTGCTGACAACAATATAAAAAATATTGACAACATCCGTGATGCTGACTTCTTAACGGCCGAAAGTATTTTGGAAAAGCGTAATATTCAATTATTAAGTGAAGAGAGTATCAAGGAAGTTTTTAAAGGACGAGGCTATACCATGCAAGTTGTCTCAACCACATCGCCAAACGATGTTGAATATCTTGTTAGACGATATAAAAAACGCCATGATGATGTGTTTGTGTATCTTTCAAAAGTGACAGTGGAAGGCGAAAGAATTAGCATTTTTAAAATACTTGTCGGTTCACATAAAGCTGAAGATGTGAGTAGGGCTGAGTATTTACAATTATTAGATACAGCAAAAAAACGCAAAGCATTTTTAAAACCCTATTCTTTTGTTAGAGCTGATGTCGCGAAAACGTCATAATGGTTCAGTGAGAACCTTTTTTAACGAGTGGCGCCCTTAATAGTTGTAGTGGTTGCTCAGTTAGTAATTCACTTCTT
>JBOEGT010000107.1:0-1258 GCA_050633585.1 Arenicella sp.
TGTAGTGGTCAAGTAATATTGGCCGCCGATTTAGAGGAATTCAAAAAGAATTCCTCGGTTTTGTTTGGCGATAATCCGCCGTTATGTTGATGTGGTCGATACTGGTTGTAATAACCTACAATGTACTCATAAATTGATCGTTGAGCTTCAGCGAATGATCGGTATCCTGAATCAGGAACCCATTCGGTTTTCAAGCTTCTAAAGAAACGCTCCATCGGAGCATTATCCCAACAGTTTCCTCGACGACTCATGCTTTGCTCTATCTGATAACGCCACAGGTATTGTCGGAATTTAATACTGGTGTAATGGCTTCCTTGATCAGAATGAAATAACAGGTTTTCTGGTCTCCCACGAGATTCAAACGCCATTGTTAATGCTTTGGCAGTCAGCTTACTGTCGGGCGAGCTTGATAGTGCCCAACCAATCGGTTTACGCGCGTACAAATCAAGCACTACAGCAAGATAACTCCAACGTTGGCCTGTCCAAATGTAGGTTACATCACCACACCAAACTTGGTTTAGAGCAGTAGGCGTAAACTGACGATCAAGCTTGTTTGGAATCATGGAGTGAGTCTTCGAAGCCTTCTTGTAACGATGCTTTGGTAGCTGTGTACTGACTAAGCCTAACCGTTTCATTACGCCTTTCGCGCGATAGCGTGACAGAGGCAAACCGAAACCCGTTACGATATCAGCGATGCTTCTAGCGCCCGCTGAGCCGTTACTTAAATTATGAGCTGACTTTACCAATGCATTTAATCTCAACCGTTCAGGGTTAATCTTTTTCGCCGCTGCGCGGCGATACTTATAAGTACTACGGTGAATCTCAAAGGCTTTGCATACCTGAGTGACGCTATAACTCTCTTGAAGTTTACTAACCAGCTTCACCTGTTCAGGGAGTCGGACATCAAGAGAGCGGTAGCCTTTTTTAATATTTCGTTTTGCTCCTCAATATCTCGTATGCGTTTCTCTAACTCCTTAATGCGCTTATGTTCTGCTGTCATGGCTGACGCCTTCGGCGTCTGGCCATTACGTTCTTGACGTAACTGTCTAACCCATTTATCCATTGTTGAATGACCAACTCCTACAGCCGTTGCTGCTTCTCGGATACTGTAATTTTGATCAACGACTAACTGGGCTGATTCAAGACGAAATTCAGGGCTAAAGGTACGACGTGTTTTACTTCTCATAATTCACCTACTTAATATATGAAGTGATAATATCACCTCTAATTAAGCGGCCAAATCTACTATGCCACTACA
>JBOEGT010000108.1:0-10495 GCA_050633585.1 Arenicella sp.
CATTATCTCCCATCCACGTGTCGGCTTGCGTAAAGCGACCAATTTCCTGGTTGTAATACCTCGCTCTTAGGTAATATTGATCAAGGCCCGCATCGAATTGTTCTCCAGTGAATAGATAATCATTTTGTGTGCTTCCGGTTTGGTTCAATGTTTCCCCAAAAGCATCATAATCATATTCATCAGTGATCGCAGCTGATGAATCACTGAGTGCTCGAGTGCTGCCCAAGCCATCGTAGTGATAGGTATTAATGACCGTGTCACGGACTTGGCTGATTAGATCATCACCATACGTGTAAGCGACCTTTTCTACTCCAGACTCGGTTTCAGCCAACACTTGCGCATAACTACGGTTACTATCAACGGTATATACCGTTTCTGCACCGCTCTGGGTTTTACCTACTCGAAT
This sequence comes from Arenicella sp., assembly GCA_050633585.1. Classification (GTDB taxonomy): domain Bacteria; phylum Pseudomonadota; class Gammaproteobacteria; order Arenicellales; family Arenicellaceae; genus CALKZN01. Next base: position 407 of record JBOEGT010000108.1, read on the forward strand.
GCCATCGGTGTTGTAGAAATAGTCCTCACTCACGCTTGCACCCGTGTCATTGCTTTGAATCATTTCATTCTTCGCATTGTAGGCATAGTTAGTGGTCACACCATCCAATGTTTGGCTGAGCGTGTTGCCATTGTCATCATAGGTATAGGTTGTGCCACCCGTTTGCTGCAACCAGTCATTATCGTTGTAGGTATAAGCGGTAGAAACTCCATTCACTACTTCAAAGGTACGGTTACCCACACTGTCATAGGTATATGCCGCACTGTGATTGCCATTGATTGCGTCGGTGATACTTTCACTGGTTAGACGATAAAGATCATCATAAACATAGTCGGTCACTCGGCCGTTCTGTTCTGTAACCTTACTACGTTTGCCGTTCGCAAGTAGCTCGTAGTCAAATCGTTTGACAGTGTTCGCTGTCGCACCACTGATGTCTTGATGTTCTAACGAGGTCAAACGATTCAGTTCGTCATATACATAATTGGTTTGGATGCCATTGGCATGCACCATACCCGTTCGGTTTCCGGCAGCATCATAGTGATAGGTTGTTATATTCCCATTAGGATCAGTGACCGTTTGCAAGCGATTCAAGACATCGAACGTATAGTTGGTGACTTTCGTCAACACCCCTTTCGTTTCAGTCAATTGAGTTCGGTTGCCTTGAGCATCATAAACATAACTCAAATTCACTTCATTGCCACTGCCCACAAATTGTGTTTCTGAAACTAAACGATTCAGTGCGTCATACACATAGTTCCATGTGGTCGTTTGACCATTATCGATGGAGTTCGACTGCGTTCGATTGCCTAGCGCATCGTAGGCAAAGGTCTCTCGCAAGCCACGCTCATAAACAATTTGCGTGAGTCGGTTATTCACATCATAGCTATAGGTCGAAGCCTCTCCATTGAAATCCGTGCGGCTAATCATGTTGCCCACAGCATCGTAAGCCATCGTTTCTTGTTGCCCTAGCGGCAAGGTTCGACTAATGACTCGGCCTAATGCATCATAGTCCCATGCGGTGGTTCTACCTTCAGCATCAACTTGTGTGAGTTTATTGCCTTGACTGTCATATGTGTATGCCGTTTCTTGGCCTAAGGCATCGATCACTTTCACCAAACGGCCCAGTGAGTCGTATTCATAGTTTGTTACGACACCTGCTTGGTCCGTCATGCTAGTTTTGCGGCTTAAGGCATCTAAGCCGTCTAACATGGTCGAAGCGTCATGCAATGTGGTTTGCACTTTTTGATCCAAGGCATTATAGACATAGCTCGTGGTGTGACCATTCGCGTCAGTCATGCTCGTCATGTTGCCGTCGGCATCATACGCAAATGAAGTCTCATTGCCTAAGGCATCCGTGGTTTTGATGCGGCGATCAGCCGCATCATATGCATAAACCGTCCGATTACCATTGGCATCTACATTAGCAATCACACGACCAATAGCGTCATATTCAGTGTTTGTCACACTGCCATCAGCTTGTGTAGTGCTCGTTACACGGTTTAACGCATCGTATGTATAACGAGTGACTCGCCCTAGCCTGTCAGTTGATGTCAGCATGTTACCTTCTGGATCGTAAGTGCTACTTGAAACACTACCATCTGGGTATGTAGTTTTTATCAAACGGTTATAGGTGTCATACTCCATTTCAGTTCGACGCCCTAATGCATCAACTTGTGCAACTTCATTACCCACCAAGTTATATTCCACTTGATTTTCATTGCCTAGGGCATCGATGGTTTTAACAACTCTATCGCGTGCGTCGTATTCATAGGTAGTGGTTTCTTGCGTTGCCACACCATTGACAATGCGCGTGCGTGTTTCACTCAGCACATTGCCATTGTCATCATTCACGAAAGTCATGACATTGCCTTCAGAATCTGTTTCTTGAGTCTTATAGCCATTGATGTCATAAACAAAGCTAGTGCTATTGCCCAACACATCCGTCACAGAGCTTGGCAAACCTTGATTATTCACCGTGGTACTCGCCACATTACCTAACGGGTCTGTGATGCTAACAAGGTTATTGTTAGCATCGTAGACATTATCAAAAGCATTGCCCCGTGCATCCGTGATTTTAGTTTCCTGACCGCTGCCATTATAGGCAAATGTTGTGACATTGCCCAAAGCATCCGTTTGCGTGAGTTGATCATTACTGTCATTAAACGTGGCAACTGTTTGATGCCCTAGCGCATTCGTTTGACTGAGCTCATTGCCGTTAGCATCATGGGTGTAAGCGGTGACATTACCCAGTGCATCAACTTGGTTAATCACAAAGCCTTCATCGTCATAGAACAACTGCGTAATGTTGCCATTACGGTCGGTGACGACGGATTGCCGCCCAGCCACGTCATGGTTAAAGTCTGTGCGGTTACCCTCACTATCTTCCTGCGCGATGAGGCGACCATCGTCATCATAAATATTTCTGACAATATTTCGCCCAAGCGGATCATTAATATCGAGCAAACCATGGCTACTGTTATATGTAAACGTCGTTTCTGCACCATCTCTTTCAGTAACAGTGCTTAAATCGCCTTTGGCATCATAAGCATAGTTGAGTGATTTTCCAGACGGATCTGTGACAGTGATAATTCGCCCATTGGCATCACGAATAAAGTCAACTCGCTTGCCCTCGGAATGGACAATGCCACTATCGGTGTATGTCACCACGTTTCCATTAGGATCAGTGATAGATCGAATACCTAAATTTTGGTCTAAGTCATACACATAACCTGCTCGGTTAGTCAGCTTATAGTTATTAGGATTAGCATAATTATCCGAACCAATACTGGTGATGTCATCCAACAAGTTACCATTACTGTAGTAACCAAAATTATCAGTCGCTACTAATGTAGACTGGGTGTCGCCTACCGCATTGAAGATGATATTTTTTTGTGGGTCGATTGTTCCGATGGTGCAACGAGGGCTTACCGCAACCTCAAAGCGTTCAACATCACCATCCGGCAAAGTCACTGTTACCACTGGCTCACCCACAGGATCAACACAGAGTTGCGACAAAATGGTCCCCTCTTGTTTAATAGTCCAACCTAAACCAGGTGTGCGTGACTCTTCCACTTTGACATTTTGATAGTCCAAACTCCAACCAAAACCAAACGCCATGTCTTTCGATTTATCTCGAGAGTCATAGGTACGCCTCACTGAGATAGGAATACCTGCTAAAGGCACATTCAAGTCTTCATAAGTAATTGAAAAATTACCCACTTTGAGTTCTTCATCAACTACCACAGTGACACTTTCGATTTTTTCTTGGCCATTGGCATCTGTTGCTAATAAAATGAGACTGTATTGCCCATTTCTCAACAACGTTGGGTCAAAAGTTGCCAACACCTCATTGACCACATTGTCACTTCCAGAATTCATCACAACAAACTCTGACGGCGCTGAACCTTTCTCTTTATAGGCCAACATCCATTCAGCTAAGTTTGCATCACTAATGGACGCAACAATATCAATTGGCGCTGTCACGATTTGACCATCGATAAGACCTTCAAAGTTTGCTTCAGGCTCATCCGAATCACTTGGATCACGCACTGAAAAATTACTGCTTTCGACCACAGAGCCAAATTGATCACTGACCGTTGCAACGACTGAATGAACACCAATGCCTGTTGCAGTGACTTGCGCTTGATTAGATGCATTCAAAATAATGGGGTTACCATCAACCGTCAGACTCACGTTCACAGGAGCAACAGCATTAAATGGTGTCACTTCAATAGTGACAATATCATCTTCATCAACAATGCTTGGAGTCACTATCAATTGTACTTCCAACGACGCGTCGACAGGCAGCACAACGAGCGTCCAGCCTTGTTCAACAAAGACTTTTCCATCCGACACACGCACACGCACATTCACGCTTTGTTCGCTTGTCGGTGTCCAAGTGATCAAACCAGCACCTGAAATACTCATGCCATCTGGCGCTTGAATTAACTGATACGTTAAGGTATCGCCATCGGCATCCGTTGCCAAGATTTGATGAGCATAGACAAATCCCACTTTGGCGTTAAAGCTTGGCGGATTGTTGATCACGGGTGACTCGTTCGATGTTGAGCCGTCTGAAACAAACACTGCAAACGACTGGGCTACCGAACCTCCACGGCCATCTTCCGCGCGAACGACAACAGTATTACTCCCCGCTTGCGCGGTGGTCGGTGTCCATTCAATCACTCCTGAGGTTGAATTGATTTGCATGCCACTTGGTGCTGTCGTTAGTGCATAGCGAATGGTGTCACCATCACTGTCACTCGCATCAACATCATAAATGTAAGCTGTGTTAAAGATGGCACTGCCAATAGCATTGCTATTGATGGTAGGCGGTGAGTTAACCACCGCGTCATCCGTCACTGTTAATACATAGCTTTGCTCTGAAAACGCGCCAACGGCATCGGTTGCTCTGAGCACAACGTTATAGGCACCTTGATCAGTACTTTGAGTTGACCATTGCACTAGGCCAGTTACTGAGTTAATACTCATACCGCTTGGAGCATTTCTTAAGGCATAGGTAATCGTATCGCCATCGGTATCCGAGGCAGCCACGGTGTATAGGTAAGTACTGCCCGCAGTCACTGATGATGTCGGCGTAGACACAATGACAGGGGCTGTGTTCGGTATTTGATCTTCCGAAACAATCACGCTGAACGATTGTGTCACGTATGCGCCGCGACCATCATCCACACGCACTACTACCGCATTGTTCCCAATTTGTGCAATGCTAGGTGTCCATGAAATTTCACCCGTTACCACACTGATTGACATGCCTGAAGGCGCACTCGTCAATTGGTAAGATAGTGTGTCACCATTGCTATCGAACGCTTCAACATCATAGCGATAAAGCTGTGCCACAGTGGCATAGTTGCTTGGAACACTATTAATTGACGGCACTTGATTCGGCGCAGATTCAATTCGAATATCAAATGATGCAGCACTTTGCGCACCATCAGCACTCGACACTCTAACCGTAAACGGATTGATGCCTAATTGAGCGACATTCGGAACCCATGCTATCTGACCTGATGAAGGATCAATCGCTGCACCCGCAGGCGCATTGAGCAATTCGTAGGTGACACTATCGCCCTGCGAGTGAATCCCTTGAATTGTAATCACGACATTATCATTGAGGTAATACACAGCATTGCCTGTGACCGTTAAGGCAATAGTATTGTTTGTCTCCACCGTCAACGATTTAGAATCACTAGACAACAGATTATTAGCAGCATCATATAAGTTGCTTTTAATAACAAAGCTGCCCGTTGGCAGGCCTGCCGGCGTCCATGTTTGTGTGAATGATGCCGTTTGATTCACACCAAGATCAGTTGCCGTTTGATTATCAAAGCGAGTCACTTCGTTTCCATTGTTGTCTTCAATGAAAAGCTCTACTGTCATAGTTTCAGGTACATTGCCTGAATTCGTAACTTGTTGAGTCAATGACACCGTTTCATCATTAGTGACGGTGTTTTTGTCAATATTAAGGCTAATTGTGCCCAGCACCGTTGGTTCAACATTCGTAATTTGTAATTGATTGTTATTTTCTCGGCATTCACAAATATCATCGCCCTCATCAATCACTACTTCAACAGTATCGCCTGCTTGAAATGCGGATGGACTTGCAAAACTTAAGTCTACATATTCACCTGACGCCAACGCTGGGATATCAATACTACCTAAAAGTGTTTTATCTCCTATCAGAGGAACACGGTAAACATTCGCTTGAACACCTGCCTCACTTTCCAAAGAACCACCATTACCAAAACGCGCTGAAACGCTGTTTTGATCTTGCGAAAATTGGAGTTTACTAATGGATAAATCGACTTTTCGTTTAGTCGTTTTAGGAATTGTTACTTTATAGATTTTTTTCGTACCGGCATCAGCAATGTATAAATTACCATCAGGCCCATAAGCTCGAGCCCTTGCATTACTAAAACCTGACGCCAACACTTCTATTGAACCAGACGCAATATCAATAAGCGCTAACTCATTGGTAGCACTAGGGCCTTTTCCAACCAGTAATTTACCGTTGATATATACCGGCTGTGTTGCAAAGAACCCTGGCGTCTCAATAGTTTGCTGAACAGACATATCATCCAATGAATAAGCGACAATATTTTGCTGGCCAAATTGAGATAGGTATAAAATATTATCATCACTCACTACAGGTTCACTCGGATTGCTAAAACCAGAAATAAACTCCAATGTCTGTCCATCAGAAGAAATTTTACACACAGATGAACCTAATGAACCGACATAGATGTTCTCTTCTGAATCTGTCGCAAGTAGTTGTAAATTCCCTATTGGGCATCCTGATTCCCATATCACATTTCCATCAGAGGAGTATTTCGTGACTGGTGAACCTCCCACAATTATATTGTCCTGACTATCGACAATTAAACCATCGCTATCGGACACGTTTGTGGCTCCAAACCGAGTAGCAATATTACTCCCTAGAGGAATTTTCGCCATTCCAGAATCACCGAGAGCTACTAATAAATCCCCTTGGCTATTGAAAGACAGTTGACTTGGACCTTGTTGAGTCGTGACATTCTCAGCAAAAACTTCGACTTCAAAACCATCGATTATACTAATCTCAGGTGCATCAGCGCCCAATGAAGCAGCTTTTAACTCATCTAAGCCTTCAAAATCAAGTACTTCAGAAACACTAAATACATTAGATGAAGCCGAGATGAAAGCCTCATCAACGCATAAGTTAGAAGAGTTAACTCTATATGAATTATGCGTCAACCACGACTTTTCTGGAGTTCTCGGAATCGAAGCATCATCATTCACATTACTAATATTGTAAGTATGTTCATTCCAGATTTTCCTAGTTGGTGCCCATGAATTATCTGAGTTTTGGAAAACTTTAATACCTGTACTATTCGAGATAACTATATTGGCATGGCCATCCCCATTCACATCAACAATCGATGGTCCTTCAAAATAGGTAGATGAACTATGAGGCTCGCTAAATTTTAAGCTTCCATCACTTCCATTGAATATGGAAAAAGCTTTATCACCCGCATAGACAACCTCAAGTTCTCCATCTAAGTCGAAGTCAAACGCCGCCGCTGTTGTCAGGGTTGACCCATCGCTGGCTGGATTCCTCCATGCGACCGTTCCATCTGCATTAAGCACTACAAATTCATTATTCCCCAGCACACCTATCTCAACACTTCCGTCATTATCAAGGTCAGCAATAATGGGCATTCCACCATTAATAAATCCGTTACTATATTTTATTGGTCCCCATTTAATTGTTCCATCATGTTCATAAACAGAAACATTTCCACTGTTAGCAACAAAAGTAATTTCAGGAAAATCATCTTCATCAAAGTTACCAATAGCTTGAAACGCATTTATACTGTCAGGCATTGACCATATTAATTCTCCATTTGCCTTATAGGCCTTATTATTCATTAAGACTTCTTGTTGGCCATCTAAGTCTAAATCTACAGCAACAGTCGTTGAGTTATGCCTACTAGTTGATGTCCCAACCCATTTCGTTGTTCCATCATTATTTAACACATATTCGCCCGCCAACACTTCTGCTTGACCATCACTATCTATATCAGCAACAGAAATAAATAAAGAAAGTGTATTGCTAGTCGTCGGCTCGCTCCTCCAAATTTCTTCCCCTAAATTATTAATAGCGACTACTGAATTATCAGTTCCATACGCTAAAATTTCTGGAAAGCCATCGTTATTGATATCGGCTAATGCTGGATTAGACCCCGCTTCTCTCAACAGAGAAGTAGACTGAGATAACACTAATTCACCCGTATCCCCATTTAATACATTTAAAGCATCCCTTGTAACTGCAATTACCATTGGAATATCAGAGGCATTTACCAACCCATCGTTATTAGTGTCAATAAAAGGCCCTACAATTGGTGTATGAGTGACATAGCCTCCCTTCCATTCCCATTTCGTTATAGGTGAAAATGGGCCTATTTCATCTGGAGAAACCGACTGGCAATCTTTATTCATTTGGCACGCATCCGCCGTGCTCATGATGTTGTTACTTTCAATTGACTCTACGATAACCAAGCCACTATCCACAAGCACATGAATAGGTGCATCCCGGAATGGTAAGTTCCCAGATACTGTCAAACTATAGTTTTGTTCTGTATTCAGGGTTATTTCATCAGTAATATTTAGAGAGCCTAAAACAGGGTCTAAACCTGGGTCATATTGATTGTTTCTGTTCTCATCATAGAATGCGATGGCTGACAATGCTTCATTGACGGTCACAGCTCCTTGATTGTTGACAGTGAAACTCAAGCTGCCTGATGTCTCCATTGTTTGAGGGTCAGTCGTGACAGACTCGGAGTCGACTTCAGTGATGGTTAAATCAGGTAACTGGTCAACAGTTTGCTCAAGAATAGTGATTTGAACCGTTGCAACCGTTGAATCAAGGTCGCCATCATTCACAATAAAAGTCAATGAATCACTACCAACAAATCCTGTACTAGGCGTGTAAATCAGGTTCGGCGCTAGCCCTGTGATGTTGCCATTGGCTGGCACTGTTTGAATATCATAGTTTAAGGCGCTACCTTCGGGGTCAGAGCCAGTTAACTGAATAGTGACCGCGGCATTTTCAAATGTAGTGATGTTCTGTGCATTTGCTATTGGCACATCATTGACAGAAAGCACAGTGATGGAAACCGTAGCTGCGACTGAGTCGAGCGATCCATCATTGACAATGAAAGTCAATGAATCACTGCCGTTGAAGCCTGCGCTGGGTGTATATACAAGATTGGGTGCCGTACCTGACAAACTACCATTCAAGGGCTGAGTTTGCACAACATAACTCAAAGCCTCACCCTCGGGATCAGTGCCTGTCAACTGAATCGGAATTGACACGTTTTCATTGGTAGAAACACTTTGATCATTCGCAACAGGCGCATCATTGACGGAGTTAATTGAAATACTCACCGTCGCGACAGTTGAATCTAACACTCCATCATTAGCAATAAAGGTGAAGCTATCCGTGCCACTAAAACCTGCATTGGGTGTATATACGAGACTTGGTGCTGTGCCAGATAACACACCATTAGTGGGTTGCGTCTGAACGGCATAGGTCAATGAATCCCCATCAGGATCAAAACCGGTAAGTTCAATCGATACAGAAACTTCTTCAGCAATACCAAAACTTTGATTATCGACAATTGGGGCATTATTTATTACCCCCAAATTAATGACCAATGCATTGTTATCTTCACGGCACTCATTCACATCACCGCTTTCATCAATAATGACTTCAATCTGATCGTTGGTTTGCAGGTTGATTAAACCCGACAATGTGAGATCAACGTATTCACCTGAGGCTAATGAAGGAATATTAATTGCACCGAGAAGCTCTTTGTTGCCAATAGCTGGAATACGATACACATTGGCTTGTGTGTCTGCAGGGCTCGCGAGTGAACCACCATTGCCAAACCGTGCAGAAATACCGTTTTGATTTTCTGACAACTCCAGTTTACTGATGGATAAGTCGGTTTTATTATTAAATGACGAGAGCCTCCCTGTAAAGCCAATGTTATTAAAGTCAACTTCACCATTTGTTCCTGTTAGCGTCGCTCGAACGTATCGAATGTTGGATGAAAATGACAATGGAGTCGTTTCAGCAAAAATAGGATTCTGAGTATTTAACGGATTACTGCCTAATTGTGGCTCAACTCCAAGCAGTTCCCCTACTGGATTATTAGCGCCATCAAAGAACGTAAAATCAACGTTATCTACATCAAAATCTTCAGAAAAGTAATTCCAAAAATGCAGGTCTATCAAGTCATATTCTTGTTGAAAATCAAATACCAACTCTAATGGTCCACCCGACACCCAAACGTGAGTCACTTGATTATGGTTCTCAGACGCTTCCGCAGAAGGCGCATCAATAACACTGGCTAATGACTCAGCTGCAAACCGGTTTTCAAATGGTTCCGCAGCCATATTTTCACCCAAGCTCACAGTGATATTTTCCTGATTTAGATACACCGTTTGGAATGATTCATCTATACATTGCTGCAATGCATTTAATCTAAAGGTGTTGTGCGTCAGCCATGACTTTTCTGGCACCCT
>JBOEGT010000109.1:0-1967 GCA_050633585.1 Arenicella sp.
TCCCAGTTCAATCGTTTGTGACGCGTTCCGATATGGGCTGCGGCTCAACTATAGGCCCCATTACCGCCACTGAGCTAGGCATTCAAACGCTAGACATCGGCATTCCACAATTAGCCATGCATTCAATTCGAGAGATTGCGGGGCTAGGAGATTGCGAGCACATGCAAACGGCATTGACAGCATTTTTAAATCGTTGATTGCGCACCACCACCCGAGCGGGCTATCCCCGAAGCTAGAGAAAAGGCATTTACGAAAACTTTTCGGCTGAGAGAGATAAAACGCTTCAAACGACCCATGTAGATTCAATGAAAAAATATGGCTTTACCTAAGCAATCCAGCTTTCCAAAAGGAACAGAATTCTATATCTATGAATGGGATGTGCCAATTTCTAAAGAAGTGAATGATGACGGAAAAACAGTTTCTTATTTTAACTGGTTTGGGGGATTCAAACGGGCTTTTCCAATTGAATCCCTTAAAATAGATAATAACTGGCCAGCTGAGTCATATGAAGAATGGGTGAACCTTATAAGTGAGTCGATATAGCCATTTTCAAAAAGAGTTGTCTGTAAATCAAACAAAAAATTCGCTTCAATACTCCTCGGGAACAGGCATGCGGAGAAGAAACTAAACTTACTAAATTTCAATAATCACCAACAATGCCTTATGCATAAATCTGATAGATTATTTCAATTGACGAATATTTTGAGAGCTCATCAACCTATCACGGCACGAGAGCTTGCCGAAAAAATCTCAGTATCCGAACGAACAATTTACAGATACATTGACAGCCTTTCAACATCTGGGATTCCTGTGTATGGTGAGCCTGGAGTAGGATATCGCCTTTCTGAGGGTTTCGATTTACCACCCTTACAACTAACGCAAGAAGAGCTTGAAGCTCTGGTTATTGGCGTCAATATGACATCGTCTTGGACAGGGCCTAAATTAAGTAAGGCCTCAAACTCTTTAATGAATAAAATCGAAGCCGCTTTGCCTAATGGCTTTATTCATCAGTCCGGCCTTCAGCGCCAAGTGAGAACCCCAGGTGAACACTTGCAAACAATTGACTTTACAAACTGGGATAAACTACATGCAGCTATAAAAGAAAAGCAATGGCTCAACATCTCGTATCAATCACTATCAAACAAGAAAACAACGCGAGTAGTTTTTCCACTAGGACTGTTTTACTGGGGCGGTAAATGGACGCTAGGTAGCTGGTGCAATATGAGAAAGGAGTATCGAGATTTCAGGGTTGATTGCATAAAAAACCTAGTGGACGCTTTAGCTCCCAAGGTTCACCCCAAATCAATGAGCCTATCTGATTATCTGGAATGCCAACAAAATAAATCTTAACTATTCACACTTGGCACTGACACAATGTTGTCAGTTGTGGTGTTCTAAAATATTTCCTCAGAATAAAGTAACAAAAACTCCTTACTCGACATCAGTAAGAGTTTTCAAATATTAAATATAGTGAGGAACAAAATGCTCAAAGGAAGCTGCTGTTGCGGAGAAATCGAATTCACCTTAACCCAAGCACCTACTATGATGGGGACTTGCCATTGCAGCCGCTGCCGAAAGGTAGGTGCGAGCACCCTAGTATTTGTCAAATCTGAAACATTCAATATCACTAAAGGCCAAGAATTAATATCTATTTTTAAGGCAAAACCTCCTTACATTTATGATCGATGCTTTTGCTCTGTTTGTGGTACGGCGCTTGGTGAAGTATTGTCCGATAGCGATTCGTTCCCAATTGCCGCTAATTGCATAGACAGTGAGATTGCTATCGAAAATGCATTTCATGAGTTTGTATCAGAAAAACCAAACTGGCTTAAAATAGGAGATACAGCAACACAATTTGATAAACATCCGACTAAGCTTTGAGTGATGTATTCAAAAATTCATTAATGACATTTTTAACGTACTCAGGCATTTTGTAAATTGCATGTAAAAGATTCTATTGTCAACCT
>JBOEGT010000110.1:0-1453 GCA_050633585.1 Arenicella sp.
CGAAAACACTCACTTTAAAAGTGAAATATAAAGACTTTACACAGGTGACAAGAAGCAAAACTGTCGAATATGAGATAGTGAATGAGGAACAAATTTTGACGTATCTGCCTGAGTTGATACAGAAAACAGACATCGGAAAAATACCGATAAGATTAATCGGTGTATCGTTGTCATCGCTAGAAGGCAGTACTCAAAGCCATGAAATGAAAAATACCCTGAGTGAGGATAAAGCAAGCGGGCCTCAATTGGGTTTATTTGAAAGCGATTGATACATTACATGCTGGGTTAAACATTTTTTAGTGTTTTGAGATGTCATTTTTGCTGATAGCTCCATGAATGTATTGACAAAGTTATCAATATCAGTCTCCTGTTTAGTACCTAGAATCTCAGAAAAGGTAAGTAGAAAAAGCAGGGTAGTGGTTTTTAAAGGTTGAATTAAAGTCGTTGAAACTTCTGATTCTATATCTAGGACTAAACGTTAGTGAGGTTGATAAAATGAAATGCTTTAGACTCTTTTATTGTGGGCTTTCATCAGTTATCCATTGTTTTGTATTTGGGCGATTTAAAATGATTAAAATAAGCAGATACATTATCGCTTCAATGATTCCTGCATAAAGCATATGGGTAGAACCGTATTCAACGTACTCCCATATCGTTGAAACCAACGATAACAATACCGACTGCAATAATGGTGAGCCTTATATCTCTTTTCTTTACTGCCAAGTCCCACGATATCCAGCAAATTATCGCAAGCCAGAACAGGTCTGACAAATGAATACTGTAGTCATATGGCTCGTCTACGGCCAGTTCATTCATGTCTAAGTATGTCCCTCCAGCCACAACGAAAACAGATGAGAATAAAATAGCTAATACTATTTTTATAGGTTTTGGCATGTTTAGTGTACTCATCATTATTGGTTTAAACACAATAATGATGATTTAGCTATTGAACTCATGTGATGACCAAGTTTTAGGTTTGATTTTTTAGCATAGATTATAAGTTATTTAATCTATCAAAAAGTCTTTCAGCTTGGTCGAAATCTAGCAAATAATGAGATCTTGGGTGTATTTTCATCTCTATTTCTTCGTTTAGTATTTTTGCTAGCGCTAGCATCTCAATTCCATTGATTTCAATGGCCCCATTCTCTTTTTCCATGCACAGCCAATTGATTAAGCTACCTATGAAGTGGAGGCTTCTCTCATATGCAGCTCTGGAGAGTGAAATGCGATTGTGTAGAACTATTTTGAGGTCTTTTGTTGAATTTGCTGTTTGTTCCGAAAAATGAGCTTCTGAAATGTCAACAGTATCTAGCGTTTTTAATTGTAATCCTTCGATCATTTTCCTGACGATAAGTGCTATACGTTTTATGAAAATCTAGTATTCGAATACTATAAAAGGCGTCAATGATTTCTCATAGCCTTTGGCATCATTTTACTTTAAAAATCTAATCCA
>JBOEGT010000111.1:0-15639 GCA_050633585.1 Arenicella sp.
AAAATAGACATAAGCGAGAGTGCTAATTTAATAAATGAGTCTCGTAAAAAAAATATGAATACTATTTTTATAGTGTTGTCTTTGATGAACTTAATTGCGTTGTTTTTTTTATTAGAAGCCACTAGCTTGCCATTGGCAGTTAAAACTTCCTAGAAAACTAAAGAGGCCAGAGCCCTTTAATTGCGAATAAAGAACACAAAGTAATTAGGGTCAGAGTAAAATTAAATAATTAGAATTAAAGGGCCTTCATAAACTAAAAGAGCGTGCAAGCAATACGTAACATTGTGGCGTTATAAGTCATTAAAACCTAGGAAATCTAATGAAATTTTGGAATAGGATTATTGTCATTTTATTGGTTAGTATTTCATGTATAGGGTGCGACCAATCTACAAAATCAATCGCTTCTCAATATCTTCCAAAAAACGGTATGGATAGCTATTTTAATGATCTTTTGCGCCTTGGATATGCAGAGAATGTTGGTGCTTTTCTTGGTATGGGAAGTCATCTTCCTGAACAGTACCGTTTTTTATTATTCACTGTAGTAGTTGGAGTTTTGCTATCTGCTTTTTTGTTCTACCTTATTTTCAACAAAAAACTGAGTTTCTTATCTTTGGCTGCCTTATCCTTAATGTTTGCTGGTGGCAGTAGCAATTTCTTTGATCGAGTAGTCAATAATGGTGCAGTAGTGGATTTTTTAAATATAGGGGTTGGCTCACTTAGAACGGGTATTTTTAATGTTGCAGATATGGCAATTTTACTCGGGTGTTTTATTTTTTTCTTGACTCAAAAAATGGAGTATAAACATAATGACTTATAGCAAGGTAATTGTGCAGGGCAATATGCGCGTTGCTCCGGTTGCCCCACATTGCGGCATTATGTTTTAAGGTAACAATATGGTGTATTTATATTTAGCTATAGCAATTGTTGCAGAAGTTATTGCTACAAGTGCACTAAAAGCTTCGGAAGAGTTTAGTAAGCCAGTACCTAGTGTTATTGTCGTCATTGGTTATGCTATTGCATTTTATTATCTATCAGTTGTGTTAAAGAGCCTACCAGTTGGCATAACCTATGCAATTTGGGCCGGTATAGGTATTGTTTTAATTGCTTTAGTTGGTGTTTTTTTCTTTAACCAAAAATTAGATATTGCGGCAATTATTGGCATGTTTTTAATTATCATGGGTGTTGTCGTTATTAATGTATTTTCAAAATCACTTGAGTATTAAGCATAATAAGGCCATCGAATTAAAGGTATCAGAGCCTTTTAATTGCGAATAAAGAACATAGGATAGAAGGAATATTTTAGTAGGAATTATGAAAGACGTTCAGTGGGTATTAAGTAACGGTTTTATCAGCTTGTATGAACAGCGTGGAAAGCTGTTTAAATCTTTGTTACTGCTTTTTGTCTTGTATTCTATTCTGTCGGTGGCGGAGTTTATGCTTGGCTATGATGCGGCGTCAGCGAGCTTTTATCAGTTCTTAAATTTTGTATTGCAATCATTATTGTTGGGGTTCGTTGCAATCAATATTCATCGAATTTTATTGGTGTCGGAAAGGTTGCGCGTTGAGCCGGATTTTCTGCTGAGTAAAACAGAGAGTAACGTCAGGTATTTAATACGAGCTGTTTGGATTTTTATTGCTGTTTCATTGATTGTTTTTTTAGTGGCTTCCGTGTTTATTCAACTATCCTCTCTAGGGTTTTCCTTAGGGCTTGATGAGTCAAGCCCTGTCTCTATGGGGTTGTACGGGGTGCTCATTTTAGTGGTTGGACTTGCTTTGTATTATGCGAGTCCCATTTTTTTGGTTCTGCCTTGTATCGCAAATCAATCGGTGATGACTTTTTCTGATGCGTTTAAGCTAGGTAAAAATTATCGGCTTTTGATGTTTTCAGTGGTGATAGCTTTGCCTATGCTGATGCAACTTATATTGACAGAAATTATCTCACTTTTGTTTTTCACACCGGTTAGTTTTGATGAATCACAAGCAGCGAATGTCGAAAGCTTTTCCATGATTGAATATGCTTTTTATAGTGTTGCGTATTTTTCAACAACGGTTGTCAGTGTTGCACTTTTATCAGCGGCATACTCCCGCATAAAATCGTTGGGAGAATTAAGAGAGGGTATGCTCTAACCATGGATGAAGAGCCGAATTACGATAGTTATAATTTGCGGCAAATTAGAGACGTTTTTGCTCATATTGATAGAGATGCTTATCCTGATCGGTTTGCGAAAATTTTGAAACGCAAACAGGAGTTAGAGTCGAAAATTCATCAGGAGCGAGCTTTAAGGGCAGGCCTCCCTGAAGTTGAAAAGAGTCAAGTTCATCGTAAGCTCTTTTATGGTTACTCATATAAGTATAAATCGCTTGTGTGTTTTGTAGTTTTTCTGATGTGTTTGGGTATGTTTTTTTCTCCTGAGAAATATCCGTCCGAGGATTTGAATGATTACATGTTTAAGAAAGTGACAGTGATGTCTACGAGCATTAAAGAATATACTGGGAAGGGGGGATATTTTGAATTCGAAATCTATGATTCTGAGTCAAATCGGTATTTTTTAAGAGATTCTAATTCTCTTCGATTTAGGGTGTTGGAATTAAATTTGCATGAAGGTGTATTAATTGGGTTGCATTTCATAGGTGATGGGTATCAAAAAGGGCGTATTGCTAATATAAAGATAGGAGATAAGGATTTAATTGCTATCTCACTTAAGCCTGACAATGGCAAAACCTTTATCTTATTGTCTGCGTTGTTGGCAGCAGTCTTGTCAGTGTTCTTTTTTAAACAACGGTCAAAAGATAGGAATGATGAAAAGATATTTTATTTGTAAATGCTGGCATCAGTTCATCATTTACGCCTGCAATTGAAGAGAGTGAATCCAGTTAAGTAACAATATGCTGTTTAATCTCATTAAAAAAGTAATTTATGGGCGTTCAATGGCGTTTAGGTCAAGAGTTTTTTTGACCTTTATTGGAGGTTCGATTTTATGTATTATTTTTGCATTAATGATGTTTTTCGAGATTGGTATTGATTCAAGTGAACTATTAACAGCTTTCTTTCTTTTTATTTCAAGCTATTTTGCTATCAATATTTATTATTTGATGCGGCATATATATTCTCCAAATAATTTGATTTGTGCTAATTGCAAACTAAATTATTGGTTCGATAATGACGTCGCTGTGGTTAATTATGAAGCGGAGTTTTTCATATACTCATTGACGTTATGGGATTGCCCTTTTTGTGACGAAAAAGCTATTCCTATAGAATCAAAGGGATAAATTAAAGAAGACAATCCGCCTTGATGAACTAGGTTTGAGTCTGTCAGTTTCGATATTGGAGAGGTCATTTAAATAACTTATGGCTACTAAAAAAAAGAAAGGAAATCCTGTTGTCGTTGGGCTCATCATGTTGGGTGGTGCAATTGCCGCTCTTTGGCAAAATGAGCATCGCTTTGATTACCATAAAGCAGCGAGTGAAACGGCCGTTGTCGAGCGCATTCACAGTTTAGAGGAAAATAATCTTTTTTCTCATACGGGCGACATGGATCAAGGCTTAGTGATCAAGGGCGAATATGTTGAGAAATTTACTGGATACTTGCAAGTCCGACGTCGTGCTGAAATCTATGCGTGGGAGCGAGACGAAGATGATGATGGCGTCACTTGGTCAAAAAAGTGGATGTCTAGCCTGGAAAGCAATAGTCGCAACAAAGGCCTGACAAAAGAATTTCTTTCTCAAACGTTTAAACCAGGAGTCTATCAAGTTGGGCAACTTGATATAGAACCTCGCGAGATTCAGTTTGTCGATGACAGTGAAGTTATTTCTCCGAGGCGTCTTACGTTAACGTCAAAAGGTGCCAGCAAGCAGTTTACCATCAGGCAGAACTACTTTTATCGTTCCAAGAATGGACAGCTTGGAGGTGAAAAACTTGGTGATGAGCGCTTGTCATTCTCTTCTATTCCTGTTCCTGAAACCGCAACGTATTTCGGCAAATGGGATGGGGAAAATGCTGTGAAACATCAAGCAGAAATTAAGGATGGGTTTATTGCCGGAATCATTAGTGATACTGGCATCCTTCATCATCTCGTGGCCGGAGATCGAGCAACTGCGCTTGCAACGATTAAAGCCCACATTGAAAGGCTTAAAAATATCGTTCGCCTTGTTGGTTTGATCGTTGCCACTATTGGCGGTGGTTTGCTTTTCTCAGGGCTCACTAAATTCCTCTTGTTCATCCCTGTTATTGGAAATGCAGTTAACACTGTGTCGGGCTGGATCGGTATGTTTTTAGGCTTTCTTATTGGGGTTTTTACGATTGCGCTAGCTTTCTTCTCCAGTCATCCCATAGTAATGGTTGCTTTAATTTTACTCATTGGCATTGGCATGTATTTTTTGAGGCAAAACGCTGATAAAAAACGCCTGCGTCTCAAAGAACAACTTCGCGAGGAGCTTGGCTATTCTCCTTCAGATCAAGAACTGAAAGAGCTGGAGTACATTAAGCTATGGCAACTCTTTGCGAACGATGCAAGCATTTCTCAAAGCGAACAAAAACGCCTTGATCGATGGGCAAAACGAAACCGCTTTTCAATGGATAAAGTTAGCATGCTCACAGAGCGGGCTAGAAAAGAATTGACGCAAAAAGTCGACCAGATTGAAAGCCTTAAAGCACTGATTCGGCTGAGCCTTGCGGATGGTACTATTGACAGAAAAGAATTTAAAACCTTGAGGCAAGCTGCTTCGTTTAGTGGCATTCAGCGTCGAGAGCTTTCCAGTTTGATTAATCAAGCTCAAACCAGCTAAAAAGGGCAATGCGTGTTAATAGTTTTTATTGTGCTATTACCAGCCGCGTTGCCATTCGGCACTTTTCACTAGCCATATATCGCTATTTTTTTTAGGGATTAGCGTTAATGAAAAGCGCTGTGTATCGGCCTTGAGACGATTTTTTTCTTGGCTTAAATCGACTTCGCGAGAGGTCATTGCGGCGGACACTTCAACCTTGGCGAATCCGTAGTTTAGTTCTAATGATCTCACGGCTGTGAATATATGAATTTTTTGATTGCGCAAGAACAGGACTTGTACCAAGCGTTTTAGGTCGTCTTTATTATTCCCATGAAGATCTGAGTAATCATCAGAGATGTATTTCATGAAGTCTGAAGTGGAACGTTCTTGAGCGGCTTCTTCCATCGCAGACAAGCTATTACGAACCTGTTGTTCTGGGCTGGTTGGGTCGTTAGAGCAGGCCGTTATCGTTAAACAACTTAATAGAATGATCAGTAGTCGCTGCATTGCTTACGTGCTCGCTAGGTGGTGTGTGAAAACTTATCATAGACAACATAGGTTGGTTGGGCTATCTTTTTTTTAAATCCTGTTAAACTTGGGTATCTCTATATTCATTCACAGCCACATGAGCACATTCATAGTCATTGAGGTGAAATAATGCGTTTAATTAATAGACTGCTGATAGTGTTGCTTATTTTGTCTTTGACTGCCTGTGCGACTCGTCCGCCATCGAATGTAGGAAATTTGTGTGAAATTTTCAAAGAAAATCCTAAGTGGTACAAGCACGCCAAGTCTAGTGCTAATCGGTGGGGTGGTCCGATTCATTTGCCAATGGCGATCATGTATCAAGAGTCTGCCTTCATACATGATGCGAAACCACCGATGCAGTATTTTTTATGGATTATTCCAACGGGGCGGGCAAGCAATGCCTATGGTTATGCTCAAGCATTGGAAAGCACTTGGGCGCAGTATCAGCGTGAAGTCGGTTCACGGTTTCGTGATCGTGACAACTTTGCTAATGCTTATGATTTTATTCAGTGGTATCTGCAGAAAACTTTTCAAATTAATGGCGTTCCCAAGTCAGATTATTATGCGCACTATTTAAATTATCATGAAGGGCAAGGCGGTTATGCACGAGGCACTTATCAGTCGAAGCAGTGGCTGTTAAACGTTGCGCAACGAGTCGATCAAAGGGCGAAACGATATGCTACTCAAATGCAGGGGTGTGTCGGAGAGCTAGATAAAATGGGTTCTGGCTGGTTTTGGTAGAACGGTAAAACCTAGCACGGACAAAAAATTTCAAGAGGCGGATGAATCTATGAGTGACTTGCTATAAGTCACTCATGTTTTGTTCTTGTTTGGATTATTTAACGTTTCACTAGTTCAACACGCCGGTTCAATGCGCGACCTTCTTCTGTGTCATTAGTGGATACTGGCGCTGCTAACCCAACCCCAATGGGCACGAGGCGTGACTGGTCAATGCTGAAGTTTTGCATCAAGCTGTTGACGATGGACGCTGCTCGGCGTTCGGAGAGTTGTTGGTTGCTTTCTAGTGATCCGACATTGTCGGTGTGTCCCACAACATAGACTTTTAATGCGTTGTCAGCTTTCATCGCTTTGGCAATTTCTGCGAGTGCAGGCTTTGATTCAGCAGTGAGCGTGTCTTTGCCGGTGTCAAAAAATAAGCCATACAATGCGACGTGTCCTTTTTCAGAAATTGATTGCTGGATTTCACTGGCTTCAACGACGGCGATGTCTGACTTGAAGTCGCTACTTTCAACAATGCTGAGGTGTGCGAATGTTCGGCCTTTTTGAAACCCTTCCTTTTTGATAGAACCGTTTTCAACGTTAAGGGTTGCTGAGAAAAATGAAACATTATATTTAGCCGTACCTGATTGTATTTCAGCATACCAGTAGAATGGATCACTATTATAAGGTGTAATTTGATACATCTTATCGACTGTTTTGATGTGTGATGGAATGCGTTTGTCTTTGTTCCAAATGAAGCCTTTTCCTATGTCTCGTGGACACTGTTTTCTTTTACATGTGTAGATTTCAGTCACTTCACCTAAAGCATTAAATGTTTCTTTGTAGTTACGAAATACAAAAAGGGCTGTTTGTTCTGCTGGCAATGAATAGACAATCCGTGTGAGCTTGCCTTCTTTGAATGTGGTTTTGAGATCTTTTCTATTTGTTGCTGTTTCCGTAAGAAATTCATGCTCGGCATAATCAGATTGGTAATGGGCCACAATTGTGGTGCCAGTAACTCGGTTAAATTGCGGATGGTCAGCACTGCCTGGCATATCTTCTAGTGCTAAGGCGTTCGCATTGATGATGAAGTTAAAGAGAAAAGCGGGTGCTATGAAAATCGTTTTGAAAGTGATTTGAATATGAGTAATGGGCATGATTAATGAGTGTAAAAAATAAGTCACTAGAAATACTTGATGGCTATCAAGATAGGGTTAATTTATCATATGAAATAATTCATTTATTAAGGTTTAATGAATAAAATAGTGCTTGTTGAGTGTAAACACGGGCTCTTTAATTGGTCGAATGCCTGACCTTATGTTGATTAATTGCTATTCTTTAGTTGAAGTTGGATACAAACATAATTGATATGAGAAAAATTGATGTTTTATTAGAGGCTTATGGAGAAAGTCATCAAACGGATTTGAATAGAAAGATACACTATGTATGTGTGCCCGCTATTTTTTTTAGTTTATTGGGGTTGTTGTATTCCATTCCCGTGTATCGCTTGTTCACGGACATTTTCGAACCAAGTGTGACGAAACATATTAATTTAGCGAGTGTGTTAGTTGTTTTTGGAACATTCTATTATTTATCGTTGTCTCTTAAGTTGGCTGTGAGCATGTTGGTGTTATCATTATTGGCATTGGCTCTGATTCATGTGATTGAATTAAGCCACATTGCACCGCTATGGTTAGTTATGGTGGTTATTTTTGTGCTTGCGTGGATTGGTCAATTCGTAGGGCATCAGCATGAAGGCAAGAAGCCTTCATTTGTGGAGGACCTTCAGTTTTTGATGATTGGTCCTGCTTGGACTCTCAGTCATTTGTATGAGCGTTTAGGGATTCGAATGTAGTGATCGTGGTTTATATATGGAAGTAAAGGTGGCGATAAGTCATTATGGGTTAATCAATTTTATTTGTTTTTTTAGGGTGATGAGAGAGTTGTGAAAAGTAAATGGAGTCGATTTTTGATGAGGAGCGTGAGTGCTTCTAAGCTTCATATTGTTAAAGCATTTATTTTTTTGTTGATTGTTATTGGGTTTGTTGTTTTAAACCCTGTTGACGATTTAGGCCGAGAAAATGGCAAACTTGAGGTGTTGGAAGGCACTGTTAAGAGGTTGGGTGAAATTCCATCATCGTGTCGTCCTGGGTTTTCAAAATGTACGCCTGGCCTTCCATCAAGGTATGTCATCATTGAGCTTGAAGGATATGAGGATTTACGCCGCCCATTGTTACGTTCTGTCAGGTTAAAAGAAGGCATGAAGGTTCCGATTAATCGATACTCGTTCTCCGATGGTAGTGAGACATTTTCACTTGATGAATTGGCCTTGTTGGAGTCTCAATAGGTTTTATAAAAGCAATAATCATGTGATAGTTGATGCAGGCTTAACGCATTACTTATGATGACTTAAATGTATGTCAAAAGAGATGGGTTGTGGTTGATAGCTTATTCGAACTGCACAGATTATCTGGGTTCGTTTATGTTTTCTAGTGTTTCTTGGCGAGAAAATTTGTACAGGCTGATGAGCATTTTTACAATACCCAAAATACAGGCGACAAGTACTGTGGCAAGGAGTGCGTGGGTCATGGTGGTTAGGTAAGTACTGATAAAGTTGGTGGGTAAATCGCCCGAAAATGATGTGTTATTTGAATGTAATAACTTAGCAAAGTTTTTCATCAGGGTGCTGGTTATGTGTACCGCGATGGCTCCAATGAAAAAATCAGTGACAGGTTGTAGGAAAATGCGAATGCATGCGCTGATGCGTAACTCTAAGACGAGTTGGTGTTGGTTTTTGTTGCGCAAATGGATTTCTATCGCGGAATAAATTGCGATGCAAGTTATGATGGCAGCGAACATTCCTGCGATGCCTGAGAGGTTGTTGTGTGAACCACTTAAGAAAACGGTAGCGCCTAATAATGCATTAGCAATGACCGTGATGGTCCAGAAAAGTGTGATGCTTTCTGGGCTCTTTTTAGTTGGCATCTTGCTTGTCATATTTATTTCGTTTTTATTCGTATTCAGTGTGGTTTTCATGTTGTGTGTTTTTTGTTAGCTTAGGGGATAGTGTATTTTTTCTCTTGGTGTGTACTGTGAGGATTGTGTGTGGTTTGTGTGATAATTGTTGTGCATGATGCCTTCATGTATTTGGCGCAGCATAAGAGAGAATTGGTTGAGGTTGTTGGAGTCCCTGAATGAAAAAAGTGTTGAGTGAAGCGATGAAAGTAATGCTTGTGCTGTTGTTTTTGGCGGCGATTTTTGGTGATTTTTTCTTAGTGAAGAAGCTGTCAAAAATGCATCAAGTGAATACAGAGTTGCGTTTAAACCCTTCCCAGTTTTCTCCTGAAAGAGTGGGAACGTTAAAAACAAATATTTTGATATACGGCGATTCATTAGCGGTTCAATGGGGTGAGTTGCCTCATCTAGAAAATAGAAAAATAACGAATTATGGGGTGAAAGGGCAGACAACACACCAGTTGTTGCTGCGAGCAGATAAGGAGTTGCTTGGTGTTTCAGCTGATTGGACGATATTGTTAGCAGGTGCTCGGGACCTGCAGGCGGCAGCCTCTTTTCCTAAACGTTTGGATGAAATTGTGGATCAGGCGGAAGAAAATTTAAAGGCATTGATTCGTAAGGTGCCTAGTAAAAAAGTTATCATCACGACGTCGCCGCCTGCATTTTCATTGCCAATATTCTATAAGTTGGCGGGGTATCAATCCGCTGATATAACAGCTCAGAAAAAATTGAATGATCGAATTAGGCGATTGGCATCCACAAGAGTGTTGGTGCTTGATCTTTATGAAATATTTTTGGCGCAGGGGGATATTGAGCAGTTTTCTGATAACGGTATCCATATAAATGCCAAAGGTTACGGTGTCATCAATCAGCATGTAACGAGTATTTTGTTGGATGCAGAATAAGGGATAAGGTGGGCTGAACTTGGTTTTTGTTGTCTGATGTAGTAGTGCAGAGTGCGGGTATCGCCTAAGAGATGAAGTTGTGATTGTGTTGAAAGTCGTTGATTTCTTGTATTAGCCACTCGCTGAAAATTTTAATTTTTGGATAGTCGAAATAATGTGCAGGTGCGCATAGAAAATATTGTTGATCTAGTTCAACGACTTCGTCAAATAATCTCAGCAATTGCTGCTGGCTTATTGCTTCAGCGACAAGGCTGTGTCGAACCATGGCAACGCCTTGGGCGCTCAACGCGGCATCGGTCACATAATGTGAGCCATCATAACGAACACGATCTGGGTTCTGGTCTTGTGTTTTAATTTGTTTTTTTTCTAACCAATAATCCCAACCGAGAATGCTTTCGACATCCTCCAATAGTCGTTGTTTTTTTAAATCTTTTAAGTTTTGAATATTGTGCTCTTTTGCATAAAGCGGATGACAAGCTGGGTAAATATATTCTTTCATGAGAAAAATATTTTTTAAGCTTTCATCTTGGTGGTCAATAAATCGTATTCCTAAGTCGATGCCGTCGCCAAACGATTCATATTTGTCGGACATGCTTAAATTAATCGTGATCGTTGGGTTTTGTTTGTAGAAACTGGCGAGTCTTGGGATAAGCCATCTTGACGCAAAGCTTGGAAAGACTGCCAGTCTGATGACGTTAGGGTTTTTGTCTTGAGTGACATGGTCTATGCCTTTGTCCATCGCCTCAAAAGCTAACTTCAAGTGTGGAAGCAGTTGTGCGCCTTCTCGTGTGAGACTCAAGGCGCGATGCTGTCGATGAAATAAAGTCACTCCTAATGCACTTTCCAAGGAGCGAATTTGTTGGCTGATGGCTGCTTGAGTGACGAACAGGCTTTCTGAGGCTTGTTTGATGCTTAAGTGTTCAGCAGCGGCTGAGAAGTAGTGGAGTGCTTTTAAGTGGTTATAATATTTCACTTTAGTTTTTCTTATGTGAGGGAAAGAAATTGTCGTTTGAGTAAAACATTGATCATATTGATAATCAACCCATAAACACACAGAAACTATCTATATAAGGTGAATATTATGGAAAAGAATCAATTTTATCAAAACACATCTAGCGTTAGATTTTTGAAATTTGATGTAGATTTAATTAACTATTTTACAGCTAAATGTGAATTATTTCTTCGACGTTATCGCACTCGTCAGCAGATGATGCATCTAACGCCTGAACAATTGAGTGATGTAGGGATCAGTCAAGCACAGTTAGAAGAAGAGCTTCAAAAGCCTTTTTGGAAGTGATGAATTGAGTGGCGTGTTTAGGTCAATGGCTGACAAGCTAGTAGCGCCTGGTGCGTTTATTGATAACTAAGCGGGGAGGTATTGCTTCTTATCTGAAGACGTTATCAATATGGTTGAAGAATTAAGCGTTGACTGCGCAGTGACTGAGAAGGGGTATTGCCGTGTAATGTTTTACACGGCGCCCTTGAAAATATTCAATTAGTTTGCTTTTAATGCGCTAATAAAAGTGTTTGCAATCACATCTTGCCCAGCATTGTTGGGATGGACACCATCAGCTTGGAATAAGCCTGAACCACTGCCAAAAGCTGCTTCAATATCAGCGATGGGTGCGCCTATTGCTCTGTAATTTGCAGAAATTTGGCGTGATTTTGAGTTTCTTGGAGGAACTGTTCCTACGATAGGGACAACATTTCTAGCTCTGGCGTATTCAACAATTTGTTGCATCGCGCTTGTGGCTCCCGACACACTACCTCGGTTTGAGTCATTAGTGCCTAGCATGATGATTAAATGTGAGGGTTGTTCTCGGTCAATGGCAAATCTCACCGTGCTGACAGAGTAGGCGGCATGTCGGCCACCTTGGCTATAGTTCACAACGTTGTAACCTGTTCGTGCTCTCACTAGATCTGGCCATGCGCTCACACCGCCATAGCCATTGCCGATGCTGTCTCCGACGGCTAACACTTTGGATACGTTTGTTGAACTGCTCGAGCTTGTTCCGCCGCCGCCGCAAGCGGCAATAACAGAGGTTAATAGTGTGACGAGGAAAGCGGTCTTGAATATATTCATGATGAAAAACGATGATGAAATTTTATGTACGGATGGAATCAGTCAAACTGATTTTGATTGATCTAATAGTGCTAAGTTTTGTGAAATGCGTCTTTGAAATTAAATGGTAATAGTGACGGTAGGTTCTGTTTCTGCTTGCTATGTATTTTGGGGCGAAGAAGAATCCTTTGAGGCCCTACAGTAACTATTGTGAACAGGATGTTAACGCAGAAAATCGGTAACGAAAAGTTAATTTACATTATTTTTCAATTAAATGAAATGGCATTCAAATACGTACTTATTTGGATGCCAAAAGCGTGAATATTTGAATAGTGCCGAAGCGTATTTGCGTGATAATTATATCGCGTGATCGACCTTGAATAATGATAAGTAGAGTAGTGGTTTTGCTTTGAAAAATTTTGGGATGCTATAGTGTTGAATCAGTTTTTGCTTAGGTTAGCCGAAATAGAGTGTTATTAACGTCGGTATAGCTCCATAAAACAATAACAAAGAGGAGAATTAAATGATGAGTGAAGCTAAAAAAATGAACCTAACCGTCAAGGTCCTGCTAGGGATGTTGCTGGGGATAATTGTCGGTTTAGCAATTAACTTGGGTGGCTTGAATGCGGCTGGTAGTTTCGTGAATGAATACGTTGTCAATGGCTTGTTTCATGTCGTTGGCAAGATGTTTGTTAACGCGTTGAAAATGTTAGTCGTTCCTTTGGTGTTCTTTTCGTTGATATGTGGCGTTTGCGGTATTGGGAATATAAAAATGCTGGGCAGAGTAGGAGGCAAGTCATTTGCGCTTTATATGCTGACCACCGCGATTGCGATTGCTGTTGCTATTTTAATTGCAGCAGGCGTTGGCATTGGCGAAGGTATGAATCAAGCTACGACGGCGGCATTCACAGGTAAGGACTCTCCAGCATTAACGCAAGTATTGATTGATATTATTCCTAAAAACCCAATTAAGGCGATGTCAAATGGTGACATGCTGCCATTGATTTTCTTCTCAATTTTAGCGGGCATCAGTATTTTGATGGTTGGCAAAAAAGCGACAAGCTTTATTGAAGGTGCTGAGATTGCGAATGAAGTGATGATGAAGATGGTGGGTATTGTGATGTCTGTTGCGCCATATGCTGTATTTTGTTTGATTGCGAAAGCCATTTCTATTCTCGGGCTGGATTTGTTGGCTTCGCTAGCTGGGTATGTTGGCGTTTTAGTCGGTGCATTAATGTTTCATTTGTTTGTGACACTTATGATTGTATTGAAGGTGTTCTCAGGTTTGAGTCCGATCACCTTTTTGAAGAAAGTGCGTAATATGCAAGTGTTTGCGTTTAGTACGGCAAGTTCAAATGCAACTATCCCTGTGACTATGAGAACAGTAACGCAGCGGTTAGGCGTGAATAATTCAGTCGGTTCTTTTTCCGTTCCATTTGGTGCAACCATCAATATGGATGGCACAGCTATCATGCAAGGTGTAGCAACTGTGTTTATTGCGAATGTCTACAATGTTGATTTGGGCTTGGGTGGGTACTTAACCGTGATTCTTATGTCTGTTCTCGCTTCAATTGGTACTGCAGGAGTGCCGGGTGTTGGGTTGATCATGCTTTCAATGGTGTTTACACAAGTAAACTTACCCGTTGAAGGTATTGGCTTGGTGCTTGGTGTAGACCGCTTAATGGATATGATTCGAACAGCGGTGAACGTTTCTGGTGACGCTGCTGTTTCTACCATTGTTGCGAAAAGTGAAGGCAAGTTGGATATTGACGTTTTCAACGACCCAGGTGCAGGGATTTATGATGATGATGAGATACAGATGAATACAGCATAGATTCTGTATTTTAAACTCAAACGAAAAGGCAGAGCTTATCTCTGCCTTTTTATTTTAGAATGGTTTGAATGTAGAATAGCGAGTTGGGTCAGCGTAAAATATGCGCATGGAATATCACTATTGGTCGATTTGAGTTTGAAGGAATAGGAAAGGTTTACATTGTCGTTTAAAAATTTATTGTTGTCTTTTCGCTTGTCTGAACATTTATTTTCTGTGTTGTTAATTGCTGTTTTGACAGCACTGTCTATTTATTATTATCGACCTTATGTGTTGAGTGCTTATTTTATTAATCAATTTTATGTGCTCACCGATGTGAAAATGCAAGCTTCGATTGATTATGCATACACTGGTTTGCCTCAAGGTTCTAAAACTTTTGGTGATTATCGAGATGTGATTGATGATGACAGTCTTTTAGCCAAAAATATTGAAGTCAGCGAGCAAGGGCATGTTTCCATTGAAATTGTTGTTCCTCAAAAGGGCGATTATGGGCATTCGCTTTTACGAGACTTTCATGGAAAAAGAATTTCACTTTATCGTACAGCCAACGATCAAGGGGTATATACCTTTCATAGTTGGCAGTGCAACCCTAAAGGTAATGCATGGCCTTTTAAAACAATTCAACCTGATGACCACTCCATAAATGCTTCACAGCTTTTTTGGGTCTATTGTCGAGAGGATAAATCATGAAACCTAAGCAGTTTGAAGCGATAACGTTGGTTAACCGGCTTTTTGGGTACTATTTGCGTAAAGGTATGTCCCCTGATAGTGCTCTGCAACAAGTAGAGTCTAAACTTGGCGCGCCGTATGCCTCTGCGGTTGAGACAGTGAAGCACACTGTTGTAGATGAAAGAATGGTTCAAACCAACAATGCAACGTCTTCTTTAATGGCATCATTGTCAAAAGATGTGCGTGAATTCGGAGGTAACTCTCAAGAAGTAGCGCTCAATACATCTCAAAATTTGCATAAGGCAGCGGTGGGGTTTAAATCGTGTTCTCGTTTTTTTTCGAGTTTATATCGTTATCCCATGGTGATCTTGTTTGTGAGTATTTGTATCTATTTGGTCTACAAAGTATTTGTATTTCCTCAAATGGTGACAGCTTTAGGTGAATTTGATCGATTGCCAACATTGACTAAGACAGTATTTTCACCAATGAGTGGCATTCTCATATTTGTTGTGGTGGTGATATTAATTGTCGTAAGTGTTTTTCAAATTTGGCAGCTACGGCGTGCGTTTGCGACATATCAGCCAGTGAGTAGTGGCTTAGGTCGATTAACCTCAACAGATCAACATCAACGTTATTTATTATTCTTGGTGTATCTTATTTCGCTCTTAAAAAGTGGTGTTAAACCTGTTGTATCAATTGAAAGGGCAAAAAAGTACGCCAAAATAGAAGGTGTTAATACTCAGCACTATGAAGCCCATCAAAAGGCTTTCTCAGTGATGGAGCATGAGGATCTTGATTTGGTTGAAGAAGAAGCGAGTTTTCAGTTTGATGATGTGTTGAATGGTTTAGATTCGGTGCTTGCGGCTAAACAAGAAAAAATATTATTTATGTTTCAATCCTTTATTTTTATATTTGTTGGATTGTTAGTTATTGCGATGTATTTACCCATTTTTCAACTGGGTAGCGTAGCGTAGTTCAAAATATATTAGGTGATTTATGAATCAAAAAAATACTCAGAGAGGCTTTACATTAATTGAGCTCATGATTGTAGTGGCCATTATTGGGATATTGGCATCAGTTGCTTTGCCTGCTTATCACAGCTATACCGCTAGAGCCCAAGTCGCAGAAGCGATGACTATTGTTG
>JBOEGT010000112.1:0-5698 GCA_050633585.1 Arenicella sp.
GGTTTAGACTATCATGACTGGGTAAACGTCAAGCAACATGAGAATTATGCTGCCTTTTTGAGCTCACTGAATGAAGGGTACCGAATTTTCACCTTATCCACTCACAGTGAAAAACGCTACACTGACGTTCTCTTTCAACAGAATGATTATTTTTTATTTGGCCCAGAAACACGAGGCTTACCAATTGATGTCCGAGAGTCAGTGCCAGAAAATCAACAAATAACCATTCCAATGATGCCTAATAACCGCAGCTTAAACCTGTCAAATTCAGCCAGTATTGTGGCCTATGAAGCTTGGCGTCAAAACGACTTTGAATCACCAACAACCGACTGAGAAAATAAATTCTAGGTTGACACTCTTATTGCAGACAATAATTCTCCATGGCTTCATGCTGATGATCGCTGCTCACTTACTACAGATGTTCTCTGTAGCTGGTCAGGCATCTTTTCAACAGTAATCCATGCATGGACAACCTCAGAAAAAAGTTCAGGTGCTTCGATGCTCCACGCATGACCCACATCGTCAACAATAAAACTGATGACTTTATTCAATCGCTGAAAATAATTCAGCGATGATAAAACCCGTTGATGCTCCCGAGCACCAGCCAGCAATAAAACGTCTTTGTTCCTTGGGAAATCTTCAGTAGAAAATTCAAAGTTAACCGCCTCTTTAATGATCGCTAAATACGATTGTTTCGAAAACTGTTTCGCACCTTTGACATAGTCAGGTATGTATTTCTGAGGGACCCTTAGTCCTTTCGCGTTCATAAGAATCAATCGTTGATAGTGCAAAAAAGGTGCAATCGCATATGCGGATAATTCAATTAACCGCGCATAAGGCATCTTCCCAATTTGAACTCCCGAAATAAGCGTGCGTCTCACGACATGAGGCGCTATCTTCAAGAGTGTGAGTGCGATATATCCGCCAAGAGATAAACCCACAACATGCGCAACACCATTTTTTCCTTTCTCAGTGATTAAGCGAGCAACACCCTTTGCAGTATCTTCAAAAGAGTTCCACGGCAACCCATGGCTTTCACCATGACCTGGAAAATCTACAGCAATACAGTGAAAGTGCGTCAAATGCTGGATATTTGGCTTCCACATCCACCCCCCAATGCCCGCCCCATGTAAAAACACAATTGTGTCATTAGCACTCGAATTAAACTCAGAATATTCCAAAGTAGCTATCCATCCTAAACATCTATGACCGAGCCAGAGACTATAAGCAAGAACAGTGATCATTGGTGGGTTAGTAACGAATTCTTTAGGTAACCGCTCGCCAGGGTCGTTTATATAGGATTTTGCAACAGCGACTCCTTGTCTACACAATAGTTTTTACAACAATTGAATATAAAAAATGCTATAAAAAAGCACCTAGGTTGTTCACCAGACAACGTAGGTGCTACAGCAACATTACTTATGACTCTTGTTCGCTGGGACCTTCTTGTTTCATACCAAGAAAAAATAAAATAGCTCCAATCGCAATAGCCCCACCTCGAATGGCCCAACCGACAGTTTCCCCCCAATTATCAATCCACATTAGCAAGCTAAATTCATACCCAAATTGGTTGAGTAAAATCGATCCAACCCCTGCCAGTAATAGATAAATTCCGATTTGTTTCATAGTAGCACTCCTATTCATATTATTGTGATTAAAATTTTTACGCTGTCATACCATCAATGAATGGCATGATAAGTCCTTAACTCTGTAAATTTTTGCTTTTAATTTTATATGTATTTTCCCTAAATCCATGCCTTTTTCTGGTAAGGCGTCAAACATGTTTATTAGCTCCTTTCCTTTAGTATATCTCATTTACCAAGATAGATTTCCTAAACCTCATTCTACCAATCAAACAAAAATTTTAACTTGATAGACTGCATGACCGACTATGTCGATTTTGATTCATTTTACTGACATATTTGCAAAATCGCTCAAAAGAGAAATCATACAGCCTTTATTCAATACAAACCAAGCTAAACTATTTAGCGTGAAAAGAAATTGGCCACATAAAATCTAATGGCACAAAGCCGTCGCCAAGATAAAGATTTGGGCTATTTTGCGTTGCATTTCCATAATACTGCGGCGTTAACGCTCCTGTTGGAACTGTAAAAGGAAAGTAGGTTTGCGTTTTTGGATTGATCGATGCCGTTGCATGGCAGGTGTGGCAAGAAGCATTGAAACTTGTCCAATAGCTAGGCTGAGCTGTGTTTGGTGCACCCGCAAAGTCTTCCATATCGGTATGCCCAAGAATAACTGGCACTTTTCCTTTCCCATCTACCGTATAACGAATTTGTGTGCCATTAGGAGAATACGCTTCAAAACCAAAGCCAGCAATCCCTCCATCAGACAGCAATGCTGTTTTCTCTTGAGGAGATAACGGAGCGCGTTGACTGATAAACTTTTCACGCACATGTTCTACACCAGGGTTATCGTCAAACTCAAATGTACTCCAAAACCAGCTTGGCTCTTCAGTGTAAAAAAGGTTTTCTCCTTGAGGCAATGGTTTCATTTTCACCATAATGTGCATACCACGCCACCAATATGTACCCGAGTCAAACTTGAACGTTAACGCCCCGGCAGGGGCTCCGGCTGGAGGCACTTTTAACCATGAAGCTTTCACCTCAAATGACCCAACGGGCATATCAACTCTGTTGCCACTATTAATGTAATTCAATACGCCTTGTTTAGTGTTTAGTTTTGCCGTCTTAGTAATGTAATCATAGCTAACCACATTACGAACACTTTCTTCATTCGCACTATCCGGCTCATTGCTAGAAACTCCTCCAGCTAATAGTTTTTTCTGAGTGACTGTCACCAAGTCATCACGATTTTTTTGAGTGAATTTAAATGTTGGATTTTTTTGAAAAGTATCCGCATCAGTCGCCCACGCCATCCATTGAGGAACACGTCCTGAACCAGACACCCCATGTTGGTCCGCTATTAATTGATTGGATCGAACAAAAAATGCCCAAGCCAGTACTTGACGGTCTTTTAAATCTCCTTTAAATGCCATATCGACGCAGTCAGCGGCAAATGCGGCATCACTTTTTGCAACCCAACCCTTGGATAGACACTGATTAGCAAAAGAACTTATTTTAGAATAAGGATTTGCCAAAACAGGTGCAGCCAAGAAAGTGCTGCTTATTAGAATTAAGAACGAATTTTTGAATCTACTTAACATCATGTAATCTCCCCTTTAGCTTATTTTCACCATGAAGAAGGAACCCTCATCGTGCTTGTCATACCTATACTACGACATATAATCCATACAGCTTAGAACCCTCAAACTAAGGAGTTTCCTGAGAAATGTCAAATAAAAAACTGACCACCCGAGTCAATGACAGCCACCTAAAACTCCTTTTTAATTAAATGATTTTTTCACATTTCTTTGTTTTCAGCTTTCTTAACGCGAACATTATTGCGACCAATCATTGTATTATTTAAGTTTTTCATGGCGGCTTTCGCTTCACCCACCGCCGGCATTTCAACAAAGCCAAACCCCTTTGAGGCTCCTGTCGTTTGATCAACCACAATATGACAAAACTGGACTGTGCCAAATTTTTTAAATAACTCAATCAATTCATCTTCCGTTGTCGAACGATCCAAATTACGAACTAATAACTTCATATGTGCACCAAAATTTATTTTTCTAGGAATTTGCTAATTGCATGATTTTTTGAGCCTAACTGCCCATCGTCCATCATCGCATTTATCACAGTTTTCTTCTGTATCATATGAAATATGATCACCAAAATTTTTAATATTGATACCGATATCAACAAGCTTCTTCTGAACAAATGCATTGAGTGCTTGGTGATGATTATCAATCATAAAATTTTCAAGGTTTTCATTGGTATCAAATACACAAACCACCCGAAGGCTATTTGGAAAATGAGAGTAATTAACTACATGTGTTAACCACTCAAAGCCTGCATATTCTTCCAGAGCCGTTTCACAGACTTCCGTTAAAAAAAATCTAAGTTGCTTATCGATTTTTTTATCTGTTTTGCGCATAGTATGATTAGGTGCCAACAGGCAAACGACTAGACCAACCCTTTGCCATTCCTTCAACGACCTTTTGAAAGTCCGTATTCTTGCTCGCTAAATTCCTGTCTATACAAAATTTTTCATCTTGATTAAAAATGGATGCCGCGAGCTGCCTCCCACCCATCGTGATTCCAGATGTTTTAAGCTTTCTTGTTTCGGTGAATGAAGTAAAAGCTTTAAGTATATCGTGGGTATGCTCTTTTAAATTCAGAGTAAAATGCCATGCGTCTTCTAAGGCTTGGCATGCCCCTTGCCCTGAGGTCGGTAAAGGTGCATGAGCAGCATCTCCTAACAAAATCACCTTATTTCTGTGCCATACCTCTAACGCGTCATGATCATGAACATAAATTTTATTAATGCGAGACAAGGGCGTTTGATCTATCACTCTAGAGATAAGGTCAGGCCAACAATGAAACAATTGATTTAACTCAGACGTGTATTCATGAGGGTTTGTTTTATCGATCCCTTCAGAAGTCATTCCAGCTGCCCAATAAGCTTTATTTTTTGATACCGGTACAATACCAAACCGCTTTCCAATTCCCCAATAATCAGAAATAGAAAGGTCTGAAAAGTTAAGGGACTCTCCTTCAGCAACACCCACCCAATTAATGAATCCTTGATAGACAGGTGTATTACTACCATTCACATATTTTCTGGATAAAGAATTCATACGCCCATCTGAACCTACAATAACATCTGACTCAATGCACTTGCCATTACTAAAATGCACCACTGTATTGTGATTCTTATCCGCTATATCGATGACTTCATGCTGATAGTAAATGCTTATCTTTAACTCAATTGTGCGTTGAACCAAAATATTCATCAGGTCTTTGCGGAGGATAGAATAACTGGAGTAACCCATTAAACGATTAAGCTCGTTTATGTCGAGTGAACCAATAGGTTCTCCGTCACTAGAAAAGCGATTCATCTCGTTTATTGAACCAGACACTTCGGCAACTTTCTCTAAAACACCAAGCTGCCCTAAAACAAATGAAGCGTTGGGCCAACAGACAATGCCGGCGCCTATTTCAGCCGGTTTGCTATGCCGTTCATATATAGTGACATCAAAACCTTCTTGTTTTAATGCAATGGCCGTACTTAAACCGCCAATACCTGCACCTAAAATGCTAATTTTCATAATACTTTTTTATCAGGCTTTACCTGGCCACCCAAAATAGCATCATTTTTTTTGAATTAAATTAATGTCCCCAACCTCAACACCGCTAGAAAGTGACAAAATCATGTCTAAAGCCTTTATGATGTCAGAAATAGGGATTGGCTCTTGCTGTTCAACGCGTCCTTCTTCTATATCCAATAAAACTTCATCAGTAGCCACATTCCCAGGATTGATGACCGTAAATCCAATCTTTTGTGCTTTTAACGCTTTGCGTAAGCCCTGAATAGCGCCTCGTAAACCGAACTTGCTTGCTGCGTAAGCGACCTGTTCAGATGAAATTTGGTCTAAGCCTGAAAGAGCTCCCAAGTAAATCGCTCTCGGGTTTGACGACATTGCAAGATTTGCCGCAACCCCTTTGGTGATTTCTATTGGGGCCACTAGGTTTACTGACATGATATTACGCGTTTCAACATCATCAGTTTTCATAAAATCGAAATGCTCGCTAAAACCGTGTTCTTCCCAAATTCC
>JBOEGT010000113.1:0-1382 GCA_050633585.1 Arenicella sp.
GTGAACTGCTTGCTAGTCATGAGCCTGAGGCGCAACAAGCAATAGACTATTATGTTTTTCGAATTCGTCGGGAAATTGGATCATTGTCAGCGGTAATGGGGGGCATTGATGCACTGGTTTTTTGTGGTGGCATTGGAGAAAACGCAAGCCAAATCAGAGAACAAGTGTTAAATGGCATGGAGTACCTCGGCTTAAAATTGAATGCAAATGCAAACGACCGCAATGAAGTGAATATAGGCTCTGGAGAAACGTTAACGTTAGTGATACCCACCGATGAAGAGCGCGTGATAGCGCGCGCTGTTTCTGAAAAAGTAAGTTTGTGATAAAAAAATATCCTATTGTGAGACTAAGCTGTAAATGTCTGGGTTCAACCTGAAACCTTAAAACAAAGGTTCGATAAAACCTTGCAATGACGGTAGGTTACTCATTTGAGACATTCGCCTTGCAATCAAATTAACCCTAATTTCTCTATATTTTTAGATTTCTAATGACTAAGTCAAAGATCATTCCTAAGAAACCGTTCCCTCTAGAAGATGCGCAAGAGTATCCATCATTTCAAGTTTTCAATCGGTCTACAGCCGAATTTTCTCAATATATAAAGTTCATTGAAACTTGGGGTGGAGGTAATGTGTATCCATGCGTGATGCCTCTCCCAGAAGGTGTTAAGAGTAAAACAGGGCAAACTAAAGCGGTCGTAGTTCAGTCTATCGTCGACCCTATGAGAGTAGAAGATGATCACGATGATGGTTTACGAGGTGAATATTGGTCAGAACAATATCGGCCTATAGCGCGAATAAATCAAGGTGATCATATTCTAATGAAGGTAGAAGGAAATGACTTGGGGTCGATTTATTATTGGACTCAAAAAAATGATGGAATCAACTACACAACGGCCAAAGTAGCAAATGACTTTCATTCATTTCTCGACCTTTTGTATGAAGATTATAAGGTAGGCTCGACCAACCCTTGGACGAGCATGAAGTCCGTAGATGATTCGCCCGCGGTAGACTTTGTGTATCGTTGAGGTAATGGCCGCTTAGGGCAAAGATCGCTCACTTAATTGTCAGATAAAATATAAATGATTGAGTAAATATGTAAGACCAAGCCTATGTTTTTACGGCTAGGTCTTCACTTCTCAGCTTAACTACATTGCTCTACAGCATTGATAGATATTATTTGATAACCTTTGGACGTTTTAGCGATAGTTGTTGTGTTTTGTTCACTAATTTTTTTATCATACTTGGCTGCTTTGATCACCGCTCGTTCGGTTAAGACCGATGTAATAACCAGTTCAGAGTCGTTTAACTTTAGGTCAGTGATTTTCCGTGTTCTTTCGTAAACATCAATTTTAGGCATTGTGTTTTCTAGAAGTGAACCAAAGC
>JBOEGT010000114.1:0-907 GCA_050633585.1 Arenicella sp.
AAACATGGCAAGAAAAAGTTCAGTACTTGGTCGACATTGCCAACGACAATGATTGCGCAATAAGAGTAGGCGTCAATTGTGGCTCAGTTGATCCTGCCAAGCTTGAAAAATATGCAGGCCAAGACTCCATAGCTCCCATGCTTGAAAGCGCTCTAGAACACTGCGACTTCCTAGATAGCATCAATTTTGAGCGTTACTGTGTCTCTCTAAAAGACTCTGATCCACAAACCGTGATTGATGCCAATGTTCGCTTCGCGGAAGCAAGGCCTGACATTCCTTTGCATTTAGGCGTCACAGAAGCCGGCATGCCCCCAATGGGCATCATCAAAACTCGCATTGCCTTTGAACAACTTATTAGCAAAGGCATTGGAGATACTGTTCGTGTCTCATTAACATTACCCAACAAAATCAAAGCAGATGAGGTCGTTGCCGGACATGAAATCATTGACGACATCCATGCTGGCCGCGTAAGGAGTGTTGTAGCCTTTGACCCAGACAAACTCAACATTATTTCATGCCCTAGCTGTTCTCGTGTCGAAAATGAAGCCTTTATAGAACTCGCTCAAGACGTCAAAGAAATGACAGCATACGCTGAAGAACACAATATCACCATTGCCGTAATGGGTTGCCGAGTGAACGGCCCCGGAGAAACTGATGATGCCGACTTAGGACTTTGGTGCGGCCCAAAAACAGTCAACCTTAAGCGCAAAGGTGAAAAGCTTGGCGCATTTGGTTATGACACCATCCTTAATAAACTCAAAAATGAATTGGATGAACTCATCACAAACCAATAATTACTAGACATAATAAAAAAACCAAGGCCTCAAAAGAATGAGCGCCTTGGTTTCTCTCAAATAAAAAATTATTTTTTAGCTTTTTCAGACTTTTTCTTTGTTGCAGTTTTCTT
>JBOEGT010000115.1:0-1283 GCA_050633585.1 Arenicella sp.
CGTCCACTTCTGATTTTTCTTGTTATGAGTATCATGTCTAAAAACTAAATATGCTTGCGATGGCATCAAAATCACCCATGCTTCCTTCAATAAAAGCTTCAAAAATACCTGAAACTAGTTCAAAAAATCCACCTCCATCTATGACTACTGGAGTCGCAATGCTTAGAATAGATATCGCTAGAATCAAGCCAACTAAAAAGTTCATTCCAGCAAAAAATGCATACCCAGAAGCGCCAATTAAAACGAATGAACTAAGGGTTCCAAAAATTCTTCTCAATATAGGTTTTTCTTTTCGATTCATTTATCTAGCTCCATATCATGTCGGCTTTCTCATAACGCCCAAAGCAGAGGCGCGCTTTAACGCGTCCTTTTTGCCTTTGACTTGTTAGGTCTCTATGCATCATCTTGATTTTTCATCCATTGTGAAGATTCGACTTCTAACAATTTATCAATAAAGGTTTTAATACTTTCATGTGATGACCTTTTATTTTCATCACATGAAAAATTTAATTCAGAACCATACCATTCTTCATTCAGCAATCTATTCACAATTAATGGATTATGTTCTTGTGTAATTCGCCAATTTTCAACATATGTTGAACACAAATAAGAAATGATCCACTTTCTAGAGTTACGATGCTGGCCAAGAACTTGAATTGATTCAACTTTTCTAGGCTCTAGAATAGCCCAATTATGAGTAAGAGTAGCTAAATAAACTTTTGCTCCAGGCCGAAACAACCTTGTACCTTCAAAGATTTCTCCAGCTTTAGTTCTAGTTGAAACAATATTGCCTTTTAAAACCCAGAATGATTGAATCGTAGTAGTCACTAAAGTAGTCCTAACAGTTTTATTCACCGTCTCTATGTCGGTTGAACAATTGTCGGTTTATTATATTAGATAGCCTTTGATCAAATATAATAAATAATTTTGAAAACAATGTGTTACGTCCACAATATAAATTTCATCCAATTAATACTCCGACTTGATGTCGGTATATTTTAAGTCGTTTTTTATGAGCATTGCTAGTTATACTGATAATTCAAATCTCATGATTAAGTTTTAAAGGAGTAAAACTATGAATGAAATGGATGATATTCGCCGCTCTTTACAACGCAACGCCAAAAAGTCGATTAAGGCCTACCATATTCCAAAGCACGCTAACTGCCACACATTTCGTCACTCGTTTGCCACAAGACTATTAGAACAAGGCAATGATATTCGTACTGTTCAAGAACTGTTAGGCCACTCTAGTGTTGAAACAACTGAAATCTACACTCATGTAT
>JBOEGT010000116.1:0-3070 GCA_050633585.1 Arenicella sp.
GCAGAGAAAGGCCAAACCAGAGCAGCCTCCTTTGAGCAACAAGGTTTGGTTTTAGCCAAAGCGGTGTGGGATAAAGATCAACAAAAAGGGTGGCAGTTGTTAGATATGCCTCACCGCTTGAATATAGAAACGATTGACGCATTATGCGCTCGGCTTGTTGCGAGAATGCCTTGGTTGAGTCGTTTAGGGGATAAGCCAAATACAACGGATAATGCTGATGTGCACTTTCAATATGCAGTTGAGCAACTATTGCTCGAATTGCTTGATGAAGACAGTGATATCTACCCTGCTTTGAAAGACATGTTATTGTCGTTAGATAATAATTTTCGCAAAACTCGGTTATTGTTAAAACCTATGTTGGCCCGAAGAGACCAGTGGCTAAGACATTTTTTAGGCAAGAGTTTCGAGCATTCACGTGCGGAATTTGAAGAGACATGGCGGACTATTAGCGAAGAAATATTAACGCGATTATCGGGTTCGGTGCCAATTGGTATGAAAACTCAAATTGTTGAGTTAGCACATTATGGCGCTCAACAGCGAGTGAATGAAGAAAAGCAAAAAGCACCACGCGATAGAAACCCTAAAAAACTGGAATTCCCCTCTAAGGTTTTTTTAGATGAAAAACGTTTTCCTCGGGCAGATTTTGCAGATATTGAATTATGGTTGGGTGTTCGAGATTTCTTGATCACGACAACCGGAACGGTTCGTTCCCCTCGAGGTGTCACAAAAACAATTGGCTTTTTACCCAAAACGAGTGAAAAGGAACAATTTGTTGAGTTGTTGAATAGCTTAGATAACCATCCTGAGTTTGTGGAGCAGCTTATTCAACTGGATCATATTCCTCCGGCAACATTTAGCGATGAACAATGGCAAAAAATTTTAGTGCTCGAAAAAGTGTTACGTCGCTTGTTATCACATCTTCAGCTGCGTTTTCATAATACTAAAGAGTGTGACTTCAGCGAGGTGTCTTTACGCGCAAATCAAGCATTGCAAGACTTGGGTCGGCCCACTGATTTGGCATTAAGAATGGATTACCAAATCCAACATATTTTAGTGGATGAATTTCAAGATACGTCTCATTCACAATTCACATTGTTGGAAAATTTAACCAAGGGCTGGCAAGCGGGTGACGGAAGAAGTTTGTTTTTGGTGGGTGATCCGATGCAATCTATTTACCGTTTTCGTGAAGCGGATGTCGGTCTTTTTGTGAAGCTCTCAGAAGGTCGAGGAGGTATCAATGATGTGCAATTGAACTCATTGGTTCTGACCGAAAACTTTCGCTCTAAAAAAGCCCTAGTTAATTGGTTTAATCAGGTGTTTACACAGAGTTTTCCAAAGGAAAACAACGAAAGCAATGGCGCCATCAAATATAGCTCAGCGAGTAGTCACAAGCCTGAAGGCATAGCGCCACAATTTAGTGCTTTTCATCACCCAGAGGAAGAGGCAGAACATCTTGTTCGTTTAGTGCAAGCTGCGCTAGACAGAGGCGACAAAAAAATTGCAATCCTCGTCAGAAGTCGGCCGCAATTGGCGCCTATCCTGCCCGCATTAAAGGCCGCTGGCATTGCGTTTGAAGGGGTAGATATTAACCCTCTGCAAACCACTCAAGAAGTGTTAGATGTCTTAAGCTTGTGTAAAGCCATTATCCGTTTAGACGATAAAGTGGCATGGATGAGTTTGTTACGCGGGCCTTATGTGGGCTTAAGTTTATCGGATATTACTCGGATAGCTGAAGGTAAAGATGTGGTTGTTTGGGAGCGACTTGCTCATTCACAGAAACTGACTAAATTATCGAATGAAGGCCAGCAGCGATTGCAAAGTTTCTCACAAATTATGCAAAAAACGCTGCAACAAAAGCAAACAGTACCGTTAGCCTCTTTGGTGCAATGGGCATGGAAACAACTCGGTGGAGAAGCGTGTTTACAGACGATCACCAGCAATGATTTATCTGTCGTTTGGGGCTTGATTCGTGATTTAGAAGCGGGAGGTGACATTGAAAAACTCAGTGATCTCGATGACTCCCTAAATGGCTTATATGCGCAAACGAGTATTGCCCAGAAAGAGAGCACGCAACAAGTGATTGTTTCAACCATGCATAAATCAAAAGGTTTGCAATATGATACCGTGATTTTGCCGGGTTTAAGTCGTAAAGGCCCTAACCCTGATAAGGACATTCTGCGCTGGGCCGAAATTATTGATTCAGTCGGCCAAGAAAGATTGTTGCTCGCCGCGCTGGATGGTACGCAACAAAAGAATACGCACTATCATTATTTACAAATGCTGGAAAAGCAACGTGATATTCATGAGCAACTACGCCTTCTGTATGTTGCGTGCACACGTGCAGAAACGCATTTACATTTGAGCGGCGTGTTCTATCACGATAGTAAAACAGGGGACTTAAAGGCGAGAAATTTAAAAAACTCTCTGATCAATGGTATATGGCCAGAAGTCAAAGAGGCGTTTTACCTTGATGGCTCACATGATGAGTCAATTGGCAATCTCGAAGACACTTCACCTGATCAAACACTTTATCGTTTGCCGAGTGATTTTGTGTTAGATACAAGTGCCAATGTAAATTGGCAACCCGTGCAAAAGAGTCGTGCAAAAACCATTGATAAAGAGATATCCTATGAATGGGCTAGCTACACCGCGCAGGCAACAGGCATCGTATTGCATGATTGGCTTGAACATCATGGCGATAATATGTTGAACTTTGAGGTGGATGGATTACAAAAACAGCGTTGGCGAGCGGAACTCCAATCAATGCGCCTAGAACCTCAACAAATTCAATCGGCGGTGAAACGATTGTGTGTAGCCATTGCAAATATGCAAAGTGATCCGCGTGCAAAGTGGATTTTTGCAGAACCGAGCCATCGCTGCATTGAAAATGAATATGCAATTAGCACGGTAGAAAATACGAATATCCAACACCACCGTATTGATAGAACGTTCGTGGATAAACAAGACACACGCTGGATTATTGACTATAAATCAACCACCCATTTCGAAAGTGATGTAAATGCGTTTATTGATCAACAAATTGAAGAAAGAGGATACAAACAACAACTTA
>JBOEGT010000117.1:0-1297 GCA_050633585.1 Arenicella sp.
CAAAAGAAACATTTACTCAGCTTAAGCCATTTATTAAAGAAGGTGTTGAATTGGCAATCGTGAAATATCAGAAAAAGGTTAAGGCGTGATACGTTCCAACAAGAACGATTCATAAAACGCACAGTTATATTGAGATCAAGTCAGTGCTGGTTTATATGGAGCTTGTATTCATATAAACCCCAATAACCGAAGTAATGAGGCGGTAGTCAAGCCGGGTGTCAGGCTAATGCGTATAAAAATATTGTGTTGTGTCTATCGTTATTGTTCTGTATTTCTTCAGAGCTGGGAGGGATGTGAGTTCACGGTTTGTATCAACCACTGATTACGCTACGAAGATTAAATATGTATATGTTCGCCTTGCAAAAAGCTCATATCGTATATATAAACGCTAGGTACATTTAATATTCATATTGACTATCCAGAGGAAAATACATGATTAATTCAGTTTTTAGAGCGTCAATTTTGTTTATCTTGGTGTTTTTTGTTGGTAGTGCGTCAGCTGCCAAACCAAATGTTCCGACAGATGTTCCCTATATCGTGCTTAATGAGAATTTGGATGAACCTAATGGGTATGGTTTTTGTCTTGATACTTATGGCCCGGGTCAATCAGAGTTGATGCAAACTCACTCGTGTAAGCCAAAAACTGATCAAGGCACTCCTAGGAATGATCCAGGTCATGATGTTCGCTTTCAGTACAACGCAGAAACTAAAAAAATTAGTTCTTATGCTTTTGAAGGCCAGTGCATGCAAGTTTTAATCGCAACAGGAAAGTCTGAATTTGCGTTGCTTGATTGCAGTGATCATCCTCATCAACACTTTGTTTATAACGAGACGGATAAAACAATCAGGCTGGATATAGATCAAAATTATTGTGTAG
Source organism: Arenicella sp. (assembly GCA_050633585.1). Taxonomy (GTDB): domain Bacteria; phylum Pseudomonadota; class Gammaproteobacteria; order Arenicellales; family Arenicellaceae; genus CALKZN01. Next base: position 878 of record JBOEGT010000117.1, read on the forward strand.
TCGTAGATTCAGAAACTCAAGAGGCAGGCCCTTGGGTGAAGCGTGCCTTGAAATTGGCTGAATGCAGTAAAACAGAGTCAGTGCTAAAGCAATGGCTAGTATTTTCTTAGCTGCGTGAATCATAAACCAACGTTGTTTCATTAGATTATGTACGATGCCTGTAAGCTTGCTTTCAAATGACATGTTACGGGTTTAGCATTTTTTATATTAACCCGCACAAAGCTTGCGTAACACCTCAGCCGCATAAGCAGAATCTTGTGCGGCAATAGGAAGCTCTTCAATAAACACCGCTGGCGTTTCTTCAACGTCTTTTTCCTGTAGCCAGAAGCTATTGTCTGACATGAAAACGCAGGCCATGTTGCGTTCGTGGTCTTAGATGGTGCGAATGCTGTTAACCCAGCTCGACAGGTAGTCACCTTG
>JBOEGT010000118.1:0-942 GCA_050633585.1 Arenicella sp.
AAAAGCTTTTTCACCATCCACTTTCTCCCCATATGGAAACGTAGCCTTGGTCGTTCCCCCCCAGTCTACGTTGACCACTTCATCACTTTTAGGGTTACAACCATACCAATTAACCGGTTGAGATTTTCCTTCATGGCCAGGTAACGGTTCGGCATGAAAATGTACAATTCCTTTTTCTGACGTATCAACTTGTTTCGCCGGAAGAGTAAAGCTCAATACCAGTAGTGGAACAACGATAAACAGACGTTTCATAATACTATCCCCATATTATTAATATTGTTTATGTTTGAAATCATCATATCAGTTAATGATGCACATCACACACTAATGCCTATAGCATCCATTTTTTTAAGTTGTTAGGCTTCCTGCTGTAAAAGCACATGCTTAGGTTCCAAACAAAAACTATTGCTCTCATAATTTTCATCAGTTTGTATTGTTACTTTTTCGACCCACAAATAGCCATAACTATCTATCTCATATATTTCCATTTTTGAGCCTTCACAACGACTCACCGTTTGTTTCGATTCATCATCCAAATCATGAATCAACCAATTTGGAATACAAAGAACCTTAACAACATCGCCCTCTTTTAGCGTGTTTCCTTTTGCATCAATTGGACTTAAAGGAAAACCTTTTGGCATATTATTCATACATTTACCATCTCACTATTCTGCATAGCACCCTTTAATAAAACATAATACTCAATTAAGCACTCAAGCTGTTCTATGTTGATAATAACTGCATTATTGATGAGATCTTAATTCTTATTCAAAGCAATAATCTCGCTTACCAATTCAACCGGAAATAACGATTTAGACAAGTACTGTTGACCTCCTTGTTTCGCGACCAAGATAAGCCCTAAATCGGTTTCAATGACGCGTTCTATATCGGTCCACAGTAATGTTGTTTGTGTATGGGGGTTCTGTGTGCGTATCCCTTCTT
>JBOEGT010000119.1:0-3778 GCA_050633585.1 Arenicella sp.
GGAAGAAGCAATTCCTGTTAAATCTCAGGTGAACCCACCTGAGATGAGGCGACTATAACGCATCCTTTGTAACAAAGATATGACTATTAACAATAAAAAAGGTCATGATAACTGAGGATTAATAACCTTTTTTTAATTCAAAACTCGATTGTTTTATCTCACGATAACATTGAAAATCAGCTTAACTCCTTAAAACCAAGCGTTAACGGACACTACATCAAACAAAATATGACTAACATGTCTAAATTAATATGAATGGAACTATTATTGGCGCCGGAATAGGCGGCCTCACAACAGCTATCGCGCTCCAACACCAAAATATCAACACGAATATCTATGAAGCCTCATCTCAACTACTCCCGATTGGCGCCGGCATCTTAGTCCCTCCCAACGCGATGGCAGTGATGGATAAACTTGGCCTCGCTGAAACGATCACCCAAAACGGCGTCACTATTTCCAAGATTGCAATCGACAATATTAAAGGTACAACCATCTCTTGTAACGATGCTAGCCATCAACACGCATCCAAAAAATACAACACTATCGCGATTCATCGTGGAGCTTTGCAACAGATATTACTAGCAAATATTGCAGCCAATACGCTCATTACTGATAAGAAATGCACTGACGTGCTTCAAGATCATCACCATGCCCAAGCGTGGTTCCATGATGGTACAAGTCAGAAAAGTGATTTTTTAATTGGCGCCGATGGCTTGAATTCAAATATTCGAAAAATACTTTTCCCTAACACACACCTACGCAACGCTGAGCAACTGTGCTGGAGAGGCGTGGCAAACTATTCTCTTGACAACAAGCATCGACAACAACTCACTGAAATTTGGGGCAATGGCACTCGATTTGGCTATGTCCAAATCAATGACAATGAGGTGTATTGGTATGCGACAAAAAAATCCAACTCACAAAGCATAGACACAAAAAACACTGCGCAACAGTTACCGGAAGATTTCTCACAATACCCGAAGGCGGTATCAAACATTATTCATCAAACACCACCTCAAAACATCATCAAGAATCTCATACATGACCTACCTCCACAACCTAGATGGGGCCGCAATCGCATCACATTAATCGGTGATGCAGCCCACCCAATGACACCAAACCTCGGCCAAGGGGGTGCTCAAGCAATTGAAGATGCGTGGGCACTTTCTCAGCATCTTGCAAGCGATTTAACCGCCACAGAAGCTTTCCAAAATTTTTATGATTCGCGACACGCCAAGGCCAATAAAATCATAAAAATGTCATGGCAAATCGGCCAAATATCCAACATTTCAAATAAGTTTTTATGCTCAGCCCGAAACATAGCGTTGAGCCTAGTGCCTGCTCCAGTAGCAACAAAACAATCAAACTTTATTTATCAACTAGACAAATAACACAATGTCAGTATCAAAGTTACACGATAGTGATGACTCCATAACATCGCACAGAGAATGTGCGGCCCGAAAACGCTGCTTAATTTATTTTACGCACCTAAAATCAGAATATTCAGTTAGTGGCAACGAAAGATTACAACACCTTAAATACACCGAGCACTCCATTTCCTGCTAAACACATCACAACTTCCGTCTCATAGTATTGATTGATATTAAATTGAGTGAATATTATTGACGATACAATTTATTTAAATGATAATAATTCTCATTAGCATTTAAATAAATTAAGCATGCCCTTGGAAGTAACCTTCCTCTCTAAAAAAAAACCTGTATTTGATCACAACTCAAAGACTTAAGAAGACCTTCCCTCATGGAAAAACACTATCCACAACAAGCGTATCACCGTAACGACCTGAATGCCGTCATCAAAAAAACTGCCTCTCAAGAGCTATATTCATGCGGCCTCTATCTCGCGCTTTCTCAACACAAGATAACCAAACACAATCCGAACTTAAATAAAATCGCCACCCAAGCGTTTGACGAAGATCGAGAGCATTTTCTATCTATAGCCGAACGTTTCGATATTTTAAACAGTGCATCCGTTAAAGCACACTTATCAACGCACCTATCTAACACTGCCGCATCATTAAAAAATTGTGACGAAAACTATCAATGGATACTAGACGCATTGCAGCAATCTGAGCGCAAATCCATCGCTTATCAAGAAACAATATGTTCGATGACTCTTGGCCATGATTACCAAACGTTTGATTTAGCTTACTCCCTACTGAACGACAACATGCAACACATAGACAACATCGAATTGCTTTTAAATCAACATAAAGCCAACCTCTCATGAACTCGGCCTCAAACGTTAAAGGAAAACAGGCCAGCTATGATTTAAGCCTAAAAAAACATCATTTTGTCATAGTTTGTGTCGTTATTTTAATGCTTTGCATGTACCTTGCTGATACTGGGCTATTCACATTAACTGTCGCTACTATTAGTGATGCCTATCTTGCTGTTAGTGTCTTCGTCGCACTCACATTGTCACTGGTTTACCTTGCCCATCAATATTTAAAAGCAGACCTCATAGGCTACTTAAACACCCATACTAACGCCCAAGTTCCTATCGCGACACTATTAGGGATATTGCCAGGCTGTGGTGGTGCTATCATAGTGGTGACTCAATTTGTCAGAGGACAAGTCAGTTTTGGCGCTCTTGTTGCTGTACTCATATCAACCATGGGTGACGCCAGCTTTTTATTACTCGCAAGAGCACCTGTGACAGCAGCAATGGTGTTCTCAACATGCGCTGTTGCAGCCATCATATTTGGTTACTTAATTAACTTTATTCATGGCAACGACTTCCTCAAGCCCACTCCTTCTAAATCAATCATTAAAGCGCATAAAAGTGAGCCTGTACCATTACCAACCATATTGTTAGATTCATGGTTATGGCTATTAGTCCCTGGATGCGCCATTGGTGTTTTATTAGCATTTCAAATTAATGTGGATGCTTTTTTTGGCAAATGGGCAATTTATGAACCCGTTATGTGGGTTGGTTTTGTCGGGGCTATTTTATCGATATTCATATGGATTTTAAGACCCTTAAACTCATGGTCTATTCATTACGTCGACTCACATAACAACACTCCCGAACATGATACTAAAGCTATTTGGGAGTCCGTCGCAGCCGAAACCAGCTTCGTTTCGGTGTGGGTCATCACCGGCTTTTTATGCTTTGAGCTTCTGCTGTATTTTACAGGCTGGGACTTAGGCGGTGTTTTTAGAACACTTGGTCCATTAACTCCACTATTTGCGGTATTGGTTGGGTTTATTCCAGGATGTGGCCCACAAATTATAATGACGACGCTTTATCTACAAGGCATTGTTCCCTTATCCGCTCAAATAGCGAATGCGACGAGCAATGATGGAGACGCTCTCTTCCCTGCTATTGCCATGGCACCGAAAGCTGCAATTTATGCCACTTTATACAGTGCAATACCGGCTTTAATATTAGGTTATATTGCATATAGCTTAGGCTTTTAAAGCATCTCCTTGAGAAAACCCAAGACTCTTTACAATCGCTATTGGCAATAGCCTAAATCACTCATCAGGCTTACAGTAGGAAGTATTTTTTAACTGCAGTTGATATGCTCGCTCAATTTGTTCCTCTTTAGAGGTAAACAGATCATCACTCATAGCATGAATATCATATAACCTATGTTCCAGTTCGTTCTGACTTTCAAGCTTACCTTCATGGTCGATATGTAATATTGAATCGAAGCCATGTCGCGCCAAAAAATAACCTACTAGCAAACTTCTATGGCATGTTGCTGGATCTTTTTCAGCACACATTAACGCCACCGTGAAGCCTTTCTCTA
>JBOEGT010000120.1:0-368 GCA_050633585.1 Arenicella sp.
GTTATAACTTGTCACTTCGATTTAATCCAACCAATGTTTTTATCCTTAGTTGGGTCTATTAATGGATAAATATCATCTTCAGTGAAAGGGGTAGAATCAACGCCTATACCAAAAAGAAAATAATTATTACCATCATTTATTACTTCGTAATAAAAATCTCTTTGTTTTCCCTCCATTACTGCAGGACCAGAGACATCGAATGAGAAAATCATTTCCCCTTCTTTCAAACTTGCACGTATTTCATCCATGCTCTTTGGATAAACGCCATTTTGCAATTTAAAATATTCAATATTTCTTACCAGTGAAGTCATTGAACTAATTGCATGTGGCTCAAATTTTTTAGAAAAATTTGTGTTGTTGAGCATTCC
>JBOEGT010000120.1:413-559 GCA_050633585.1 Arenicella sp.
CTTGCAATGATTGCATTAATAATACAAATAATACCAGTCAGTACACCTATAAGTGGAATAAATGAAATTCCAGCTAGCACGAATGCTCCCGCTCCATGCTTTTTCTTTTCTTCAATAGTCACAATTTCTCCAAATAGTTATAACAG
>JBOEGT010000121.1:0-731 GCA_050633585.1 Arenicella sp.
AAGCACGACATTGGCATTTGATGCGATGATTGTGTTCTAGTGTTTCTTCTTTTTCTTGTTCTTGCCTTGGCGCTCAGGTTTGCAAGCAAGTGGACGCTCTTCTGATGGGCTAAAACAGGTGCCACTTTCCGAGCCACGTTTGCCTTCGAATGAGCATTGTTGACCTGCGGATGAATTAGCGCAGGCCTCCACAGCGACTTTAGGGGGTGTACGTTTTCCGGATTGTTCTTTGCGCTGCTGTGCGTGTAAAGCACTTGACGTGACGATCGCGATAAACATGAGAAACATGATGAGATTGCTTTTGAGCATAGGATTATTTTTTCATTTGATGAATGTGTTGATTCAATAATACCGATAGTTCGGAATAATAGGTTGTCAAAACTGTATCAATTTGTAACGAGTTGAAAGTAAATAAACATCTTCGTCCGCCTATAAAAGCGTTACAAGAACGATATTCTTTTCTCAGGCAGTATTGTGAGGATCTCCTTCGACAAAATAGCAATACGATAAGTAAAAATGTTGTGAAACTAAGCCTTAATAGGCGCTAGCATCGGTATTAGGTGTATTTTTGGTGTCTTGCTGTGACACGAGAGATATCATCGTACTTTCTAGTTTTTTGTAGAGAAATGTCGGGAGTACTGTTAAACAAATAGTGGCTCCTAAGGTGGCAAGCGTTCTCGATGGTTCTTTAATGAGAATAGAGGGCTGAGAGCATAATGATTTTATTGACA
>JBOEGT010000122.1:0-2080 GCA_050633585.1 Arenicella sp.
CGGTTTGGTACGTGAACGTTTGCTGGAATTACTCACCCCATAAAGCGATGCCTTATTTAATGGATTGCTGAAAACAGAGAATAACTCACATAAAAAAACAGCCGACAGTGGGGCTATTTTTTTAGCTGATGATGTTAATTGATTGATATTCATCAAGAAAAATAATACTCTGCTAAAAACCGACACAAAATATACCGACTTCAAGTCGGACTATTTCATTTAAGGAGGCCCAGATATGGATGTAAGCTGTTGTTTTAATTTGGGAATTAAGTGTATGGATAAGGGTCGGTGTAATATATTAGTCCGACAACGGTTCAACCGACATAGAGACGGTGAATAAAACTGTTATAAGTAAAAATAATTTCATGTTCAAACGTGCAATAATAATTTCGGGAACAATTCCAACTTTAGTTACTTTAATGATAGCTTTCTTTTTCGGGAAAGGGACGAATCATAAAATGCCTAAAAATCCTCAAGAGTTCGATTCTTTAAGTTATGCTGAGCAACAGGCATGGTTGTCTGATAATGGAAGTTCTATGACAGGATTAGAATTTATCCAAACTATTTTTTCGGACCCGATATTATTTACTCCATATCTACAGTTTTTAGTTCAATTGGCAATAACTTGCTTCATTTGCTGTTTATTAATGGCAGTGTGGCAAAACAAGAAATGACTTATAACAAGCACATGAAAAAACGTACGCTATGCGTGCTGGACTAACAACAAGTTGCTCGCCTTTTATGTGGGCGTTATATTTTAGGAGATATTTATGGGTGAGAATAACACTGAGAGTAGTGTAGAAGGTACGATCAATGCTGTTTCAGGGTTGGTTGAAAAAGTTCCAGTATATCAAGATGCTGTTCAACCAATAGCACAAGAAACAGGAAAGGCGTTAGGTACAGTGGGCCGAGCGGTCAATGCTGCACTTTCTCCATTACGAGGTGTTGTTTGGGGTATTGAGCAAATAGAGGAATTTGTACATACCAAAGTAGCTAAAAAGCTGGAGTCAGTTCCCCCTGAAAATATTGACACTCCAGATTTGAGTGTTGCAGGTCCTGCTCTGGAGTCACTGAAATATGTGGGGCATAAGGAGTCGTTAAGTGACATGTACGCATCACTTCTCGCTTCCTCTATGAATAAAGAAACATCAAGCTCAGCTCATCCGGGATTTGTTGAAATCATTCGAAATATGTCACCTGATGAAGCAAAAATTATGAAATTTTTGGCTAGGTATGGAATGCAGCCATACATAAACGTGCAGCAGCATCGAAAAAATGATCGTGGCTATAGAGTTGTGCTTGAAAAATACTCACATATATCAAAGCATGCAGAGTGTGAAAATCATAATTTGTGCGCACCTGCACTAGTTAATCTTGAACGACTTGGTTTAGTTTTTCTAAGTGATAAAAATGAGTTAAACGATGAGAGTGTGTACAAAGAATTAGAATCAGAAGCTCATATTGAAAATACTATTAACAGCGTTACAAATGAAGAAACGAAAGGCGAAATACAACGAGGGCATGTAAGTGTTACACCTCTAGGTAGGATGTTTTCAAGTGTTTGCATTGGTTGACTAAAATATAACAAATGCATCAACACGATTTACTACACTCGGCATCTCAGGTTGTCGGGTGTTTCTCGTTTTAAGACGTCAATATTAAGTATAATTGCTTGGTAGTAAACGTGTTATTCAGGCGTTAAGGCATTTGGAAGTGGAAAGTTTTCTCAATGCTCTTACGCATTAAGACGTCAGTAATTCATAGTGTTTGAGGTAAGTTGGTTCATAACACAACAGGGCTTGTTTAAGATCTTTTGCACTAATCAAGGGGGATAAGGCTTTTGCTAGTACGTTGCAGTTCCATAGGCCAATGGTGGGTTGTTGGCCAAATGCATAGCGCCCTTTGGTGTCGAGCTTTGCGCTGACATAGGCATCGTCAAAGTTTTCTGTGAAAGCGCAGGAGCCAAAATCCAGGGTGATGCCGAGGATGGATTGGTTGTCGGTGTTCATCATGCCGTGAACAAAGCCCACAGACTGCCAATGAGCGATTAATTGCGCTGTGTTGATCACAACGTGCTTGA
>JBOEGT010000123.1:0-1391 GCA_050633585.1 Arenicella sp.
AGCGCTATAACAAAAAGAATGATGCAATGGTTTAACACACCCAACCACAGCCAAAACTTGATCGTCTTTAATTTATTTTCTAGTGAGGACATTCGCTGGAGTATACCCATCACTATTCGCCTAAATCAATATATTCTCAAGACATCTATCAACACTTAAGGAACTAAAACCAACAAGCCTGTTCTCGTATTTTCCACATCAGCAATCCGTAAATATTAACGCTATACAAACCGCTACCAAGCCAAAGTATTTAAAACCGAGAAACATTACTACCTGAAAATCCTTGCATCAATCAAAAATAGCAACACCGAATTGACAGGCAAATTGATATTGGAACAATTAGGTATGAAATTAACGTTTTTTGTTTTGCTTTGTGTGTTGCATTGATTAGAATCTCGACAGACCCCGCATGATAAAAATGAGTTTTATCAAGCTTTCGTTAACACCCAGTTATCTTAAAAAGGACCTATGACATTTATCTCCTCTAAGCTTCCCGCCATTCTGTTGACAGTGTTGTTTTCTACCTCGATTGCCACAGCGTTGTTTTCTACCTCGATTGCCGCTGCGCAAACGATTAATCATCATAACGCGAATCCTTTTGTTGAAAAAACCTTAGCGTTGTTGAACATTGATGACCCTGTTAGCCAAAATGCTGCCGCCAAATCACTGATGAACAGAGGAGTTTCCGATGAAAGAGTCTATCGGCGCTTGGCCGATTTAATCACGCAATATGCAGTCAGTGACAATTATAAACAGGTAAGCTGGATAGCGATCAGCCTTGGCGCTTCCGGGGATGAGCAATATCGTCCCTTACTTGAAAATATGGCTGAAAATGGCAAGCGTTCGAAAAGGCATGCGAAAAGAGCTCTGAAAGAACTGGATACTCAACAGCTGGTCAATGCCATTGCCGCTAAGGATAACTATATTGGTCAGAGCAAGATCGCTGAAAAAAATGACTATATCCGGAATGTGCTTGCATTATTGAATAGTGATGACCCTCAACTTCATATTAAAGGTGCAAAACAATTAGTCGAAATGGGCATTCAAGAAGAGAGGGTTTATAGACGGGTTCAAGAGCTCATTGATTATTATTCAACCGGTTCTACCAACAAAAATAGTGCTGCTCTTGCGTGGCTAGTGAGAGGTTTGGCTTATTCTGGAAATAATACTTACCGCTCTTCTATTGAAAACATCCCTAGTGAAGCGAAAGGCAAAATCAAAAAACATGTTAAAGCGGCACTGAAGATACTAACTAAGCAAGAAACACTTAACCCTATTCTAGCTAGCGAAGAGTTATATACTGGCAAGGAGACTTGGAAAGACATTCGTGATGCAAACATTATTCTGTTTTCCGACGAGCATAAACGCAAAAAAGATATTGCAGAATATGC
>JBOEGT010000124.1:0-1412 GCA_050633585.1 Arenicella sp.
TCGAACTTGCTGTCAAATGCTTACAACTCGGCGCTTTTGATTTTATCTCAAAACCCGTCATGTCAAGTGAGCTAAAGCGCGTGGTAGAACAAGGTGTTAACCTATCTAACGTCACCGAAACAAATACAGAGCAACACGAACAGCTTTTAGGCGAATCGACAGCCATGGATAACATCCGACAAACCATCAAAAAAATTGCACGCAGCCAAGCACCGGTTCACATTAGCGGACCTTCTGGTAGCGGCAAGGAACTCGCTGCACGGCAAATCCACCATCAAAGCACCAGACAAAATGCGCCATTTATTGCCATTAACTGTGGAGCGATACCATCCGAACTCATGGAAAGTGAGTTTTTTGGCCATAAAAAAGGGAGCTTCACTGGCGCCATTTCAGATAAGGAAGGTTTTTTTCAAGCCGCTAATCACGGAACACTTTTTTTAGACGAAGTTGCTGACTTACCACTAGAGATGCAAGTAAAGCTATTGCGTGCGATCCAAGAAAAACGCGTCCGATCTATCGGCTCCAACAACGAAGAGGAAGTTGATATTCGTATTCTTAGCGCAACACATAAAGATTTAAAAGCGTTAATACAACAAGAAACCTTTCGTGAAGATTTATTCTTCAGAATTAATGTCATTCCACTCAACATGCCTAGCCTGTCTGAAAGACCAGAAGACGTACCGTTGCTTACCGAGCACATTATCAACAAACTTAATAAATCTCACAGCGACTCATCAACTAAGCAATTATCACATGAAGCACTCAAAAAACTTCAAGAGTATTCTTTTCCTGGCAATGTGCGCGAACTTGAAAATATTTTAGAACGTGCATGCGCGCTCAGCGATGCAAACACGATTGAACCCCAAGATTTGATGTTAGAAAACGAATTTCATGAAGAAAGAGTCAGCTCAAAAACGTTCAATGCCAACAAAGAAAATATTGAAAGCTTTTTAGAGCGCACAGAAAAAGAAGCCATTATCAATGCACTAGAAAAAACGGGTGGAAACAAAACCAAAGCAGCAAAATTACTTGGCATTTCATTCCGTTCCTTACGCTACAAACTGACAAAAATTGACTTAAACTGAACAAAAGTGACAATTTTTGTCAGTTAAAACTCGTTAATTATTAACACCTTGCCCAAGGGAACCAATAAAACACTAAGTTTATGAACTTTTGTTTACTTTGGCATGGGACTTGCATTAGTATAATTACTGACACAGCGCATTTATGTGCTGGAGAAAGAATTTCAATAGATAAACTTTTAATTGGAGAATTTGAATGAAAACTTTTCAACACATGAAACAAGCTACCCAAAAGGGTTTCACACTAATCGAATTAATGATCGTTGTTGCGATCATCGGTATTTTAGCTGCCGTTGCATTACCAGCATATTCGGACTACACAAAACGTGC
>JBOEGT010000125.1:0-1112 GCA_050633585.1 Arenicella sp.
CTCTTCTTTGGCATTACTCTCATTTACCTTTGGCGGAGCTTTTGATTGTAGCGATGGTTTGCTTGTTCTGAAGTGACTCTTGCGTTTGTCCTTAAATTTGATAAAAAGTGTATAAAACCTCTGCATTAGATCTAAATAAAATAGTTAAACTTTATGGATAAGGCTTTAAAATAATGACCTGTTGATTAATTTCCCTAAGACAATAATAAAATGGATAGAGAGTTGCTTGAGCCTTTGTTAGAGGCTGTAAAAGATAAGATAGTCGCCTTGCCAGATAAGGGGAATGTTGCTGATTACATACCTGAATTAGCCGATGTAGACCCAAATCAATTCGGCATTTCAGTGTGTTTGCCTAATGGGCAACAAATCAATGTTGGCCAGTCCTCTACAGCGTTTTCGATACAAAGTATCTCTAAAGTTTATACGCTAGCGATCGCTCTAGGTCGTTATGGAGATCACTTTTGGAATCGTGTTGGGAGAGAGCCGTCAACGAATGACTTTAATTCAGTGCAAGATTTAGAGATTCGCCAAGGTAATCCGTCAAACCCATTTGTTAACGCTGGTGCAATTGTGACCACAGATACGCTTTTGGTTGGTGCGACACCAAAAGAAACGCTCGCTGAAATTCTTCAATTTATTCGTATTACTGCTTCAGATGATGATATTTACATTGATAGAAATGTTGCTGAATCAGAAAAAGCGAGTGGCTTTAAAAATTGGGCATTAGCGAACTTTCTAAGAGCTAGTGATAACTTAAAGCATGATTGTGATTTGACACTTGGGACATATTTTAACCATTGTGCGGTTGAGATGACATGTGAACAACTGGCACGCTCAGGCAGGTTTTTAGCAGGTTTTCATCCAACGTATTCTTTGCTTTCACGCGATAAAATTCGAAGCATTAATTCTTTAATGATGACCTGTGGGCATTACAACGGTTCAGGTGAATTTGCTTATCGTGTTGGCATTCCTGCAAAAAGTGGTGTCGGTGGAGGTATTTTAGCCATTGTTCCTGGCAAGGCCTCTATAGCCGTATGGTCGCCAGGCCTAAATCACCATGGAAACTCTTTATTGGGCACGAGTGCTTTAGAAGAGCTATCAAAAGCTACGGG
>JBOEGT010000126.1:0-965 GCA_050633585.1 Arenicella sp.
GATTTTCGCAAAAGGATGAAAAAGGTGCGTGGAGTGGTCTAGATGTAGACGTGTGCCGAGCAGTTGCTGCAGCCGTTTTAGGTGATGCAAGCAAAGTGCAATATAAGCCGTTAACAGCGAAAGAACGTTTTACGGCGTTACAATCAGGTGAAATCGATGTGCTTTCACGTAATACAACGTGGACTCATACACGTGATACCTCGCTAGGTTTGAACTTCGCAGGCGTCGTTTACTATGATGGTACGGGTTTCATGGTAAGCAAGAAGCTTGGCGTTAAAAGTGCAACCGAGCTAGATGGTGCGAATGCATGTATTCAAGCAGGTACTTCCACAGAACTCGCTATTTCAGACTATTTCCGTGAAAACAAAATTACATACAAAGCGGTGACTTTTGATACATCTGATCAAACTCGTGCAGGCTTTGAATCTGGTCGTTGTGACTTCTTGACTTCAGATCAATCTCAGCTTTACGCATTGCGTATTGGTTTAAAAGACCCGGCAAGTGCTATCGTTCTTCCTGAAGTAATTTCAAAAGAGCCATTAGGACCTGTTGTTCGCCAAGGTGATGATCAATGGTTTAACATTGTTAAATGGTCTCTAAGCGCAATGATTGAAGGTGAAGAGCAAGGTGTTACAGCAGCAAATGTTGATGATAAACTTGCTAATGGTAAGCCAGCTAACAAGCGTTTGCTTGGTAGTGAAGGTGAGCTTGGTAAGAACTTAGGCTTGAACCCTGATTGGGCTTATCAAGTTATTAAGCAAGTGGGTAACTATTCAGAATCTTTTGAACGTAATGTTGGTCAAGGTTCTCCATTGAAAATTTCACGTGGCTTGAACGCTTTGTGGAAAGATGGCGGTATTTTGTACTCTCCAGCAATGCGTTAATTGCATAACTATAGAAAGGGACACTTTATGTGTCCCTTTTCTTTTTATTCTTTTGCCCACATTTCAATTGCTTTAACAATC
>JBOEGT010000127.1:0-695 GCA_050633585.1 Arenicella sp.
TCGCGCGCGTTAAGCCTAGTTTCGTTATGAAAAAATTAACGTTCTAAACATGTGCAACACACCAACGGTTTGGCATTCTTGTGGTTTGGCTTGTTAGGAGGAACTTTTCACCAAAACTCTGAAGGTTTATGTTTTTTCCCACAAGACTCACAAATATATTCAACTTTAATATCATATCTCTTTGCATAATTAATTTTAAAACTTAATCCGCGGCGTTCTTTCTCCCAACCAAACCCAAGGTCTTCCTTAATTGTTTTACGGTTTACTGAACTTAAACAGTCTAAGCATCTTTTATTTCTACGAAATAGTATTGCTAAAACATCCTTAAAATCCAAGTCAAGAGTATATGAAAGTTGCATTAGCTATATTCGCTTGTTAGATGTTTAATCTGCAATGCCATGTAATTGCTGTTCTTTATTGATCGCATAACCAATGATTGCGAGTAATTTATGAAGAAAAATTCTTTCCTCTTTAGTTAGGTCGTCTATAAGCAGTTCACCTAAAGATAATTGAGCTTGCCTCAATTCCTCAAGTGAAAAAGAATGATCATCATACAAGTCACATATTCTAGTAATCAAAAAATTATCAGTTTTTTTGAGTAGTGAACATATATGAGGATACTCGTCAAATTCTATGCTGCCAACGATAACCGGATTATCTTTTACAAACTTGCTTTTACCAACTGCTAAATAGTA
>JBOEGT010000128.1:0-1601 GCA_050633585.1 Arenicella sp.
ATGAATCGTTCTTGTTGGAACGTATCACGCCTTAACCTTTATCTGATATTTCACGATTGCCAATTCAACACCTTCTTTAATCAATGGCGTAAGCTGTGTAAATGTTTCTTTTGATGGATTTAATACAGCAATCCATGACATCCACCCATACACTGGGTGAGGCGTGATTTGGTCGAGCTGTGAAAAATCATGCCCCGTTGAAACTATTTGTCCTGCGGCAGGCCTTTGCGGAATAGAGCCAAACATCTCAATAAACGTTTTCTTGCTAATACCTAGATTAAGGCGATAAACTCCTTCTCTATTCACTTTTGATGCCTTGTCATTAGGACCGTCTTTTTCTTTGAACGTGAGAACATATACGCCTTTAGGGAGTTTCTTATCTGGATTGTAGAAAACTCCTCTTTCACCCCAGTTTTTATCAATCACCAATCCGTCAAACTCTGAAAGACAATAGTCAAAGACATCTTCTATTGATACTTGATTCATAAATTTCATTTTCTTTCTAACGCCGCATTCACCAACGCTTAAAGCGGAGCGGACTTTATGTGATCATGGAGCACTAGCGAAATACACAAAAGACTCCGAGCTTTAGGTGCTAGAGTGCAATGATTTGTTAGACTAGTGATTGGCATGGGAGTGATATCCAACGTCTGGCCGCACATTATCGGAGTCATCAGTAAAGTGTAGTGTTGTATACAAACAAATTTCTTTGGCAAAATCTCGTGCGGCAAAACGATCCTCTTCTGTGCCACCAAAGGATCGTAGCTCAGTGAATTGAGTAGCTTCTTGCCCAAACAGTGTAGTACCCTCAGTTATTCCAACACGGTATGTTGGTACGGCTTTATTTCCGCGACGATAACAACGAACCGTTACCTCTAAAATATTTGAGTAAGGATAGTGAACGATTTTCTCACCATAGAAATGTTTCCTGATTTGTATTCCAGCGCTTGCTTCATTATCAAAAAAGAACCGAGTACTCCCCATAAAACACTGCAAAGAGACAAGAAGACATACACCGATCACGACATAAGCAGCAGTAGTTTCAGAGCTATCAAGATGCTGGGACGTGTAGCCAGTTAACGTCAATGAAAACCAAATCACAGGAATGATAAAAATGAAGCCCAGCCAACGTACCTTACGATGATAAATTTCCATAGTGATATTATGTTTCCAGCTATCCTGAGAGCCTAATGCTATTTGTATGGATTATTAGGTGTTTTCTTTAACATGACTAATGACTTTTATCGCCTGCTCTTTTGAACACTTGATGTAAAGTTGATTTCCATTCATGGATTTTCCCCAAATTCTTTCACTCTTATTCGACAAATCCAATAAAACAATTGAATTAGATTCCGAGTCATGAAGCTGAAAAAAACCGTCTTTATTTTTAGTGATTTTATCTGTCTTTATAAAATAGTTATTTATCTCTTTCCCGTTTTGAATATATTTACTATTTCCATACACTGTCCATTTACCATTGGGAACAGCAAAATTCTAAATTATTTCCTCACCACTTCCTGCCCAGCCATAATAATTCGCTGCAAAAGCATTTGATGAAAATAGAAGAGTGGCAATGATTACTATCTTGTACATATAGATGC
>JBOEGT010000129.1:0-836 GCA_050633585.1 Arenicella sp.
AACGCACTGGTGAAAGTAATAATCAAAAATAATTAGGGTAGTAAAAATAAGAGGTCAAAGCCCTTTAATATGGAATGGAGATAAATGGAGGTGAAAGAGAAGGAATGAACGAAACAGGACAGGAAGGGTATTTTCTTATTGTTTGTTGAGTTTGTCGCGATGCCGATGTTGGCTGTGTCTTTTGCTATTTTGATAGCAGCTGTTGCGACGTATGAGTCATCCCCTTCTAAAAATGAGCTTTATGCAATTGCTGCCAGTGCTGTTGCTATTCCTTTTTTGGCGATGTCGGTATTTTTTCGTAAAAGCATTGTTGTCATCAACCCTAAGTTAATCTCAAAGAAAGAGCCTGAAAAAGTTCAATGGGCGGAAGCAATTGGTATTGCAGCAGGTTTCTTAGCGATAATAAGTTATATTGCTAGCGTGAAAGTCTGTCTTGCTAGTTTATTTGTAATATCTCTTGTAGTTGCTTTTGCGATGCATGTGAATTATTTGCTGAAAGCAAGAAGCGGCAAGCAAAGGGGGTAAAAGCTCTTTAGTTGCTATTTAGCTTTTAGTTGATTTGGTAAATAAAATGATAAACATAGTTAAAGAAATTTTTATTAGTAGGTACGCTATTTTATATGCAGATAAAGCACCATCAAAAATATCTTTATTCATGCATTGCGCATCATTTTGTATGGTTTCGTACCTGTTTGTTTTAAATGCATTTTTAGTTTTAAGTTTTTTTCTAAACTTAGAAGGGTATATTTTTAAACATTTTATAGTGATTAACTTCGTTATCTTTTACGTTATATCCTATTTTAGTTTTTTTGGAAAAATAGACATAAGCGAGAGTG
>JBOEGT010000130.1:0-1395 GCA_050633585.1 Arenicella sp.
CAGTCACTTGAGTAACAATGTTGTTTCGCCTAATTTCTGTTGGGCTAAGGAAGAAGTCTTGATTAATTAAGACATCCATTATCACGTTATCATCAGGACTAATTTGAGGATTAACCGTCAATGCTAAAAATGCATCGCGCGTTTCTACAATGGGAACGCCCGTCGTAGAAACTCCTACCGTTACAAACCGTGTAGTACCAGTCGTTATTGCTGCAGCTCTTTGCCCAGAAGTAACCAATCTAGGACTAGAAACAATTTTCCCTCGACCTTCAGCTTCAAGCGCTGAAAGCTCTAAATTAATAATGTTAGCAAATCCTGTACCTGCTCTAAACAAAGAGAATGCATATGAAGCAGGTGCTGCGCCATTAATACCATTCGCGCCCAAATCTACATTTAACCCGCCAGGTGCACTACCGCTATTAAAAACGTCACCGCCATTAATCAACGATTGCTGAGTTGCATTCGCTGTGCCCAACGAGCCAGAAACAGCAGTATTACCAACATTACTACCACTTCCCAAGCCACGGGCATTTTCTGTCAAACGCGTAAAACCTAATTTTGCACCCAACTCTCGGCTAAACGTATCTGTTGCTTCAACAATTCGAGTTTCAACCATTACCTGCCTGACTGGCTGATCCAGCTCACGAATAAGCTGTTTTATGACCTCCATGTTAGCACTCGTTGTCGTCACAAGTAATGAGTTAGTCCTCTCATCTGAAGTAATCTTAAGTACGGCCTCTTTTCGGCCGCTATCGCGAGTACTACTAATAGATTCAGTACCATTAGCACCTTGAACAAAGATAACTTGACGAGAAGAACCCCCTCTATCGTTATCAACATCACTGTCGCGATCATCTTCTTGACCACTCTCAAGCACTTCTTTTAATTCTTCAGCTCTTGCGTAATTAATTCTGATAATTTCAGTCACCAATGGCTCAAGCTCTGCTGAAGATTGTGCTGCCCTTAGTTGTTCACGCTCAAACTCTGCAATTCTTGCGGCTGGAGCGACCCAAATAACATTACCTTTTTGCCTTTTCGCATATCCCTTAGCTTCTAAGATAACATCAAGCGCCTGATCCCAAGGCACATCTTTTAGATTAAGTGTTAGCTCTCCTTGCACATCATCGCTTGCGATAATATTCAAACCTGTAAAATCAGAAATAACGGATAATGCTGAACGCACCTCTAAACGTTGAAAGTTCAAGGATAGGCGTTCACCTGAGTAACCGTTTTCATCAACTTCTGCTACTTCTTTTTCTTCGCCTTCTGGAATCGGCTCTAAAATAATAGTGAATACATTATCATTTTGAAAAGAAATTTGTTGATATTCGCCCGAAGGAGACACAATCATTCTGACATCATTACCGTTTTGGAAAGTATCAATTGAACTCACTG
>JBOEGT010000131.1:0-983 GCA_050633585.1 Arenicella sp.
CCCGCCGCCTCCACCATATTTATACAGAAAAATCAAATACTTACAAGGATGTAAGTCTGTATATTTACCTATAAAAGCCATGTTTTGGCAACATTTAGAGCAAGTTTTGTCAAACTATAAGGCCTCTTTCATAACCCATAACAAGTTTTCTATCGCCACCCATGTAAAAATAAGAATGCCTACAATATAAAACATAAAGGTTATTATTCTTGCAGGCCGATTTTCTAGCTTTCTTGAGTAAAAAATATTCCAAAAAATTCTAGACAAGTCATTCCCATGCTGTTCATTCATTTGCTCTAGATTCCCTGGGTTTTTCATATATGTTCCAATATGCATTATTTCTCGACCAGAGTTTCTAAAGTCACCGTAATCAAAATTTTCTTTGAATATTTTAGGTGAAAAAAGAGAGAAAAATATATTCGCCATTGTGAAACAAATAGCTGCAAAATAAAACATTTTCCACGAAAAAGGTAAAACCAAATCTAAAACATATTGCTTACCTTGAATTGAAAATATAAATTTATCAGATAGCTTAGAAAATAGTTTTGCTGTTACCGGAACAATGACCAACCAAATATATGAAGACTGAATCAATCGATTCTTTCTTAAAATACTAAGGCTATTCCAGAAAAAAAGTTTTTTATACGCTGAATATAGCCTTAGAGCTTTACCCAATAATTCTCTTATAATTTTCATTGTTTCTATTATTCCCTTGCAAAGTTAGTTAACTGCTAAAGAAGCAATCTATCAAAAAGCAATTAAACACAACAGAGGCTATCTCCCAAACCATAGAAAATAAAACTTCCTACTGGAGGAAAACACAAGAGCTAAAAGGACAAATTCAGGGCAACAATAAGCTGTAAGCTGTAAGTTATTGGTTTATATAAATATAATGAATATTCAATCCCCGCCACCTCCACCATATTTAGGTATAAACCTAGTACAAAAAAACCGCTTAAGTGCGGTTTTTTTGTTTTCAATAT